>JBAWAV010000110.1:0-7639 GCA_049589475.1 Mycobacterium sp.
GCGGTGTCGGAGCCCTTGATGCCGAGCTTGTTCTCCAGCCGCTCGACCGTGACGCCGGGGTGTTCACGCGGCACGATGAACGACTTGATCGCCGCGCGGCCCTTCGACTTGTCCAGCGTCGCCCACACCACGATGTGGGTGGCACGTGAGCCCGCGGTGACGAAGATCTTCTCGCCGTTGATCACGTATTCGTCGCCGTCCAGCTTGGCAGTGGTGGACACCGCCGCCGAGTCGGACCCGAATGCCGGCTCGGTGATGGCCATCGCCGCCCAGACTCGGCCCAGTCGCTCGAGCTGGTCATCGGTGGCCACCGCGGACACCGCCGCGTTGCCCAGGCCCTGGAAGGGGATCGACAACAGCATCGCGGCGTCGCCCCAACTGGCTTCCAGCGCCTGCAGCGCCGCGGACATGTTGGCGCCGTTGCGGTTTTCACCAGTGCTTTCGCTACTGCGAAGCCCGTTGGCGCCGGCCATATCCAAGGTGTTGGCCGAGGTGGCGCCAGCGAACAGCTCAGCCAGTGTGTCGAGCTCGACGGGATAGGCGTGTTCTTTCAGGTCGTACTTGCGGGCGATGGGGCGCATCATCTCCGCGGCACCCTGGTGCGCTGTGTCGACCACCGCGCGCAACTTGCCGGGCAGTTCCAAATTGATTGCCATGATTGGTCTTTCGTTGCCGGTGTAACAGCGGACTTAGATGACTACTACGCCCTCGGCGACGCCGAGGACTCTCAGGTCGCGGTACCAACGTTCGACGGGGTGCTCCTTGGTGAAGCCGTGACCGCCGAGCAACTGCACGCCGTCCAGGCCGATCTGCATGCCCTTGTCGGTGCCGAGCCGCTTGGCCAACGCAGCTTCACGGCTGAACGACAGCCCTTGCTCGGCCCGGGCCGCACCGCGCCAGGTGATCAAGCGCAGCCCGTCGAGTTCGATGGCGATGTTGGCGCACATGAATGCGACGGACTGCCGATGAGCGATGGGCTCGCCGAAGGCTTCGCGTTCCTTCACATACGGCACGACGTAGTCGAGCACGGCGTGCGACGTGCCGACCGCCAGCGCCGCCCAGCCCAGCCGGGCCAGCGCGATGGCTTCGGAATAATTCTGGGCGGAATCGGTGGCAGTTGCATCCTCCTCGCCCAGGCGTGCGCTCAGCGGCACCGCGACGTTGTCGAGCTCGACGCGGCCCAGCGCGGCCGCGCGGATACCCATGCTCGGGTCGGCTTTGACGGTCAGGCCGTCGCTCGACGACTCGACGAGGAACAGCGCCGGCTTGCCGTCGAGTTGGGCCGCGACGATGAACAACTCGGCGTCGGCCGCCGCCGGGACCAGTGACTTGATGCCGGTGAGCCGGTAGCCGCTCGGCGTGCGGATCGCGGTGGTCTTCAGCGCGGTCGGGTCGAACAGCGGATGTGGCTCGGCGATGGCGACACAGGCCTGCGGGACGTTCTCGCCGGCGAACTCCGTGAGATAGGTCGCTTGCTGGCCGGCGCTGCCCCAGTGTGTGAGTGCGGCGGCAACTCCTGCCGGCGCCAGGATGGGCAGTGCGAGCCCCATGTCGCCGTAGGCGAGCGCCTCGGCAACCAGCACGTTGGTCACGCTGGAGCGCTCCGCGGCGATGCCGTCGAAGTCCTCGGGAATGTTGATCGCGGTGATCCCCAACTCCGTGGCCTTCTTCACCAGGTCCGGGGGATAGGTGGTCGCCGCGTCGGCGTCGTGAGCGGCCGGCCGCAAGATCTCTGCGGCGAATTCCTCGACGGTTTCGACGATGAGTTTCTGGTCGTCGTCGGGTGTCAGGTCGTAGTAGTCCTTGCCGCTGGTCTTCAGCCGCGTGGGCCCGCCGCGCAGGTTCTGGACGCGCTTGAACTGGCGGCTGGTGGCTCCGGCGGTGGAGAAAATCGTCTTCGCGCTGTAACGCAGCGTTCGGTTCAGCGGATCACGCAGACCGTATTTGTCCAGGAATTCCTGGCCGACAAGGGGCGTGAGCAGCCCCAACGCGACGTCGATGCCGGTCCGCTTGTGCTTCTGCTCGCCGATAGCGGACTGTTTGCCCGCCCGCTTGGGACGCGGCTTCGCGCCGTTAGAGGAGCCGTTCGCGGGGGTGACAGTGTTTGTCATGAATGCAGCCTCGGTCGTTGGGGCAGTGCGATGACTGTATCTTACTCCGGAGTAAGGTAGAAGTTGCGTGTTACGCAGTTCACACGCATGAGCTAACCAGCGGACAGCCTCGCGAGCACCTGATCGTGCAAAAGACCGTTGGTTGCCACCGCATTTCCGCTGTGCGGGCCGGCGGTCCCGTCCAGACCGGTGAACGTTCCACCCGCCTCACGCACCAGGATGTCCAGCGGGGCCAGATCCCACACCGACACTTCCGGCTCGGCCGCGATGTCTACTGCTCCCTCGGCAACGAAGCAGTAGGACAGAAAGTCGCCGAAGGCGCGCACCCGCCACACCGCGTCGGTCAGGTCGAGGAAGCGGTCTCGCAGATCGAGCTGCGCCCAACCGGACAGGCTGGAGAATGACAGACTGGCCGAATCGAGCTGTGTGACTGAGGAAACCGAGATCCGACGGGCAGGCCCACCGCCGAACGTCGCGAACGCACCCGCTCCGCTTGCGGCCCACCAACGCCGTTGCAGTGCAGGGGCACTGATCACCCCGATCTGGGGCACGCCGTCGTCGAGCAACGCGATCAAGCTGGCCCAGACCGGCACGCTGCGAACGAAATTCTTGGTGCCGTCGATCGGGTCGATGATCCATTGCCGTCCGGTGAAAGTGGTTGACCCGCCGAACTCTTCACCGAGAATGCTGTCGTCCGGGCGGACCCGGCCGAGCGTCTCTCGCAATGTCGTCTCGACCGCGTGATCGGCATCGCTCACCGGCGTCAGATCGGGTTTGGTGTCGACCCGTAGGTCGACCGCGCCGAAGCGCGCCAGCGTCACCGCGTCGGCCTGGTCTGCCAGACTCAGCGCCACCGAGAGATCGTCGTCACGCATCACGACAGTAAAGCGCTAGTCGTCGCAGATGACCAAATGCTTAACGACGTACGATTTTCCATCAGTCGACTCGCCGCCGTCCGTACCATCGGCTGATGGTCAGAGCGAGAGTTCCAGGAGGTGCTGGCCATGGCTGACGAAAAGCGAGGGCAGGCCGCCCTTTTCGATGCGCTGACGACCAAGGGCACGGCGTTCACCGAGGCCGAGCGCCGCCGGTACGGTCTGCTCGGGCTGCTACCGGCGAGGGTCAAGTCCCTCGACGAGCAGGCCAGGCATTGCTGGCACGAGTTCTGCACTCGCCACGACGATCTCGACAAACACATCTATCTGCGCGCATTGCAGGACCGCAACGAGACGTTGTTCTATCGCGTGCTGAGCGACCACATCCCCGAAACCCTGCCGATCGTCTACACCCCGACGGTGGGGGAGGCCTGCCAGCGTTTCGGCGAGATCTATCGTCGCCCGCGCGGATTGTTCGTGTCCTATCCGGACCGCGACCAACTCGACGAGGTGTTGGACAACCGGCCCCAGCGCGATGTCGACGTGATCGTGGTGACCGACGGGCAGCGCATCCTCGGCCTGGGCGACCAGGGCATCGGCGGAATGGGCATTCCGATCGGCAAGCTGTCGCTCTACACCCTGATCGGCGGCATCGATCCGGCGCGCACCCTGCCGATCGTGCTCGACGTGGGCACCGACAACGTCGAACTGCTCGACGATCCGCTCTACCTCGGCTGGCGGCACCGGCGCATCCACGACGACGAGTACTACGCGTTCATCGACCAGTTCGTCGCCGCCGTGCAGCGACATCTGCCGAATGTGTTGCTGCAGTGGGAAGACTTCGCCACGGTGCACGCCCAGCCCATCCTGACGCGCTACCGCGACGCGTTGCTGACCTTCAACGACGACATCCAGGGCACCGCCGCAGTCACCCTCGGCGCACTGCGCGGCGCGGCGAACGTCGCCAGCCGCCCGCTCTCGCAGCAGCAGGTCGTCATGCTCGGCGCAGGCTCGGCCGGCATCGGTGTCCTCGACATGATCCGCCGCGAGATGGTCAACGAGGGACTCTCCGATCAGGCTGCAGCAGAACGGATCTGGGTCGTCGATGTAGTGGGACTGCTCACCGACGATCGCACTGACCTCTCACCTGAGCAGCGCTCGCTGGCCCAGCCGGCCAGCCGTACAGCAGGGTGGGGGTTGTCGGGGCCGGCCCAGCTCGCCGACGTCGTCCACAATGTCGACGTCGGAATCCTGCTCGGATTATCTACCGCTGCAGGGGCTTTCACTGAGCCGATCGTCCGCGAACTGGCCGGCAAAACGCAGCGGCCGATCATCTTCCCGCTGTCCAACCCGACCAGCCGTGCCGAGGCGCACCCGGCCGAGTTGGATCGCTGGACCGACGGACGCGCACTGGTCGCCACCGGTTCTCCGTTCGCGCCGGTGGTGCGCGACGGTGTGGAACACACTGTGGCCCAATGCAATAACGTCTACATCTTTCCGGCGATGGGACTCGCCGTGACCGCGGCGCAGGCGACCCGCGTGACCGACGAGATGATGCGCGTCGCCGCGACGACCCTTGGCGACGCATCGCCGGCCCTCACCGATCCCAACGCGCCGCTGCTGCCGACGGTCTCAGACGTGCCCGACGTGGCTGTGCGTATTGCGAAGGCCGTGGCAGCGCAGGCTGTCGCGGATGGGGTGGCCCCGAAACGCAGCGACGAAGAACTCGCCGAGCGGATCGCGCAGGTGCACTGGACCCCGGCCTATTCGTCAACGCCGACCTGATCGGCACGGGCGGTCCTACGATGACGTCGTGTGGGAAATCTTTTCGGTGGTGCTGCTCGTCGCGATCGCGGCGCGCTTCGTGGTGCCCCGGCTCATCCGTCAGGGCCCCCGCGCGGATTGGTTGAGCGGCACGCTGCTGATCACCGGCGTCAGCCCGCGCCCTGACGCCACCGGTGAGCAGATCGTCACGATCGCCGGCGTCATCGACGGGCCGACCCTGAACGAGTACACCGTGTATCAGCGCATGACCGCCGACGTCGACAAGTGGCCGACCATAGGCGAACTCAAGCCGGTGGTGTATTCCCAGCGCAATCCCGACAAGTGGGCCTTCGCCCCGCCTGACTAGTCGGGATCAGCCGTGGCTGATGTGCAGCAGTTTGGTCAGGTTCGGCAGCTTCACCCGCGGCCGTCCGTGCGGCTCGCCGCTCGATCGTTCATGCTCGTCGATCAGCTTCCAGTGCGCGTCGGTGACAAGCTTGGGCTGGCGGGTGGCCAGCCAGTCGGCGAGCTTGTCGGCGTGACCGGCACCGAAGTCGGCCAACTCGCCACCCGACAAGTCGGCGATCAGAGTGTCGATGGTGTCCTGCGAGTCCTTCTTGTTGGTGCCGATCACGCCGCTCGGTCCGCGCTTGATCCAACCGACGACGTACTCATTGCGACTGCCGTCCACCCGGCCGCCGGTGTTCGGGATGGTGCCGCTCTTCTCGTCGAACGGCAGCCCAGGGGTGGGGACGCCGCGGTAGCCGACTGATCGGACCACCAGTTGGACGGGCAACTCCTCACGGGTGCCGGTGTCTTTGGCCACGACCCGTCCGTTGTCATCGCTGACCAGCTCATTGGTTCCGAGCACGATCTTTTCGACGCGTTCCTCGCCGGCGATCTCGATGGGAGAAGTTAGGAAGCGGAACACGATGCGGCGGTGTCCCGGCCGGGGCTCTCGGCCGACGTAGCCTTTGAGGACCTTGATGTTCTGCTTGCAGACCTTGCCGACCGTCGCCGCGTCGTCCTCGCTGATGTTCTCGAAATCGGCCGGATCGAGCACCACGTCGACGTTCTCCAGATCCGCCAGTTCGCGCAGTTCCAGGGTGGTGAACGCGGTCTGCAGCGGGCCACGGCGACCGATGACGATCACTTCCTCGACGCCGCGCGGTCGCAACGATTCCAGCGCGTGGTCGGCGATGTCGGTGCGGGCGAGTTCGTCGGGCTCGGTCACCAAAATCCGCGCAACGTCGAGTGCGACATTGCCGTTGCCGACGACCACGGCTCGGGCACCGGACAGGTCGGGTGATATCTCCGCGAAGTGCGGGTGCGCGTTGTACCAGCCCACGAAATCGACCGCGGCGACGCTGCCGGGCAGCTCTTCGCCGGGAATGTTCAGCGGCCGGTCCGCCTGCGTGCCGATCGCGTAGACCACGGCGTCGTACCGCTCAGCCAGTTCGGCCGGATTGACGTGCTGGCCGATCGCGATATTGCCGAAGAACCGGAACCGCGGGTCCTCGGCGGTCTTCTCGAACTGCTTGCTGATCGACTTGATCTTCGGGTGGTCCGGCGCGACGCCGGAGCGCACCAAACCCCAGGGTGTGGGCAGCATTTCCAGCATGTCGACGGCGACGTCGAGGTTGTCGTCCGCGTCGGCCGCTTTGAACAGCGACGCCGCGGCGAAGAATCCAGAGGGGCCTGAGCCGACGATCGCGACGTGGTAGGGACGCATAATCTTTGATGCTAAACGTCTGCCCGGCCCGGCCGGGGCCAGTAGCGCGGGTCGTGTCGATTGGTTCGGCCGGTAACGTGATGACCTGTGCATCCCGACCGACAGGCTGACATCGCGGCTCTCGACTCCACCCTGACCACGGTGGAGCGGGTGCTGGACGTCGACGGTCTGCGCGGCCGGATCGAGAAGCTCGAGCACGAGGCTTCCGATCCCAATCTGTGGGACGACCAGGCCCGGGCGCAGCGGGTGACCAGCGAGCTGTCGCACACCCAGGGCGAATTGCGGCGTGTCGAAGAGCTGCGCCAGCGACTCGACGATCTGCCGGTGCTGTACGAGCTTGCCGACGAAGATGACTCCGAAGACGCGAAGGCCGAGGCCGATGCGGAGTTCAAGAAGCTGTACGCCGACATCGAGGCGATGGAAGTGCGGACACTGCTTTCGGGTGAATACGACGAGCGCGAGGCGCTGGTCAACATCCGTTCCGGCGCCGGAGGCGTGGACGCCGCGGACTGGGCCGAGATGCTGATGCGGATGTACATCCGCTGGGCTGAGCAGCACAAGTATCCGGTCGAGGTGTTCGACACCTCCTATGCCGAAGAGGCCGGGATCAAGAGCGCGACCTTCGTCGTGCACGCGCCCTACGGATACGGAACGCTCTCCGTCGAGCAGGGCACCCACCGGCTGGTGCGGATCAGCCCGTTCGACAACCAGAACCGACGGCAGACGTCGTTCGCGGAAGTCGAGGTGCTGCCGGTGGTGGAGACCACCGATCACATCGAAATCCCCGAAGGCGATCTCCGCGTTGACGTGTACCGATCCAGTGGTCCCGGTGGTCAATCCGTCAACACCACCGACTCGGCGGTTCGACTCACGCACATCCCGACGGGTATCGTCGTCACCTGTCAGAACGAGAAGTCGCAGCTGCAGAACAAGGTGGCCGCGATGCGTGTTCTTCAAGCAAAGCTGTTGGAACGCAAGCGTTTAGAAGAGCGCGCGGAACTCGACGCACTAAAGGGGGACGGCGGCAGCTCCTGGGGTAACCAGATGAGGTCCTACGTGTTGCATCCGTATCAGATGGTCAAAGACCTGCGTACGGAATACGAAGTAGGAAACCCGGCTGCCGTTCTCGACGGAGACATTGATGGGTTCCTGGAAGC
>JBAWAV010000111.1:0-6127 GCA_049589475.1 Mycobacterium sp.
TTATCGGAAAAGTCCTCGTCGGTGCCGCTGGAGCCGTCATTTCCGTAGGCCTGGCCTCCCCGGCCGGCGCCGCCGTCCCGGACTTCTTGGGCGCCGTGCGGGCGGCGGGCATCACCGGAACGGATCCGGCGATGCTGGAAGACGGCTACAGCGTGTGCAGGAGACTGTGGGTTCGGCAGATGCCGGGTACTCAGGTGGCCGCAAGCGTGGTGCAAGACCATCCACAATTGACCAGCGACCAAGCGGGACAGTTCGTGTTGGCCGCATACCACGATCTGTGCCCGGTGCCCGGCGGCTTTGACGGCGGCACGTATGACTACTGGGCCTACAGCACCAGCTGAAATCAGCTCGCCTGCAACAACAACGGCGGATCCAGATCCGATGTGACGCACTGGACAGCGTCGGCCGCCTCGACCAGGCCGCAGTCGACAACGCCGCGCGACTCATCGCGGCATGACATGAACGAGTCCGAGCGGGCAGAAGCCCGATCAGTGACTTTGGTGCCCGTCCGTAGCAAGATGTGATCGGTCGAATGGCCGAAAGGACGACACCGCATGGGAGGTGACTCCAGCAACGTACATAGCGCGTCAGTAGAAGGATCCGATGCACGTGCTGGCGGTATACGCGTGGTCGTGGCCGACGACGACGCCCTCCTCCGTGCGGGGTTGGCGAGCCTGCTTGAGCGCTCTGGGTTCGACGTCGTCGGCCAGGTCGGCAACGGAACCGAAGCTCGTGCATTAGTGCGCGCAGAGAATCCCGACCTGCTTGTCATCGATATCCGTATGCCGCCGACTAACACCACCGAAGGCCTCGATGTCGCGCGAGTCGTCCGGGAAGAGCAGCCCGAGACCGGCATTTTGGTTCTATCGGCTCATGTCGAGGTCGAGCACGCGATGGAGCTTCTGGCCAGCGGCCGTGCGATCGGTTACCTCCTCAAAAGTCGGGTGACCGATGTGGCGGAGTTTGTGGATTCACTACAGCGGATCGCCAAGGGCGGCTCAGTGATTGACCCGGCGCTGATCCAAGAGTTGGTTTCAGGACGCCGACGCACAGACCCGCTTGCTGCTCTCAGTCCTCGGGAGCACGAGGTTTTGGCGCTGATGGCAGAGGGGCGCTCCAACGCCGGCATTGCCCGTCAGTTGTGGCTCACTGAAGGCACCGTCGAGAAGCACGTGCGAAGCATTCTGAGCAAGCTGGACCTGCCCGAGGCCGCTGACGATCACCGCCGCGTTCGAGCGGTGATCACTTTTCTCGAGTCTCGTTGACAACGTGGCAATGTCGCGGAAGCTCTGACGATTTACGAGAAGGTGGTCTGCGCGCAGGTGCTCGGCGAGGTTATGTTGTTGCCGCCGTAGATAACCTGGATGTGGGTGCACATGATGACCGGAATGTTGGTCCGTGCTTGGCCGGTGCGCCAGTCGGTCGCGTCGATCCGGCCGGTGGTCTGGTACTTCTCCGGCCCACCATCGCCCGTGTAGATCGTAGTGACGTTATCGTTCCCGCCTTCTTTGAAGACCCGGTCGTATTGCGCGGTGGCGTGCACGTCGAGGTACAGCGTCCGGTCGCTGGAGCGGATATCGGTACTTTGCCGCGACCAGAGGTCGCTCGGGAATCCGCTGACACCGTCGCCGGTCCTGCGGTCGGCGCCGACGGTGAAGTCGCAACTGCCGGTCGCGCTGTGGCAGTCCAGCACAGCGCGCGTCTCCAGCTGGCTGCCGTCGTTGAGGGGCATCAGTGAGGTGGCGGTGTTGCTGGCGGCCGAACACACCGCGGGAGGTGTCAACGCGAGTACCAGACCAACAGCCGCGGCCAGCCGCATCATTCTCCCAGCTCCTAACGAGTTCGAGTTCGAACTTGAGCAGAATTTACGCTGCGGCTACTCGTCGTAGGTGACTTCGACCGAATCGGTCTCGGGGTGCGACTGGCAGGCCAGAATCAGCCCTTCGTCGAGATCCTGCTGTTCGAGGACGTCGTTGACCTCCATGTTCACTCTGCCGCTGCGCAGGCTGGTGGCGCAGGCGCCGCAGTGGCCCTCGCGGCAGGAGAACGGCGCATCCAGGCCGGCGTCCAGCAGCACGTCGAGCAACTTGGCTTTGCGTGGCCACGAGACGGTGTGGGTCTGCCCGTCGAGTTCGACGACTGCGGTGGCCGGCGGCTCGTCAGCGTCATCTTCAATTTTGACCGCCGCGAAGGGATCGCTGTCGAGCGACTTGAACACCTCGAGATGTATCTGCGGCGCAGGCACTTTCAGAGCCTCGAGGGCTTCGCGCGCGGCGGCCATGAACGGGCCGGGCCCGCAGATGAATGCCTGGCGGTCGGTGAAGGGGGCGGCCAGTTGTGCCAGCGCGGTCGCCGACGGCAATCCCTGCAGCGACTCCAGCCAATGCACGACGGTGAGCCGGTCGGGGTATTTGGCCGCGAGCTCGCGAAGCGCATCGCCGAAGATCACCGACCGGTCGTCGCGGTTGGCGTAGAGCAGCACCACTTGCCCGCCACCTTCGGACAGCGCGGACTTGCAGATCGACATGATCGGCGTGATCCCGCTGCCCGCGGCCAGCAGTATGAAATCGGCGTCGAGCGTCTTGGGCACGAAGTTGCCCGACGGCGCCAGCACGTGGATCCGCATACCGCGGTGAGCGTGGTCGCACAGCCAGTTCGACGCGTAGCCGTCCTTGTCGCGCTTGACGGTGACGGTCAGCGCCTCGTCGGTGAACGGCGAACTGCACAGCGAATAGCAGCGGGCGACCGAGCCGGTGCGGTCGCTGGGCACGCGCAACGTCAGGAACTGGCCGGGGGCGTAGCGCAGCCGGTCGGCCGGTGTCTCGGTACCGTCGGGCAGCGTGAACACCAACGACCGTGCGTCGTCGGTCTCGGTGACGACGTCGGCGATCTCCAGCTCCAGAACGTGGCTGCCGAGCGGTTCGTCGGGAACAGCGTCCGTCACTACCCCGCCCTTCCTTCCGTCATAACTAGAACAGGTTACAGAAACTCGGATCGGTATCGCTACCAGCCGCAGGAACACGCTGCTCGACACGAATCGGAACGTGTTCTAGTCTTTGTCTAAGTTAGCCACCTTTGGAGGAATCCGTGACGTCCATTCAACAACGTGACGCCCAGTCGGTCCTAGACGGCATCGACGAACTACTGCCCAAACTGCGGCAGCGGGCCCAGGAGACCGAGGACCTGCGCCGACTGCCGGACGCCACGGTGAGCGAGCTTCAGGAGATCGGGTTCTTCAGGTTGCTGCAGCCACAGCAATGGGGCGGCCTGGAATGCGACCCGACGGTGTTCTACGAGGCGGTCCGCCGGATCGCCAGCGCCTGCGGGTCCACCGGTTGGGTCAGCTCGATCATCGGCGTACACAACTGGCATCTGGCGCTGTTCGACCAGCAGGCGCAAGACGAGGTCTGGGGCGACGACAGCAACGTGCGCGTCTCGTCGTCCTACGCCCCGATGGGGGCTGGCACGGTCGTCGACGGCGGCTACCTGGTCAGCGGATCGTGGAACTGGTCGTCGGGTTGCGACCACGCCACCTGGGCCTTCCTGGGCGGCCCCGTCATCAAGGACGGCCGGCCGGTCGACTTCGGCAGCTTCCTGATCCCGCGCACCGAATACCGCATCGACGACGTCTGGCACGTGGTGGGCCTGAAGGGGACCGGCAGCAACACCGTCGTCGTCAAGGACGTGTTCGTTCCGCGGCACCGGTTCTTGTCGTACAAGCAGATGAACGACGGCACCGCGGGCGGCTATGAGAACAACACCGCAGCGGTGTACAAGATGCCTTGGGGCACAATGCATCCCACGACCATCTCGGCACCGATCGTCGGTATGGCCTACGGCGCCTACGACGCGCACGTCGAGCACCAGGGCAAGCGGGTGCGTGCGGCGTTCGCCGGCGAGAAGGCCAAGGACGACCCGTTCGCCAAGGTCCGAATCGCCGAGGCGGCCAGCGACATCGACGCGGCGTGGCGTCAGCTGATCGGCAACGTCGGTGACGAATACGCGCTGTTGTCCGCGGGCCAGGAGATCCCGTTCGACTTGCGGGCTCGCGCACGACGCGACCAGGTGCGTGCCACCGGGCGCGCCATCGCCTCCGTCGACCGGCTGTTCGAGGCCTCCGGTGCGACCGCGCTGGCCAACGACGCACCGGTGCAACGCTTTTGGCGTGACGCGCACGCGGGCCGGGTGCACGCGGCCAACGACCCCGAGCGGGCATACGTGATCTTCGGCAACAATGAGTTCGGGCTACCGCCCGGCGACACCATGGTCTGATGACATCTGCAACTGACGAGCTCACGTTCGAATCCACCTCTCGTTACGTCGAAGTCGACGTCGACGGACCGCTCAAGCTGCACTATCACGAGGCGGGCGTCGGCAATGAGCAGATGGTGGTGCTGCTGCACGGCGGCGGTCCCGGTGCGGCGAGTTGGACGAACTTCTCCCGCAACATCCCGGTGCTGGCGCAGCAGTTTCACGTGCTGGCCGTCGACCAGCCCGGCTACGGTCACTCCGACAAGCGCGCCGAGCACGGGCAGTTCAACCAGTACGCCGCCCGGGCACTGAAAGGGCTTTTCGACCACTTGGACCTGGGACGTGTTCCGCTGGTGGGTAATTCGCTCGGCGGCGGCACCGCCGTCCGGTTCGCGCTGGACTACCCCGACAAGGCGGGCAAGCTGGTGCTGATGGGTCCCGGCGGGCTCAGCATCAACCTGTTCGCGCCCGACCCCACCGAAGGCGTCAAACGGCTGGGCAAGTTCTCCGTGGAGCCGACTCGCGAGAATCTCGAGGCGTTCCTGCGGGTGATGGTCTACAACCAGAAACTGATCACTCCCGAGTTGATCGACCAGCGCTTCGAGCTGGCCAGCACACCGGAATCGTTGATGGCGACCCGAGCGATGGGAATGTCGTTCGCCGGCGCCGATTTTGAGCTCGGGATGATGTGGCGCGAGGTCCACAAACTACGCCAACCGGTGCTGCTGATCTGGGGCCGCGAAGACCGGGTCAACCCATTGGACGGTGCGCTGGTCGCGCTGAAGACCATTCCCCGCGCGCAACTGCACGTGTTCGGACAGTGTGGACACTGGGCGCAGGTGGAGAAGTTCGACGAGTTCAACAACCTGACCATCGACTTCCTGGGAGGTGTGTAAATGAGCATCCGATCACTGGGCTACCTGCGCATCGAGGCCACCGACATGTCGGCGTGGCGGGAGTACGGCCTGAAAGTCCTGGGCATGGTCGAGGGCAAGGGCAGTACCGACGGTGCGCTCTATCTGCGGATGGACGACTTCCCGGCCCGCCTGGTGATCGTGCCGGGTGAGCACGACCGGTTGTCGGAGGCGGGCTGGGAATGCGCGAACGCCGAAGGCCTGCAGGAGATCCGGAATCGGCTCGATCTTGAGGGCACGCCGTACAAGGAGGCCACCGCCGCCGAGCTGGCCGACCGGCGGGTCGACGAGATGATCCGGTTCGCCGACCCTTCGGGCAACGGCCTGGAGGTCTTCCACGGCGCTGCGCTCGAACATCGCCGGGTCGTCAGCCCGTACGGGCACAAGTTCGTCACCGCAGAGCAGGGCCTGGGTCACGTGGTGCTGACCACCCGCGACGACCAGGAGACATTGCACTTCTACCGCGACGTGCTGGGCTTCAAGCTTCGTGACTCGATGCGCCTGCCGCCGCAGTTGGTGGGCCGGCCCGCCGACGGACCGCCGGCATGGCTGCGGTTCCTGGGCTGCAACCCCCGTCATCACAGCCTCGCCTTCATGCCGGGACAGACGCCCAGCGGCATCGTCCACCTGATGATGGAGGTCGAGCAGGCCGACGACGTGGGTCTGTGCCTGGACCGCGCACTGCGCCGCAAGGTGCCGATGTCGGCGACCCTGGGCCGCCACGTCAACGACCTGATGTTGTCGTTCTACATGAAGACGCCCGGCGGATTCGACATCGAATTCGGTTGCGAGGGTCGGCAGGTCGACGACCACGACTGGATCGCCCGGGAGAGTACCGCAGTGAGCCTGTGGGGCCACGACTTCACCGTCGGCTTCAAGAGCTAGCAATGGCCGAGCAGATCGACGCACGCATATTTCGCAATGTGCTGGGCCAGTTCTGCACCGGGATCACGATCATCACC
>JBAWAV010000112.1:0-20643 GCA_049589475.1 Mycobacterium sp.
CCAGCGAGGTGTCCTCGGCCAGGGCGAGGACGCGTGCGTTGAAGTCCAGCCAGCTCAGTTCTCGATTGAGATAGCGGTCCTCGGGGAGTGGGTTGTCGACCGCGGTGGCTGTGGTGGCGGGCGGCGCACCCGGCGCTGAATCGGCGGACTGCCACGTGGGCGTCTCGTCGGCGATCGCCGCGTCCGGAGCTTCGATATCGGTCACTCTTGCGATCATTCCTCATCAGTGGGGGGTGCTGCCACCGACTAGCACGCATCCGTTTGCCGTTACGGAGCTGTTTACCCCTCGTTATCGCGGCGGGGAGGCCAGCGCTGCCACCGCAGCACGGGTCGCCGGCCCCATCCCGAGGCGACGGGCGACGGCCAAGTCGTCGGGCGTGTCGATATCGCAGCGCAATCCGGGCCACCCGCCGGTAAGTTCGATCGCACCTGAAAGTCGGTGCTGTGCTGAAGAATTCGGCCCGAAGCGCGGATCGAGTGCGGTTCCGAAGGCGCACAGCACCGCGGTGCCCGTGCCCAGGCGGTCGGCGACGAAGCTGCGCTCGTTCTGCCGGGCTGCGGCGATCGCCTCGTCCAGCTGCTGCGTCTGCAGCGCGGGCAGATCGCCCTGCAGCACAACGATATTCGAGGCCGACGTGGACGCCGCCCGCTCAGCGGCGCTGATCGCGTTGTTCAGTGGGTCGGGGTGGCCGGCGGGCGTCGGATCGAAAAGGACCTCGGCGCCGAGCTCGATCGCTGCCGCGGCCGCCACGTCGTCGGGCGTGACGACGGTGATGCGGCGAACCGCGCTCGCCCTCGACGCCGCAGCAAGGGTGTCGACCAGCATGGCCAGCACCACACTTTCCCGCACCGGCGCGGAGAACATCGGCGCCAGCCGAGTCTTGGCGGCCGCCAACCGCTTGACCGCGACGATCACGCCGACATCTGCGTGCCCGTCGACCCTGCTGCCGCTCATGTACTTATCCTGCCAGTGCCGATCAGTGGGCTCGATTTGATTGCTGGGCTCCTCGGCACATCGCTACGCGATGTGCTTCGTCGCTGGGCTCGACTTGATTGCCCAGCTCCTCGGCACATCACTACGCGATGTGCTTCGTCGCTGGGCTAGGTTGGGTTGCCGGGCACATAGCGCACATCCACCGGACGGAGACCCAGCCAGACCATGTCCACCGCGATCACAGTGATGGGGGCCGGTGCGTGGGGTTCGGCGCTGGCCAAGCTGCTCGCCGATGCCGGCGGCGAGGTAAGGCTGTGGGCGCGACGACCCAACCTCGCTACGGAGATCAACGCCACTCGTCACAACCCCGACTACTTGCCCGGTGTGGAGTTGCCCGCTGGCATCAGGGCTACCGCGGATCCGCAGGAAGCGCTGAGCGGGGTCACAACCGTGTTGCTGGCCGTGCCCGCGCAGACGATGCGGACCAACCTTCAACAGTGGAACGGCCTGTTCGCCGCCGGAGCGACGCTGATCAGCGCCGCCAAAGGCATCGAGCTGGGCACGCTGATGCGGATGAGCCAGGTCATCGTCGACGTCACCGGCATCGATTCGTCCCAGGTCGCGGTGATCTCCGGGCCGAACCTCGCCAGCGAGATCACCGCCGGGCAACCTGCTGCCACCGTCATCGCCTGCAGCGATTCCGGCCGCGCAGTTGCGGTGCAGCGCATGCTGAACGCCGGATACTTCCGGCCCTACACCAATGCCGACGTCATCGGCACCGAGATCGGCGGTGCGTGCAAGAACGTCATCGCGTTGGCCTGCGGGATGGCAGCCGGGGTGGGCCTGGGAGAGAACACCGCGGCCGCGATCATCACCCGCGGCTTGGCCGAGATCATGCGGCTCGGCATCGCGCTCGGCGCCAAGGGCGCGACGCTGGCGGGACTGGCCGGCGTCGGCGATCTGGTGGCCACCTGCACCTCGCCGCGGTCGCGCAACCGAACCTTCGGCGAATCTCTGGGGCGGGGCGCGACGTTGGAGTCTGCGATGCGTGCACGGGACGGCCACGTCGTCGAAGGGGTGACGTCGTGCGAGTCGGTGCTGGCGCTGGCTTCGAGTTACGACGTCGAGATGCCGCTGACCGAAGCGGTGCACCGGGTCTGCCACAAGGGGCTGTCGGTGGATCAAGCGATGGCTTTGCTCTTGGGGCGCAGCACCAAGCCGGAATGAGCTTGTAACCAGCACCGCTGCGCCAGCCGGTAGCCTCTCTAGGTTGTGAACGCCCGCCCGCCGTCCGACGCGCCCGACCAGCGGCGTGTGCGGGTCGCCGTTGTCTTCGGTGGGCGCAGCAATGAGCACGCCATTTCGTGCGTCTCGGCGGGCAGCATTCTGCGCAACCTCGACCCGGAGCGGTTTGAGGTGGTCGCGGTCGGTATCACCCCGGACGGTTCATGGGTGCTCACCGACGGTGACCCCGACGCGCTGGCGATCGTCAATCGGCAACTGCCGAGCGTGAGCTCCGCATCCGGCACCGAGTTGGCGCTGACGGCCGATCCGCGTCGGGCCGGCCAACTGGTTTCGCTGTCGCCCGGTGGGGCTGAGGTGCTGACATCGGTCGATGTGGTCTTCCCGGTCCTGCACGGGCCATACGGGGAAGACGGCACCATCCAGGGTCTGCTCGAGCTTGCCGGCGTGCCGTACGTCGGTGCCGGGGTGTTGGCCAGCGCGGCCGGAATGGACAAAGAGTTCACCAAGAAGCTGCTGGTTGCCGAAGGGCTGCCGATCGGCGACTACGCGGTGCTGCGGGCGTCGGAGTCCGGTCTCGACGCTGATCAGCGGGCACGGCTCGGTTTACCGGCATTCGTCAAACCCGCGCGCGGGGGGTCGTCGATCGGAGTCAGCCGGGTGACCGGCTGGGACGAGTTGCCCGCTGCCATCGACTACGCCCGTCAGCACGACCCGAAGGTGATCGTCGAGTCGGCGATCATCGGCCGGGAACTGGAATGCGGCGTTCTCGAATTCCCTGACGGCACAGTGCAAGCCAGCACCATCGGGGAGATCCGGGTGGCCGGAGTTCGTGGTCGCGAGGACTCTTTCTACGACTTTGCGACCAAGTACCTCGACAATGCCGCCGAACTCGACGTGCCCGCCAAGATCGACGACGATGTCAGTGATACGTTGCGCGACTTGGCGATTCAGGCATTCAAGGCGATCGACGGCCGCGGCCTGGCGCGGGTGGATTTCTTCCTCACCGAGGATGGGCCGTTGATCAACGAGGTCAATACCATGCCCGGTTTCACTACCATCTCGATGTACCCGCGGATGTGGGCAGCCAATGGTGTTGACTATCAGACCTTGCTGTCGACCATGGTCGACACGGCGCTGTCGCGCGGGACGGGTTTGCGTTAGGGCTCGGTCTATCAGGCAGGTAGTGGGCTGATCGGCTTCGCAGACATGGTCCGGTCGATGAGCTCGGAGAGTTCCTGAATCGGCGTCGGCCCGGAACCCGGCGGCAAAGTCAGCGCCACATAGACCGGTCGGTCGACCGCGTACCAGGTGGAGTGCTGATCCTGGCTGACCTCGAACCACTGCACCCGGTCGACCATCTGAATCGCGGAGCCGACAACGAAGTCGGTTGGACGCTCCAGGCCACACCGCAGCACGACGGGTTCCCCGGTACCTGCCGGCTGCCACGCCGCGGCGCCGACGGGCGCGGGTTGCGCCAGCGTGGCCCGGGTGTAGTCGCCGAGTCGCTGTGGCAGGGATTCCACGAGCATTACGCACGCGGGATCCTGCGCGTGGGGCGCCGGGACTGCCGCGACGACAACCGGATTGGTGTGGTGACGGGTCGCCGCGATCGCCAACACGACGCCAAGGGCGCCGATCGACGCCACCAGCGCCGTGATCAGTACCGCCCGTGGCGGACCGTCGGAGTCGGTCATACCTCACCCTCTGCTCGAACTCGGCGCACTAGAACCTACCGTTGACCGAAGACCGGCGATCGACGAGGAGGTGGCGTGGGCAGCGGCGAATCCGATCGAACACTCGGTGAGGTCGGCGAGTTCGGGATCATTGATCGGCTGACGCGGGATCGGCCGGCGTCGGCCGGTGTCGCTGTCGGGCCCGGTGACGACAGCGCCGTGGTGCTGGCTCCCGACGGCCGCGTGGCGGTGTCGACAGACATGCTCGTCGAAGGCAGGCATTTCCGGCTCGACTGGTCGACGCCGCACGATGTCGGCCGTAAGGCGGTGGCGCAGAACGCTGCTGACATCGAGGCGATGGGTGCGCGGGCGACGGCATTCGTTGTCGGGTTCGGCGCACCGCCCGACACACCGGTCGTACAGGTCGACGCGTTCGCAGACGGGATGTGGCACGAGGCTGGACGATTCGGCGCCACGATCGTCGGGGGAGACCTGGTCGCCAGCCCGCACTGGGTGGTGTCGGTGGCGGTGCTGGGCGATCTGGCCGGCCGGGCACCGGTGCTGAGGTCAGGGGCGCAACCAGGCTCGCGGATCGCGGTAACCGGACAGCTGGGCTACTCTGCTGCCGGATATGCATTGTGGCACAGCGGTATTGAGCGATTCGCCGAGTTTCGGCAGCGTCACCTGGTACCGCAGCCACCTTACGGCCAGGGCCGCGTGGCGGCCGAGTCCGGCGCCCAAGCGATGATCGACGTGTCCGATGGGCTGGTCGCCGACTTGCGGCACGTCGCCGAGGCATCCGGGGTCGGCATCGATGTGAGCACCGAGGCGCTGGCCGCCGACCGCCGACTGTTGCTCGGCGCCGCCGAGGCCGCCGGCGTCGACGCGTTGACGTGGGTGCTGGGCGGCGGTGAGGACCACGCCCTCGCCGCGGCGTTCTCGGGTCCAATCCCGTCGGGATGGCGCGAAATCGGACACGTGCTCGATGGTCCGGCGAGGGTGCTCGTCGACGGCGCGCACTGGAGCGGGTACGCGGGGTGGCAGTCGTTCGGATCGTTAGGGTAGCTCAGTGACCGTCTATGCCATCGCTTCGCGAAAGGAATCGGCGTGACTGCGCGGCCGCTACGCGAACTCATCGACGACGGATGGGCGACAGCACTTCAGCCCGTCGAGGCGCAAGTCGCGACGATGGGCCAATTTCTGCGCGCAGAGCTCGGATCTGGCCGCGGCTATCTGCCGGCTGGCGAAAACGTGTTGCGCGCCTTCACTTTTCCTTTCGACCAGGTGCGGGTGTTGATCGCCGGCCAGGACCCCTACCCGACGCCCGGCCACGCCGTCGGCCTGAGCTTTTCAGTGGCCGCCGACGTACGTCCGCTACCGCGCAGCCTGGAGAACATTTTCGCCGAATACGCCACCGACCTGGGCTACTCGAAGCCGTCGTGCGGCGACCTCACGCCCTGGGCTCAGCGCGGCGTGCTCCTGCTGAACCGCGTGCTGACCGTTCGGCCCGGTAACCCGGCATCCCATCGCGGTAAGGGCTGGGAGGCGGTGACTGAGTGCGCAATTCGCGCTCTGGTGGAACGCAAGCAGCCGATGGTCGCCATCCTGTGGGGTCGCGACGCGTCGACACTCAAACCAATGTTGGCCGGAAGTGACTGCGTGTCCATCGAGTCCCCGCATCCATCGCCACTCTCGGCGTCACGTGGGTTCTTCGGATCGCGTCCGTTCAGCCGGGCCAACGAACTGCTCGCTCAGATGAACGCCGAACCGATCGACTGGCAATTGCCGTAGCGGTTCAGAAGGTCCAACTGCCGGAGGACTGTAGGACCAGACCGTGGTCGCCGTCGATGCACGCGGTCAGGCCGTCGACACCGACAACGCACGTGACATTCACGGCGGTGAGTTTCTGACCTCCGTTGAGCGTCGCGAGTGAACTACTGAACGGTGGACACGGCCCGCCATGCTTGGTGATGGGCGCATCCGACTTGGCCGATGCGCAGCCGCCGCTTCCGCCCTCGGGGGCGGTATCCGGAATTCCCATGATGTTGCCGCTGCACTCGACGGGGCCGTGAGCGTTCGGGTCCGTGCTGTAACCCCAGGTGCAGGACACGCCACGCATGGTCACGAATCCGATGAACGTGCTGTCGGGTTTGCTGATGGTGTACGCCTTGGCGTCGACCGGGGTGAAGGCGTTCACGTCGGGAAACCCGGGTGGGGCGGCCGTCGCGATCGGTGATCCCGCCGGGCCTGTCATCGCCGCGACAGCGGTAACCACCGCGGCGGTGACGGTGAACGATTTCGATGACATCGGCGACATCGGTGGACCTCCGCTCGTGCTGAACGCTGAATGTACTGCCAGACGTCCCGGGCGTGATCGATGATCTCCGGAAATCGCAGCCGACGGCATGGCGGTGCCAAGGCGCCCAGCCGCGGGGTTCCCGTCGGAAAAGCGCTGATCGACGAACGTCAGCTCGTGATCACTGGATCGCGGGGATGCCGCCGACGGCCAGAACCCGCCTGCGGTTTCTAGGCGCGGGCGACTTTGCCGGCCTTGATGCACGACGTGCACGCGTTGACGCGGTGCTTGTTGCCGCCGGGACGATCAGCGACGCGCACGCTCTGGACGTTCGGGTCCCAGCGACGGCTGGTGCGGCGGTGGGAGTGCGACACCGACTTGCCGAAGCCGGGGCCTTTGCCGCAGATATCGCAGACGGCAGCCATACGTGAACTCCTCTAAAGCTCTGGGGCCAACAACCGGGTCACGGGTGGCCCGGCGACCTGGCAAGGATAGCCGTCACAGGCCGGAACCGCCAAAACGATCAACACTGGCGAGGTGCCTCGTGACCTGTGCTGTCGCCCTCAGTGGATAGGCTGGCGCCCATCGCTGGCGGCGCGAGGAGGTGGGTGCAGGTGGGGTCGGGGCTGGTTGAGCCTGGTCGTCTGCTGGATGGCTCAGCCCTGCGCGACTGGGCGCACACCGCCGTCGGGGACCTGATCACCCACATCGACGAGATCAACCGTCTCAACGTCTTCCCGGTCGCCGATTCCGACACCGGCGTCAACATGCTGTTCACCATGCGATCGGCACTGGCTGAGGCCAACACCGAAGCCAAGTCCTCTGACGTGGTCACACTCGCTGCGGCGCTCTCGGCCGGTGCGCTGCACGGCGCACGGGGTAACTCCGGGGTGATTCTGTCTCAGATCCTGCGGGGCATCGCCGACGTCACCGCCCACGCCGCCGACGACTCGGATGGCCACCTGGACGACATCGACGCGGCGCTGCTCGGCGCGGCGCTGCATCGCGGTGTCGACCTTGTCGTTGCCTCGATGGGCGGCCAGGAGGTGCACGGCACCATCGTCTCGGTGCTGAAAGCCGCCGGTGACGCCGTCGAGCGGGCCGCGAACGCGGGCGCCGCGCTGCCACAGGCGGTGACCGCTGCCGGAGATGCCGCGGTGGTGGCCCTGGAAAAGACCCCCGAGCAGCTCGACGTGCTCGGTGATGCCGGGGTTGTCGACGCCGGCGGCCGCGGTCTGCTTGTTCTGCTCGACGCGCTGCGCTCGACTGTCACCGGGCAGGCGCCCAGCCGCAAGGTGTATGTGCCCGCGCCGCGACGGCCGGCCGCCGAGCCGATCGCACAACCGCCCGCGCCGCAGTTCGAGGTGATGTACCTGTTGGGCGGCTGCGACGCCGCCGGAGCCGATTTGCTGCGGGAACGGCTCGACGCGCTCGGTGAGTCGGTGGCCATCGCGACGTCCGGGGTGGTCGGGGGCTATTCGGTGCACGTGCACACCGACGACGCCGGCGCCGCGATCGAAGCGGGCCTGGCGATCGGTGACCCGCGACGCATCCAGATCTCGGCGCTCACCAGCGGCACCGGCGGGCTGCCGCCGGGCAGCTGGACACGGGAACGCGCTGTGCTTGCGGTCATCGACGGTGATGGTGCGGCCGAGCTGTTCGGTGGAGAAGGTGCCTGCGTGCTGCGGCCCGATCCGCACGCCGAAGACCCGACGACCGTGATCACCGCCCAGCAGCTGTTGCGTGCCGTCGTCGATACCGGGGCGGCGCAGGTCATGGTGTTGCCCAACGGATTCGTCGCCGCCGAGGAGCTGGTGGCCGGCTGCACCGCGGCCATCGGCTGGGGTATTGACGTGGTCCCGTTGCCGACCGGCTCGATGGTGCAGGGGCTGGCCGCGCTCGCCGTGCATGAACCGGGCCGGCAAGCCGTCGACGACGGCTACACGATGGCCCGGGCCGCCGGCGGCGCCCGGCACGGCGCGGTACGGGTTGCAACGGAGACGGCGCTGACCTGGGCGGGCACCTGCGAGCCCGGCAACGGGCTGGGCATTGCCGGCGACGAAGTGCTGATCGTGGCGCCCGACGTCCCAACGGCGGCGACCGGCCTGATCGACCTCTTCCTGGGTGCCGGCGGTGAGCTGGTGACGGTGCTGGTCGGCGGGTGCATCGACGCGGAATTCGTCGAGTCTCACCTGCAAGCCCACGTGCACGACCGGCATCCGGGCACCGAGTTGGTGACCTATCGCACCGGGCACCGCGGTGACGCCCTGCTGATCGGGGTCGAGTAGCGATGGCGGCGCTCAGCGATCGCCTGGATTACGTCCTCGGCGCCAAGTCGGCCAACCCGCTCGACGAGGTCTTCGGCATCCGTACCGTCGACGATCTGTTGCGCCACTACCCGCGCAGCTACGTCGAGGGCGCCACAGTGCGTGGCCTCGACGACGAGCGTCCGCCCGACGGCGAGCACGTCACGCTCGTCGACGAGATCACCGACACGGCCCTGCTGTCGATCAAAAGCCGCCCGAAGGACAAGCTGTTTCGCGTCACGCTCGGATCCGGTCGAGGCAAGGTGACCGCGACGTTCTTCCATCCCAAGAAGTGGATCACGGACCAGTTGAGCAAGGGGACCCGCGTCATGTTGTCCGGGGAGGTGGGGTATTTCCGCGGCGCCATGCAACTCACTCACCCGGACTTCTTGGTGCTCGACGGCGCGGACGGAAGGAATCGCGGGAGTAGGTCGCTGCGGATGATCGCCGAGGCCTCGCAAGCCGTGAGCGGAGAAGTGTTGCAGGACGCGTTCGAGCGCAGCTTCTACCCGATTTACCCGGCCAGCACGAAGGTGCAGAGTTGGGACATCTTCGCTTGCGTGCGCCAAGTACTCGAGACACTCGACCCGGTCGCGGACCCGTTGCCCGAAAGACTCTGTGCCAAGCACAATCTGGTCTCCGAAGACCAGGCGCTGCGCGCCATACATCTGGCTGAAGACGGCGCTGAACGCCGCCGCGCCCGTGAGCGTCTGGCGTTCGACGAGGCGGTCGGGCTGCAGTGGGCGCTGGTGAGTCGACGCCACGGCGAGCTGTCTCAATCTGGGCCGCCAGCGCCCGCGACGTCCGATGGTCTGCAGCATGAGCTGCTGGGACGCCTGCCCTTCGAGCTGACCGCCGGACAGCGCGAGGTGCTGGAGGTGTTGTCCGCAGAAATCGGCGCGACCAGGCCGATGAACCGACTCCTGCAAGGCGAAGTGGGATCGGGCAAAACGATCGTCGCGGTGCTGGCAATGTTGCAGATGGTCGACGCGGGTTACCAGTGTGCATTGCTGGCACCGACGGAAGTCCTTGCTGCACAGCATGTTCGATCGATCAACGATGTACTCGGGCCGCTTGCGATGGGAGGGCAGCTCGGTGGGGCGGACAGCGCCACCCGGGTGGCGCTGCTGACCGGTTCGATGTCGCCGGCCCAGAAGAAACATGTCCGCGCCGAAATCACCGGCGGCGAAGTGGGCATCGTCGTCGGAACCCACGCGCTACTGCAGGATGCGGTCGAGTTCGACCGGCTCGGCATGGTGGTGGTCGACGAGCAGCATCGGTTCGGTGTTGAGCAGCGAGACCAGCTGCGCGCCAAGGCACCTGCCGGGGTCACGCCGCACCTGCTGGTGATGACGGCCACCCCGATACCGCGGACGGTGGCGCTGACCGTCTACGGGGACCTGGAGACGTCGACGCTGCGCGAACTTCCCCGCGGGCGTCAGCCGATCACCACCACCGCCGTCTTCGTCAAGGACAAGCCCGCGTGGTTGGACCGGGCATGGCAGCGGATCATCGAAGAAGTCGGCAACGGTCGCCAGGCCTACGTGGTGGCGCCCAGGATCGACGACAGCGACACCGCCGGCTCAACTGACAAAGACGAAAGACCCTCGGCGACAGTCGAAGAGCTCTACGCACGGCTGGGCCGTGAGCAGCTGGCCGGCCTGCGCTTGGGTCTCATGCACGGGCGGCTCACCGCCGACGAGAAAGACGCCGTGATGGCCGCCTTTCGCGGCCGCGAGATCGACGTGCTGGTGTGCACCACCGTCATCGAAGTCGGCGTCGACGTTCCGAACGCCACCGTGATGCTGGTGATGGATGCTGATCGGTTCGGTATCAGCCAGCTGCACCAGCTGCGTGGCCGCATCGGCCGCGGCAAACACGCGAGCGTCTGTCTGCTGGCCAGTTGGGTGGCGCCGCAGTCACGCGCGGGCCGACGGCTCAGTGCGGTTGCCGGCACCCTCGACGGGTTCGAGCTGGCCGACTTGGATCTGCAGGAGCGTCGTGAAGGAGATGTGTTGGGGCGCAGCCAGTCCGGCCGCGCGATCACGTTGAGACTGCTTTCGCTGATCGACCATCGCCACGTCATCGAAGCGGCCAGGGAGTTCTGCGAACAGGCCTACGACGATCCTGCCGCGCATACCGGACTGGCTTTGCTGGCAGCGCCTTTCACCGGGAATGAACGCATCGAGTTTCTGGACAAATCATGACCCGCAAAATGTTGCTGTGGCTGTCGGCGCTTGCCGTGCTTACCGTGCTGGTTGCCTATCAGGTCGTGGCGACCTCGGCAGGCGAGCGCGACCGCGAGTTCGCGGCGCGAGCCGACGTTCCGACGCTGCAGCCCGGCGCCGACCCGCTGGCCGGAATCGCGTTGGTGCCGGTGCGGATTCATCGCTACGACTACCGGCGCGCGGCGTTCGGCGATGCCTGGACCGACGACACCGATGCGCCCGGCGGGCACAACGGCTGCGATACCCGCGATGACATCCTCAACCGCGACCTGACCGACAAGACCTATGTTTTCACCAAACATTGCCCCGACGCGGTCGAGACCGGAACCCTGCACGATCCGTACACCAGCGCTGTCATCGACTTTCACCGCGGCGCGAAGATCGGCGAGGCGGTGCAGATCGACCACATCGTGCCGCTAGCGCTGGCCTGGGACCTGGGAGCCTACGATTGGCCGGCCGCGCAGCGGGTCCGGTTCGCCAACGACCCGGCCAACCTGCTGGCGGTGTCGGGGCAGGCCAACGAGGACAAGAGCGATTCGCAGCCGGGGCTGTGGATGCCGCCCAACACCGCGTTCCACTGTCAGTACGCCATGCAGTTCATCGCGGTGACGCGCGGCTACGGACTACCTGTCGACGTCGTGTCCAGCAGCGTGTTGCGTCAGGCCGCGGCGAGTTGCCCGGCGGGATAGCGGGTCAGACGCCGGTGTAGGTCAGCGGATCCTCGCGCACCCGGGTGCCGTCGTTGAGTCCGTTGAGGGCTTCCATGTGCTCGGCGGCCAACTCGAAATCGAGGACGTTGAAGTTGCCGGCGATGCGCTCGGGCTTGCCCGACCGCGGGATCACCACGTTGCCCAGCTGAATACTCCACCGGATCAGCACCTGCGCGGGCGTGCGGTCGTACTCGCCGGCGATCGACGTCACGGTCGGATTGTCCAGCAGCCGGCCGACGGCCAGCGGGCTGTACGCCTCGGTGACGATGTTGTGCTCGGCGTTGACCGCGCGCAACTCGGCCTGGTTGAGCAGCGGGTGCAGCTCGATCTGATTGACCGCAGGGGTGACGAAGGTCAGGTCGATGATGTTGGAGATGTGTTCCTCGGTGAAGTTGCACACCCCGATCGAACGGGCGAAGCCGTTGTGACGCAACTGAATCAGCGCCCCGAAGGCGTCGACGTACTTGCCCAGCTGCGCCGCGGGCCAGTGCACGAGGTAGAGGTCCACGTAGTCCAGCCCGAGCTTATCCAGACTGACCTTGCAGGCGTCCTGGGAGGTCTGGAACCCCTGGTCGGCGTTGGCGACCTTGGTGGTCACGAACAGCTCGGCGCGAGGAATGCCGGAGGCCGCGATGGCACGGCCGACGGCGGCTTCGTTGCCGTAGACCGAGGCGGTATCGATCAACCGATACCCGATCTCCAGCGCCGCGGAGACCGCGCGCTCGGTTTCATCGTCCGATAATTCGGCGACACCGAGCCCGATGACGGGCATCGTGTTCTCGTCGTTCAAAGCAATGGAGGGGACAGAAAGGTCAGGGCCGCCCGGCATTTTTTACCTGCCTGTGAAATCGAAGGTTCGTGGATCTGGACCGAGCCGGTTACCGTCGTCGAGCGAAGAGATCGACGCCATGTCGACATCGCTGAGTTCGAAGTCGAACACGTCGAAGTTGCTCGCAATCCGCTTAGGGTTCACCGACTTGGGGATCACGATATTACCGAGCTGAATATGCCACCTAATCAGGACCTGGGCCGCTGTTCGGCCGCAGTGTTCGGCAACCGCGGTGACGGCGGGGTCGGTCAGCAGCGATCCCTGCCCCAACGGACCCCACGCCTCGGTCGCGATGCCCAGGCGGGCGTGCACTTCCCGCAACTTCGTTTGCGGCAGTCGCGGATGCAGTTCCACCTGGTTGACGGCGGGCACGACCCCGGTGGCGTCGACGAGAGTCTCGAGGTGCTCGGGTTCGAAGTTGCTGACGCCGATGGACCGGATCCGGCCCTGGTCGCGCAGGTGGGCGAACGCTTTGAAGGTGTCGACGAACTTGTTCAGCGTGGGCACCGGCCAGTGCACCAGATAGAGGTCCAGGTAGTCGATGCCGAGGCGGTCCATGCTGGCGTCGAATGCGCGCAGCGTGCTGTCGTAGCCCTGGTCGGCATTCCACAGCTTGGTCACCAAGTAGAGTTCGTCGCGGGGCACGCCGGACGCCGAGACCGCGCGACCGGTTTCGCGCTCGTTGCCGTACATCGCCGCGGTGTCGATATGGCGGTAACCGGCCTGCAGCGCGGTGCTCACCGCCTGCTCGGTGTCCGCGGGCGGAATCTTGAATACGCCGAATCCGATCGCGGGGATGGAATTACCGTCGTTCAGTGGGACCGAGGGACTCAAGGAACTAGCCATGACACGAAGTCTGCCAGGCACGCCGGATGCGCAGCTCAGAGCCGGTGGCCTGGCTGGGCGCCTGCAGAGCGTTGCGACCAGCGTCGGCCTCAAGGTGATCCCCTGGGTGCCGACCGGGGCCAAGCGGCTGCTGTCGGGCGGCCGGTCGGTGACCATCGACGGCAACACGCTGGACCCCACCTTGCAGCTGGCGCTGTCCGGGATGCGCGCGTTCGGCATCAACGGCCTGATGCTGGGCGACGATGTGGCCGCCTCGCGAACCCAGATGCGCGAGATGACCAAGGGCTTCGCCGGACCGCAGATTCACGTCGGCGTCAACGAGGTGTCGATACCGGGGCCCGCCGGCCCGATCGCGGCCCGGCACTATCACCCGGCGACCTCAGCTCCGGCGCCACTGGTGGTCTTCTACCACGGCGGCGGATGGATCCTCGGCGATCTGGACACCCATGACCCGCTGTGCCGCCTGACCTGCCGGGACGCCGATGTTCATGTTCTGTCGATCGACTATCGACTGGCTCCCGAGCACCCGGCGCCGGCAGCGGCCGACGATGCGTATGCGGCGTTTCAGTGGGCATGCGAGCACGCCACCGACCTCGGCGCGATACCGGGCAAGGTCGCTGTCGGCGGTGACAGCGCCGGCGGGAACCTGGCGGCGGTGGTGTCGCAACGGGCCCGCGACGAGGGCGGCCCGATGCCGGTGCTGCAGTGGCTGATCTATCCGCGCACCGACTTCACCGCGAAAACCAGGTCGTTGAGCCTGTTCGCGGACGGCTTCCTGCTCACCAAGGCCGATATCGACGCGTTCAACAAGCAGTATCTGGGCGGCTCGGGCGTCGACGCGGCCGATCCGCGGGTGTCGCCGCTGCTGGCCGACTCGCTGTCGGGGTTGCCGCCCGCGCTGATCGCGACGGCGGGTTTTGACCCGTTGCGCGACGAGGGCGATCTCTATGCGGCGGCGTTGCGCGCGGCCGGAACGCCGGTTGACTTGCGCTCGTCGGGTTCGCTGACGCACGGGTTCGCCAGCCTGTTCCCACTCGGCGGCGGCAGCGCGGTGGCCACCACCGAGCTGATTTCGGCGTTGCGCGCTCACTTCAGCCGCGTCTGAACAGCGAACAACAACGCCGGTACGCTTAAGCGCTATCGCCGATTGCTCGGCGGTCGGACAGCTAAGCCGTCTATCGCATAACGGAGTGTGAGCAAGCCCATGGGCGATAAAGCCGCCAAATCAAAACGCCCAGCCTATGACCTGAACGCCGCCGGGCGCCGACGCGACCTGCTGGTCAGGATCGGACTCACCTCGATCGTGGTGATCTTCGCCGTCGTTCTCGTCGGCTACATCGTGATCTCGCACGACAAGAAGACGTCGAGCACCGCGCAGCGGGCTATTCGGGTGACGACGAGCAAGCTCGTCACCAAAGACGGCAGCAAGGATCCCAAGGCGGTCGTCTCGTTCTACGAAGACTTCCTCTGCCCGGCGTGCGGGAACTTCGAGCGCGGGTTCGGGCCGACGGTGTCGAAGATGATCGACAGCGGCGCCATCGCGGCCGACTACTACATGACGGGTCTACTCAGCCGCCCGCAGAACGACGAGTACTCGGCGCGGGCCGGCAACGCCGCCTACTGCGTGGCCGACGAGTCGATCGACGCGTTCCGGCGTTTTCACACCGCGCTCTACACCGCGAACATCCAGCCATCTGAGACCGGCACATCGTTCCCGGACAACGCGAAGCTGATCGAGCTCGCCCGCGAGGCCGGCGTGGTGGGCAAGGTGCCGGACTGCATCAAGGACGGCAAGTACACGCCGATGGTCGAAGGCTTGGCGACTGCCGCCGGTATTCACGCCACCCCGACGGTTCGCATCAACGGCCAGGACTACCAGTGGTCGACGCCGGATGCGTTTGTGGCCAAGATCAAAGAGATCGTCGGGGATGTGCCCGGGCTCGAGCCGGCTGCGGCCCCCGCGGCGTCGTGACCGCAACCGCTTCCAAACCTGATGAACCGCTAGAGGACTCGATACCGCGGTCGCACGGGCCCCAGGTGTCGCCGGCCAGCGCGTGGTGGGTGTTGATCGCCGGCGTCATCGGGCTGGTCGCCTCGGGAACCCTGACCATCGAGAAGATCGAGCTTCTGCTCAATCCGTACTACGTGCCGTCGTGCAACCTGAACCCGATCCTGTCGTGCGGCTCGGTGATGAAGACGCCACAGGCATCGGTGCTGGGTTTCCCCAACCCACTGATCGGCATCGCCGCGTTCACCGTCGTGACGGTCACGGGGTTGCTGGCAGCGACGAAAGTTCGCCTGCCGCAGTGGTATTGGGTGGGCATGACGCTGGGGACGCTGGCCGGCGCCGGGTTCGTGCACTGGCTGATATTCCAGAGTCTCTACCGCATCGGGGCGTTGTGCCCGTACTGCATGGTGGTGTGGGTGGTGACGGTGTCACTGCTGGTGGTGGTGGCCTCGATCGCGTTCGGGCCGGTTGGTGCGCAGCGCGGCAACGTCGTCACGCGTGAGCTCTACCATTGGCGATGGTCGATCGCGACGCTGTGGTTCACCGCTGTCTTTTTGATGATCCTGGCCCGGTTCTGGGACTACTGGTCGACGCTGATCTGAACAACCTGCCCATCCGAAATACCGAAGAGGGACGTACGTGATCTCCAAAGTGTTGGTCGCCAATCGCGGCGAGATCGCCGTTCGGGCGTTCCGGGCCGCTTACGAACTCGGCGTCGGCACCGTCGCTGTCTACCCTTACGAAGACCGGAATTCGTTGCACCGCTTGAAGGCCGACGAGTCCTACCAGATCGGCGAGGTCGGCCACCCGGTCAGGGCGTATCTGTCCGTCAGCGAAATCGTCGACACCGCACGTCGTGCGGGTGCCGACGCGGTGTACCCCGGCTACGGGTTCTTGTCGGAGAACCCGCAGCTGGCTGCCGAGTGCGCGAAGAAAGGCATCACGTTCGTCGGCCCCAAAGCCGAAGTGCTTGCGCTGACCGGTAATAAGTCGCGTGCCGTCGCCGCAGCACGTGAGGCCGGCCTGCCGGTTCTGACGTCATCAGCACCGTCGTCCTCCGTCGACGAATTGGTGTCCGCCTCGGCCGACATGGAGTTCCCGTTGTTCGTCAAGGCAGTCGCCGGCGGCGGCGGCCGCGGCATGCGGCGGGTCACCGACGCCGATGCGTTGCCCGAAGCCATCGAAGCGGCCAGCCGGGAAGCCGAGTCGGCGTTCGGGGATCCGACGGTCTACCTCGAGCAGGCCGTGCTCAACCCCCGTCACATCGAGGTGCAGATCCTGGCCGACACGCACGGCAATGTGATCCATCTCTACGAGCGGGACTGCAGCGTGCAGCGCCGCCACCAGAAGGTCGTCGAGCTCGCGCCCGCTCCGAACCTGCCTGAGGAGTTGCGCAACAAGATCTGCGCCGACGCGGTCGCCTTCGCCCGCCACATCGGGTACAGCAACGCCGGCACTGTGGAGTTCCTGCTCGACGAGCGCGGTCATCATGTCTTCATCGAGATGAATCCGCGGATTCAGGTCGAGCACACCGTCACCGAGGAGATCACCGACGTCGACTTGGTCTCCAGCCAGCTGCGCATCGCGGGTGGCGAGACCCTCGATGATTTGGGCTTGCGGCAGGCCGACATTCGCCCGCACGGCGCCGCGCTGCAATGCCGGATCACCACCGAAGACCCGGCCAATGGATTCCGGCCGGACACCGGACGGATCACCACATACCGCAGCCCGGGTGGTGCAGGCATACGTCTGGACGGCGGAACCAATCTCGGCGCAGAGGTCAGTGCGCACTTCGACTCCATGCTGGTCAAGCTGACGTGCCGGGGCCGTGACTTCACCACCGCCGTCAACCGGGCGCGCCGCGCGATCGCGGAGTTCCGTATCCGTGGCGTGTCGACGAATATCCCATTCCTGCAAGCGGTCCTGGACGATCCGGATTTCCAGACCGGCCATGTCACCACCTCGTTCATCGAGGAACGCCCGGCGCTGCTCACCGCGCGATCATCCGCCGACCGCGGTACCAAGATCCTCAACTATCTGGCCGACGTGACCGTCAACAAGCCACACGGATCCCGACCGTCGGCGCTTTACCCGCAGGACAAGTTGCCCGATGTCGATCTGACGAAGGCGCCGCCGGCCGGCTCGAAACAGCTCCTGGTCGAGCTGGGGCCCGAAGGTTTCGCGCGCTGGCTGCGTGACTCATCGGCGGTTCGCGTCACCGACACGACCTTCCGGGACGCCCACCAGTCACTGTTGGCGACGCGGGTGCGCACCAGCGGCCTGGGACTTGTTGCGCCTTATATCGCGCGGACCATGCCGCAGCTGCTGTCCGTCGAGTGTTGGGGCGGCGCTACATACGACGTGGCGCTGCGGTTCCTCAAGGAGGACCCCTGGGAGCGCCTGGCGGAGCTGCGCGAATTGATGCCCAACATCTGTTTGCAGATGCTGCTGCGGGGCCGCAATACCGTTGGCTACACGCCGTATCCGGAGTTGGTCACCTCGGCGTTCGTGGAAGAAGCCACCGCGACGGGGATTGATATCTTTCGGATATTCGATGCGCTGAACAATCTCGAATCGATGCGCCCGGCGATCGACGCGGTACGCGAAACAGGCTCTGCGATAGCCGAAGTCGCGATGTGCTACACCGGCGACCTGTCCGATCCGGCCGAGAATCTCTACACGCTGGACTACTACCTGAAACTGGCCGAGCAGATCATCGACGCTGGAGCGCACGTGCTGGCCATCAAGGACATGGCAGGCCTGCTGCGCCCACAGGCCGCACGACAACTGGTCGGTGCGCTGCGCAGTCGCTTCGACCTGCCGGTGCACGTGCATACCCACGACACACCGGGCGGTCAGCTGGCCAGCTACATCGCTGCCTGGCAGGCGGGCGCCGACGCGGTCGACGGCGCATCGGCCCCGATGGCGGGAACCACCAGTCAGCCCGCGTTGAGCTCGATCGTCGCGGCCGCCGCTAACACCGAATACGACACCGGAATGTCACTCGCAGCGGTCTGTGCGCTGGAGCCTTACTGGGAGGCATTGCGAAAGGTGTACGCGCCTTTCGAATCCGGGCTTCCCGGACCGACCGGGCGGGTGTACCACCACGAGATCCCCGGCGGTCAATTGTCGAATCTTCGCCAACAGGCCATTGCGCTGGGGCTGGGGGACCGGTTCGAGGAAGTCGAAGAGGCCTACGCCGGCGCCGATCGGGTGCTCGGCAGGCTGATCAAGGTCACGCCGTCGTCGAAGGTGGTCGGCGACCTCGCGCTGGCACTGGTTGGCGCGGGCCTGAGTGCCGACGAGTTCGCGTCGCATCCAGAGCAATTCGACATCCCGGAGTCGGTGCTCGGTTTCCTGCGCGGGGATCTCGGCGATCCGGTGGGCGGCTGGCCGGAACCGTTGCGCTCGAAAGCCTTGGCCGGCCGCGGCGAGCCCAAACCCGTCGAGCAGTTGACCCCCGAAGACGAAAAGGCGCTGGGGTTGCAGGGGCACAAACGCCAGGCCACCCTTAACCGATTGTTATTTCCCGGCCCGACAAAGGAATACGAGTCGCACGCGGAGACCTACGGCGACACGTCGCGGCTGTCGGCCAATCAGTTCTTCTACGGCCTGCGGCAAGGCGAGGAGCACCGGGTATAGCTAGAGCCCGGTGTGGAGCTGCTTATCGGGTTGGAGGCGATCTCCGAACCCGACGAGCGTGGGATGCGCTCGGTGATGTTCATCATCAACGGCCAGCTGCGGCCAGTGGAGATGCGGGATCGCAGTATTGCCAGCGAGGTTCCGGCTGCAGAGAAAGCTGATCGCACCAACCCGAACCATGTTGCGGCGCCGTTTGCCGGTGTCGTCACGGTCGGGGTGTCCGTCGGCGACGAGGTGAGCGCCGGCCAGACCATCGCCACCATCGAGGCCATGAAGATGGAAGCGCCGATCACCGCGCCCGCCGACGCCACCGTGGAGCGGGTCGCGGTATCGGACACGGCGCAGGTCGAGGGCGGGGATCTGCTGGTGGTGCTCGCCTGACCCGCATCATCGGCGGGGTCGCCGGAGGACGGCGCATCGCGGTCCCGCCGCGGGGGACCCGGCCGACGACCGACCGGGTTCGCGAGTCGTTGTTCAACATCGTGACCGCGCGGCTGGACCTGACCGGTCTGGCCGTACTGGACCTGTATGCGGGCTCGGGCGCGCTGGGGCTCGAGGCGCTCTCGCGCGGTGCGTGCTCGGCAATCTTCGTCGAGTCGGACCGCCGCGCGGCGACGGTGCTCGAACGCAATGTCGCGACGCTCGGACTACCCGGCGCAACGGTGCGCCGCGGGCTGGTGGCGAGCGTGCTCGCCGGGGGAGTGGTCGCCCCGGTCGATCTGGTGCTCGCAGACCCGCCGTATGACGTGGATGCGACCGAAGTGCACGCCGTCGTCGCCGCCTTGACCACGCACGGCTGGGTGCACGACGGGACGCTGGCGATCGTCGAGCGCGCGGCGGCCGGCGCGCCGCTCAGCTGGCCGCCGGACTGGGAGCCTTGGCCGCCGCGGGTTTACGGCGACACCCGATTGGAGCTGGCCGAACGGCGGTGAGTCAGCGTGTACCGTCGTTCGTCATGAGCGGCGCCGTATGCCCGGGATCCTTCGATCCGGTGACGCTGGGCCACATCGACGTCTTTGAACGGGCCGCTGCCCAATTCGACGAAGTGGTGGTGGCGATCCTGATCAACCCAGCCAAGAAAGGCATGTTCGACATCGACGAGCGGATCGCGATGATCGAGGAGTCGACGGCGCATCTGCCCAACCTGCGGGTGGAGTCCGGGCAAGGGCTGGTGGTCGACTTCGTCAGATCCCAAGGGATGACGGCCATCGTCAAGGGTCTGCGCACCGGCACCGACTTCGAATACGAACTACAGATGGCGCAGATGAACAAACACGTCGCGGGCGTCGACACGTTCTTCGTGGCCACCACCCCGCGGTATTCGTTCGTCTCGTCGTCGCTGGCCAAAGAGGTCGCGACGCTGGGTGGCGACGTGTCCGAACTGCTTCCCGATCCGGTGAATCGCCGACTGTCCGAAAAACTGCGCGCACGCTGAATCACCAACGCGGCCGGGCGAAAGCCGCGGCCGCGCTGATGATCTGGTACGTCAGCTCTCGGCGAGCGCGCCGTGCAGCGACTGCTTGGCTTCGGTGATCGCCGCGAGCACCTTCGTACGCGCTTCGGCGAGCTTCGCCTTCTGCGCGTCGGTGCCCGACCAGTGGATGGTCCGCGCCAGACCGGCGAGCTCGAACAGGCCCCACCGGATCTTGGCGACGTCGCCGAACTTTCCAGCCTGGGCCAGCCGCGCGTGAATGCTCTCGCTGCTGATGCCCTTCCACTGCAACACATTACGGCCCAACTCGGTCAAAGTGGCCACCCCGTCACTGACGGAGACGAACCCACGGCCGGCCAGCTTGCCGATCGCAAGCTCGACGATCTCCTGCGGCGGCGCGAACGCACCGTCGGTGGCGTCGTGAACGCGCTGGACGAGCTGTTCGGCGTCAGCGGGCCCATCGAGCAGCAGGGCGGCGGTGCCGACGACCACGC
>JBAWAV010000113.1:0-9870 GCA_049589475.1 Mycobacterium sp.
CCGCAGGGCTGAGGCCCTGGGGGAGCGCGCCGGCCCATCAGATCCGGCAGGTAAGCGACCGCAGGGCTGAGGCCCTGGGGGAGCGCGCCGGCCCATCAGATCCGGCAGGTAAGCGACCGCAGGGCTGAGGCCCTGGGGGAGCGCGCCGGTCGCTCCCCCATCACTTGCCACACCAGTACCGTCAGATGGGCGCCACTCTTTTTCGAAATCGTCGTCGTATGCGATATCGACCGTCGGTGATATCGCCGGTGGTGCGAAATCGAAAAAGGCGAGTCGACCCACGGAGTGACCGAAGTGACTCGTGGGTCTTGTGAGCTTCTGCTTGCACCTCGGCCCTCGCCCGGTGAGAGCAGCAGGCACCATATAGGGGTGCAGTCCACCCTGTGCGGCCGCCCGGTCAGCGCCGATCGCCCGCTGATCATGGCGATCGTGAACCGGACACCGGATTCGTTCTACGACCGCGGTGCCAACTTCAGCGACGATGCGGCCAAAGCCGCGACGCACCGCCTCATCGCCGAAGGCGCCGATGTAATCGACGTGGGCGGGGTCAAGGCCGGCCCGGGGGAGAGCATCGACGCGCAAGCCGAGATAGCCCGCGTGGTGCCGTTCATCGCGTGGCTGCGGGACGCTTACCCCGACCAACTGATCAGCATCGACACCTGGCGCTCGGAGGTGGCCGGGCATGCGCTGCGCGCCGGTGCGGACCTGATTAACGACAGTTGGGGCGGCTACGATCCGGCGATGCCTGAGGTCGCCGCCGAACACGGCGCCGGCCTGGTGTGCTCGCACACCGGCGGCGCGCGCCCGCGCACCCGCCCGTTCCGGGTCAGCTACGGCACCAGCATCCGCGGCGTCGTCGACGACGTGATCGACGAAGTCACTACTGCGGCAGAAAAAGCCGTCGCGGCCGGGGTCGACCGCAGCCGCATTTTCATCGACCCGACCCACGACTTCGGCAAGAACACCTTCCATGGATTGGCGCTATTGCGCCACATGGAAGATCTTGTTAACACCGGGTGGCCGGTGTTGATGGCGTTGAGCAACAAAGATTTCGTCGGGGAGACTCTAGGCGTGGAATTGACCGAGCGGCTGGAGGGCACTCTGGCGGCCACCGCGCTCGCGGCTGCCGCGGGCGCGCGGATGTTCCGGGTCCACGAGGTCGGGCCGACCCGACGGGTGCTGGAGATGGTCGCGTCGATCAACGGCCAACGGCGGCCTGCGCGCACGGTGAGAGGACTCGCATGACGGCATCAGAGCTGGTCGATCTCACCGCTGAGGGCGCCTTGACCGCCCTGCCCGGTGACGTCTGGCTGGCCGATCGCTGCTGGACCCGGCCGCAGTGGACGGTCGAGGAGCTACAAGCGGCCAAGGCCGGACGAACCATCTCGGTCGTGCTGCCCGCCCTCAACGAGGAAGACACCGTCGAATCGGTGATCGACAGCATCTCGCCGCTGTTAGGCGGCCTGGTCGACGAGCTGATCGTGCTCGACTCAGGATCCACCGACGACACCGAGATCCGGGCGATCGCCGCCGGTGCCCGCGTCGTCACCCGCGAGCAGGCCGTGCCCGAGATCGCGCCTCGGCCCGGCAAGGGCGAGGTGCTGTGGCGTTCACTGGCGGCCACCAGCGGCGACATCGTGGTTTTCGTCGACTCCGATTTGATCGAGCCGCATCCGATGTTCGTGCCGCGCCTGCTCGGGCCGCTGCTCACCGAGGGCGGCGTTCACCTGGTCAAGAGCTTCTACCGGCGCCCGCTGAACGCCCATGACGCCACCGGCCGCGAAGGCGCGACCGGCGGTGGTCGGGTCACCGAACTGGTGGCGCGGCCCCTGCTCGCGGCGCTGCGACCCGAACTGAGCTGCGTGCTGCAGCCGCTGGGCGGCGAATACGCGGCCACCCGGGAACTGCTCACCTCGGTGCCGTTCGCGCCCGGCTACGGCGTCGAGATCGGCCTGCTGGTTGACACCTATGACCGGCTGGGCCTGGACGCGATCGCTCAGGTCAACCTCGGTGTGCGGGCACATCGCAACCGGCCGCTGGCCGAGTTGGGCCCGATGAGCCGTCAAGTCGTCGCGACGCTGCTGTCTCGCTGCGGCATCCCCGACTCCGGCGTGGGCCTGACCCAGTTCTTCGTCGACGGCGACGGCTACACACCACGCACCTCGGCGGTGTCGCTGGCCGACCGGCCGCCGATGAACGCGCTGCGACCGCGCTGAACCCGGCTTCGTCGGACCCATAAGGCAATATCGACCCCGTGGCGTTGGTGTTGCTGTATCTGGTGGTACTGGTCCTGGTGGCGATCGTGCTGTTCGGTGTGGCCAGCCTGCTGTTCGGTCGCGGTGAGCCGTTGCCGCCGCTACCGCGGGGCACCACGCCGACCGTGTTGCCCGCATCCGGCGTCACCGGCGCGGACGTCGACGCGGTCAAGTTCACCCAGACGATCCGTGGCTACAAGACCAGCGAGGTCGACTGGGTGCTGGACCGGCTCGGCCAGGAGCTGGACCAGCTGCGCGGCGAGCTCTCGTCGGTGCACGCCGTCGCCGCCGGCCCTGAGGCCGAAGTCGACGACGCGGACGAGGCCGATGCCCAGGACGACCGGGAGTCGACATGACCGCGCCCGACGACGACGGGCACGTTCGCTGCGACTGGGCGACCAGCGGGCGCGGACCCGATTTCCTGCTGTACCGCGACTACCACGACCACGAGTGGGGCCAGCCGCTGCACGGGCGGGCGCCGCTGTTCGAACGGATGAGCTTGGAGGCCTTCCAAAGCGGCCTGTCCTGGCTGATCATCCTGCGTAAACGGGAGAACTTCCGAACGGCGTTCGACGGCTTCGACGTCGACAAGATCGCCCGCTACACCGACGACGACGTGGCCCGGCTGATGGCCGACACGGGCATCGTCCGCAACCGGGCCAAGATCGAGGCGACCATCGCCAACGCACGGGCCGTCGCCGATGACCCGGGCGATCTGTCGGAGTTGCTGTGGTCGTTCGCGCCGGCGCCTCGGCCGCGGCCCGCGATGCTGGCCGACGTCCCGGCCACGACACCGGAATCCACCGCCATGGCACGCGAATTGAAGCGCCGCGGATTCCGCTTCGTCGGCCCGACAACCGCGTACGCGCTGATGCAGGCGACCGGAATGGTCGACGATCACCTGCGAGCGTGCTGGGTCCCTCAGGCCCGTTGACGATGCGGGCCGTAGGCGGCCCGCTGTGGGGGTACCTCCCAGCCGCCGAGCGGTCTGGGGGCGAGTCGGGCAAATCGAGCCGGACCGGCAACGGAAACGCCGAGGCGGAGGTCATGCACACTCACCGGCAGCGATAGGGAACAATGGGGGAGTGAATGTGCAGTTGACGGGCCAGCTCGAACTTGGAGGGAGCGCTCGATGGCGGCGATGAAGCCCCGGACCGGTGACGGTCCACTGGAAGCGACCAAGGAGGGGCGCGGCATCGTGATGCGGGTACCGCTGGAAGGCGGTGGCCGTCTCGTCGTCGAGCTCACACCCGACGAAGCCGCCGCGTTGGGTGACGAGCTCAAAGGCGTCACCAGCTAGACCCGCCGTTTACGCGCACACTTTCTGGTAGATCTCTAGCGTCTGCTGCGCGATCTGTGCCCAGGAGAATTCCGCGATGCAGCGCTGCCGTCCCGCCCGGCCGTAGCGCTCCGCCTTCGCCGGATCGGCGACCAATGCGTTGACCGCCGCGGCGAGCCGGCCCTGGTAGCCGGCCGCATCGTCGGGGTCGTAATGCACCAGCGAACCGGTGCTCCCCTCGGCGACCACCTCGGGTATGCCGCCGACGTCGGAGGCCACTACGGCGGTACCGCAGGCCATTGCTTCGAGATTGACGATGCCCAACGGCTCGTAGACCGACGGACATACGAAAACTACTGCAGCCGAGAGTATTTCACGGATCTTTCCGATCGGCAGCATCTCCCTGACCCAGAACACGCCGGTGCGCGCGGCGGCCAGGTCGGCGACCGCGGCGCTCACTTCGGCGGCGATCTCGGGCGTGTCGGGCGCTCCGGCGCACAGCACCAATTGCACGTCGGGATCGAACTTGTGGGCGGCGGCCAGCAGATGCGCGACGCCTTTCTGCCGGGTGATCCGGCCGACGAACGCGACGATCGGCCGGCTGCGGTCGACGCCGAGGTCGGCCAGCACCGACTCCTCCGGCAGCGGCTCGGCCGGATACCAGACCGCGGTGTCGATTCCGTTGCGCACGACGTGCACCCGGTCAGGATCCAGCGTCGGATACACCTTCAGCACGTCGTCGCGCATACCCGAGCTGACGGCGATCACTGCGTCGGCGGCGTTGACCGCGGTCTGTTCCACCCACGACGAGATCCGGTAGCCGCCGCCGAGCTGCTCGGCCTTCCACGGCCGCAGCGGCTCCAGAGAGTGTGCGGTCAGCACGTGGGGGATGTCGTAGAGCAACGACGCCAGATGGCCGGCCATACCGGCGTACCAGGTGTGCGAATGCACGACGGTGGCCTCCGCCGCGGCGTTGGCCATCACCAGATCCGTCGACAGCGTCGACAGCGCCGGATTCGCCCCGCGCAGTTGCATGTCGGGCTGGTACGCCAGCGCCCCCGGCCGCGGCGCCCCCTGGCAGTGCACGTCAACCTCGCACAGCCGACGCAGTTGCGCGACGAGTTCGGTGACATGCACCCCGGCGCCGCCGTAGACCTCCGGCGGATACTCCCGAGTCATCATCGCGACGCGCATACCCGGCACCGTAGTAGCCGTCCGCCGATGGTGCAGGGGGGACCACCCCCTTAGCGGCGGCCCCCACGTAGATTCGCCAGTAGTCCAAAAAGGTTGATGGGCAATCCGTCAGCGAGGGTATTCACCTGTTTGATCTGGCAGGGGTTCGTAACGGCCGATAGGTTTGATGCATGAGGGAAGCGCCACACGTGCTGGGTATCGTCCTGGCCGGCGGTGAGGGCAAGCGGTTGTATCCGTTGACCGCCGACCGGGCCAAGCCCGCGGTTCCCTTCGGCGGCGCCTATCGGCTCGTCGATTTCGTGCTGTCCAATCTGGTCAACGCCCGCTATCTGAGGATCTGCGTTCTCACGCAGTACAAGTCACACTCGTTGGACCGCCATATCTCTCAAAACTGGCGGTTGTCCGGGTTGGCCGGTGAATACATCACCCCGGTCCCGGCCCAGCAGCGGCTCGGCCCGCGCTGGTACACCGGCTCCGCCGACGCGATCTATCAGTCGCTGAACCTGATCTACGACGAGGATCCCGACTACATCGTGGTTTTCGGCGCTGACCACGTGTACCGGATGGACCCTGAGCAAATGCTCCAATTCCACATCGAGAGCGGCGCTGGGGCGACGGTGGCCGGCATTCGGGTTCCGCGCGCCGAGGCGACCGCGTTCGGCTGCCTGGACGCCGACGACTCCGGCCGGATCCGCAGCTTCATCGAGAAGCCGGTCGAGCCACCCGGCACCCCCGACGACCCGGAGTCGACGTTCGTTTCGATGGGCAACTACATCTTCACCACGAAGGTTCTGCTCGACGCGATTCGTGCCGACGCCGACGAAGACCACTCCGATCACGACATGGGCGGCGACATCATCCCCCGGCTGGTCACCGACGGCATGGCCGCGGTCTACGACTTCAACGACAACGACGTGCCCGGCGCCACCGACCGCGACCGCGGCTACTGGCGCGACGTGGGAACGCTGGACGCCTTCTATGACGCCCACATGGATCTGGTGTCAGTGCATCCGGTGTTCAACCTTTACAACAAGCGCTGGCCGATCCGCGGTGAGTCGGACAACCTCGCGCCGGCGAAGTTCGTCAACGGTGGCTCCGCTCAGGAGTCGGTGGTCGGTGCGGGCAGCATCATTTCCGCGTCGTCCGTGCGGAACTCGGTGTTGTCGTCGAATGTCGTGATCGACGACGGCGCGATCGTCGAGGGCAGCGTGATCATGCCGGGCGCCCGGGTCGGCCGCGGCGCCGTGGTGCGGCACGCGATCTTGGACAAGAACGTCGTCGTGGGCCCGGGCGAGATGGTCGGGGTGGACTTGGAGAAGGACCGCGAACGCTTCGCGATCAGCGCCGGCGGCGTGGTCGCGGTGGGCAAGGGTGTCTGGGTCTAACCGTCACCACAGGTAAGGCACCAGGCGGTAGTGCACCTTCTGCTCGTACTCCCGGTAGCCGCTCAACTCGTGCTCGAGCAGTTCCTCTTCGTCGCGAATGCGCACTGCCAGCGTCACCACCCCCGGCAGTACGAACAGCAGCCCCCAGTACGAGCCGAGCGCCAGCGGGGTACCCACCATCATGATCACGTCGCCGCTGTACATCGGATGGCGCACCATCCCGTAGAGTCCGGTCGAGGCCAGCGTCTGACCTGATTCGACGGTGATATTAGCTGCCGCATAACTGTTTTGGATGATGACCAGCATCGCGAGACCGAGCCCGAGTGCGACCAGCACATCGCCGATCACCGAGGCCGCGGGCGGGACAACCGACCAACCGTAGCGATGGTCCAACACGCTGACGACGACCATCGCTGCCAGCGATGCGAAGGCGATCACGATGATGGCCTTCTGCACCGGCCGGCTTTCTTGCTTCGGCCCGGCGTGCATTCGTCGCTCGAGAGCGGCCGGGTTCGTTCGCATCAGGTAGACGGTGGGAATCCATGTCGACAGCGCGAACACCACGAGGAAGGCCCACCCCTGCCAGTAGTGGAAGGTGCCGGCCGGCACGAACAGGATCGCGAGGCACACCAGAATGCCCAGAATCCCCGACAATGACACTCTCCCAGCCAATTTCATGGCAACTCCTTCACGCCCGGATGTCACGACGACGAAAAGCTGTCACCCCGACTGCGATCAGCGTGACGTCGATCGCCAGCAACCACAGCAGTGGAACCGCGGTGAAGTCGCCACCGGTCACCCGGGGAACATGCGCGAACGGCTCGGCGTCGAGCACCCACTGCGGAAAGCCCGACAGCGAACCAATCAGGTACAGCGCGATGAATCCGACCAGCACACCCCACGCCAGCGGGCTGAACCGCGGTGAAATCCCGAACAATGCCACGGCCGCAGCGGCCGGCAGCCACATCGCGGGCAGCTGGACCAAGGCGGTGGCGACGGTGGTCCACAGTGTGCCGCCGATGTCACCGCCGGCGACGCCGTAGGTGAGTCCGGCCGCGACCCCCGCGACCACGATGGCGACGGCCGGGCCGATCAACGCGACGGCGAGATGGCCGGTCAGCCAACGACTTCGGCTCACCGCGCCGGCGAGCAGCGTCTCAGCGCGCTGAGCGGTCTCTTCCTGATGCAGCCGTAGGGTCAGCGAGATCGCGAAGGCTGCCGCGATCATGCCCAGCATGCAGAACGCCACCGCGACGAACGCCTGCTCCAGCGCACCGGTGCCGCCCATCCGGACGACGATGTCCTTGGCGGTGTCGCCGCCGAGCTCGCCGCCGATGCCGTGCACGACGCTGCCGATCAGCAAGCCGTACAGGCACAGCCCGACGGTCCATAGCAGCACAGCGCCGCGGTCCAGTCGCCAGGTCAACCCGAAAGTATTGCCCAGCAACGAGTTTGCACCACTTGGCCCCGGGCGCTCGGCGATCAACCCGGCGCCGACGTCGCGGCCGGCCAGCAGTCGGTAGGCCAGTGCGACGAGCAGCGCCGTCGTGGCCAGATGCAGCAGCAGGACCCACCAGCGGTCGCCGGCATACGGGCGAACCTGCAGCGACCAACCCAGCGGCGACAACCAGGACAACGCACTCGACCCGGCGTCCCCGACGGCGCGCAGCGTGAACGCGGCGCCCAGCACCGTGAACGCGGCACCGCGGGCGAACCGCGCGCTCGCCGACAGCTGAGCGGTCACCGCCGCCACGGCGGTGAACACCAGACCGGAACACGCCAGCGCGGCGCCGAAAGCCAGCGAGCCGTTTGCGGGGACGTCGGTGGTCAGCAGTCCGGCGGCGCCGAGCGCCCCGGTGGCCAGGGAGGCCCCGAACGACAGCAGCAGCGCCGCGGTCAGGCCGGCGTAACGGCCGACCGCAGTGGAGTTCAGCAGTTCGGCGCGACCGCTTTCCTCGTCGGCGCGGGTGTGACGGATGACGGTCAGGATCACCGCCACCGCGATCAGCGTGTGGAACATCCCGGCCTTCCAGATGCCGGTCGCGCCGAGGCTGTCGTTGTAGATCTGCCCGTAGATCGCCCGCTGCGCCGGGCTGTCCATGATGGTGGCGCCGAACGACCCGCGGGCCGCTTGGTCTGGGTAGATCTTTTCGATGCTGCTTATGTAGACGCCTGCCAGCGGCAGCGACAGCAGTGCTACCCACAGCGGCAAAGTGATCCGGTCGCGGCGCAGGTAGAGCCGCAGCATCGCCCACGTGCCGGTGAAGGCCGAACGCCGTTGTGGCGCTTCGTGTGCCGGCTGGTGAGGCCGGTCCAGTGTGCTGGTGCTCATGAGCGCGCCCCGTGACCGCTCAATTCGCGCTGCCCGTCGGCGCCGTAGTGGCGCAGGAACAGTTCCTCCAGGGTGGGCGGTTGGCTGACCAGGCTGCGCACGCCGGTGTCGCCCAGTACCCGGATGAGTTCGCCGAGCCCTTCGCTGTCGACGTGGGCGTGCAGCGTGGTCCCCTGGTAGCTGACGTCCTCGACGCCGCGGATCCGGGTGAGATCGCCGGGGTCGCGAAGCAAGTCGGCGGTGATCGATGTCCGGCTGAGGTGTCGCATCGAATCCAGCGTGCCGCTCTCCACCGTCTTACCGGCGCGGATGATCGTCACTCGTTCGCATAGCGCCTCGGTCTCGGCCAGGATGTGGCTGGACAGCAGCACCGTCGCGCCGCGGTCTCGGGCCTCGGCGACGCATTGCTGAAAGATGTTCTCCATCAACGGGTCCAGGCCGCTGCTCGGCTCGTCGAGCAGCAAAAGCCGCGCCCGCGAGGAGAATGCCGAGATCAGCGAGACTTTCTGTCGGTTGCCTTTGGAGTAGGTCCGCGCCTTCTTGTGCGGGTCGAGCTCGAAACGTTCGATCAGCTCGGCGCGGCGCGTCTCGTCGATGCCGCCGCGCATCCGGGCCAGTAGGTCGATCGTCTCGCCGCCGGTCAGGTTGGGCCACAACGTCACATCGCCCGGCACGTAGGCGATCTGCCGGTGCAGCTCGACCGCGTCGTGCCAGGGGTCGCCGCCGAGCAGGCGCACCGCTCCTTCGTCGGCTTTCACCACACCCAGCAGAATGCGGATTGTCGTGGACTTGCCGGCGCCGTTGGGGCCGAGGAAACCGTGCACCTCACCCTCACGGACGGTCAGGTCCAGGCCGTCGAGCGCCCGGACCGAGCCGAAAGTCTTCGTCAGATCACGGATTTCAATCGGGTGCATCAACTTCTCCTTTTTCTGCTTGGGCCAGGAATGCTTCGTACATGTGGCCGTCGGTCATCAGGCCGTCGGTGTAGAGCTCGAGGGCGGGCAGCACCATGTCGGCGGCGTAGTCGCGCAACACCGCCCGTAAATCGGTTGGGGTTTCGTGCATCTGGATGTACAGCAGGAAGCCCCCGCCTCCGGTGATCGCCAAGTACTTCGCCCGAGCAGCCGGATCGCGGCTGGCTTTCAGGATGCCGGTCCTGACGCCTTCGTCCAGATAGCTCCCGGCGTTGTCGATCATGGTGCGCCACAGGGTTTTCGCGAGCTCGCCCCCGGTCTGCATGCTGCGCACCAGATAGGCCATCAAGGGCGCGTACTCCTCGATCTCGGCCATCGCGGCAAACCAGGTCGCCGGGTCGCTGGAACGCATCGCCTCGGACTTTGTGCTGCGGATCTCCTCGGCGACGTAGTCGTCGCAGGCCTTGCGCAGGCCGTCTTTGGATCCGAAATGGTGGATGACGAGCGCAGC
>JBAWAV010000114.1:0-1596 GCA_049589475.1 Mycobacterium sp.
TGAGCGGGAATTGATGGACCTGTACGGAATTAAGCTGATCGGGCACCCGAGACCGCGCCGAATGGTGCGCCACGCGCACTGGCCGCAGGACTGGCATCCAATGCGCGCCGACGCCGGGCCACCACCCGATTTCGCGGCCAGCGGCCGCTTCCCGTTCCTCACCGTCGACGGCGACGGGGTGTACGAAATTCCCGTCGGACCGGTGCACGCCGGGCTTATCGAACCGGGGCATTTCCGGTTCTCTGTGGTCGGGGAGACCGTTCTGCGGCTCAAAATTCGGCTCTGGTTCGTCCACCGCGGCATCGAGAAACTCTTCCAGGGCCGCGCCGCTACGGCCGCCGTCGACATAGCCGAACGGATCAGTGGGGACACCTCCGCGGGCCATGCTTTGGCGCACAGCCTGGCCATCGAGGACGCTCTCGGGATCACTGTTCCTGACGAGGTGCACCGACTGCGGGCGCTACTGGTTGAACTGGAACGGCTCTACAACCATGCCACCGACCTTGGAGCATTGGCCAACGACGTCGGCTTCGCCCTGGCCAACAGCCACGCTCAACGGATCCGCGAACAGCTCTTGCGGATCAACGACACCGTGACCGGGCACCGGCTGCTACGCGGTGCGATCCACCCGGGCGGGGTGGGGCTGCGCGCCCTGCCCGCCACCGGTGAACTCGGGGCGATCGCCGCGGACCTAGCCGAGGTCGCGGCCCTGACCTTGGGCAACGCGGGGGTTTACGACCGGTTCGCCGGCACCGCCGTCCTGCGCGGCGAACAGGCCGCCGAGCTGGGCTGCCTGGGCTACGTCGCGCGCGCCAGCGGTGTGGCTACCGACGCCCGCCTGGAGCATCCCACCGTGGCTCTGCCGGTCACCGCGATCACCGCGCCCGCCGGGGATGTGCTGGCCCGATATACCGTGCGGCGCGATGAGTTCGCCGCTTCGGCCGCCTTGGCGTCTCACCTCATCGACGCCGCCGACGGGCGCCTCGACCACGCGACCACGCGACCGCCGCGACCCGCAGCGGTACGCAGCGGCGTCGGCGTCGTCGAAGGCTGGCGCGGGACCATCGTTCACCGCGTCGAACTCGACGCCACCGCTACCATCACCCGGTCCAAGGTCGTGGACCCGTCCTGGTTCAACTGGCCAGCGCTTCCGGTCGCGATGGCCAACACGATCGTGCCGGACTTCCCGCTGACCAACAAGAGCTTCAACCAGTCCTACGCCGGCAACGACCTCTAACCAGCATCGATACCCGGCCCGCCCCGAGACTCAAGAGGCATGGGTACCACGGACAGAATCACGTCCACAAGCTTGTATTATGCTAGATTGCTAAGGTATGCAAGTAGTGATCTTCAGCTATGGTGCCTTTTGCGCCGAGGCGAACACCAGCCGCGTAGGACGATATCGGAGGACAGCCCGTGGTAGACGCATCGCGACAGCCGCTGTACCGGATGAAGGCGGATTTCTTTAAGACGCTGGGCCACCCGGCACGCATCCGGGTACTCGAGCTGCTCAGCGAACGCGAGCATGCCGTCTCGGAAATGGTGCCCGAAATCGGGATTGAGCCGGCCAACCTCTCCCAGCAGCTGTCGGTCCTG
>JBAWAV010000115.1:0-10246 GCA_049589475.1 Mycobacterium sp.
GGCCTGAGCCACTGGTGGTGGCTTGACGATTGTTGAGTCAGTCGTGGGCTAACGTGGATTCGAACCCGGCTGCCGCAGAGTCGAACTCAGGAGACATCACGCCGATGCCCGAATCTCACCCGTTTGACCGCGCGCTCGATCTCGAGGTCGTCGACGCCGACGTCGTACGGGGCAGGACGCACCCCGAGTGGGCGAACATGGTCGGACCTTTCGGCGGCATCACCGCGGCTGTCTTGCTGCGTGCGATCGAGTCTCACCCGGACCGTCTCGGCGAGCCGGTGGCGCTGACGGTCAATTTCGCCGCGCCCATCGTCGACGGCGAGTTCGAGATCTCGCGCCGCGCACCGTGCACCAACCGCACCAACCAGCATTGGATCGCTGAACTCAGTCAGGATGGCGCGGTCAAGACGACGGCTACGGCGGTGTTCGGGATCCGCCGCGACACCTGGTCTGACACCCAAGCGATCTCGCCGCAGGCGCCGCCCCCGGAGCAGATCGCCCGCAGCGATTACGCGAACCTTCCAACCTGGGTTCGTCTGTACGACATGCGATTTGCCGAAGGCTCGTTCTCCGGCGGCAATGTCGAAATCGGGCCGTCCTCGACGACCACACTCTGGGTGCGCGACGCGGCCGAGCGTCCGGTCGACTTTGCCGCGCTTGCCGCGGTGTCGGACGTGTTCTTTCCGCGAGTGTTCCTGCGTCGCGGAATCATACCGGCGGGGACCATTTCGCTGACCACCTATTTTCACGTCGGTCAGCCGCACCTCGACGCGCTCGGCGCCGACTACATCTTGGGGACTGCCCACGCGAACCGCTTCAACCGCGGCTTTTTCGACCAGAGCGCGCAACTGTGGAGCCGAGACGGCGCGCTTGTGGCGACGACCTACCAGATCGTCTACTTCAAGGGCTAGCTGGCGTGTTGGGGAACCCGTGGACACGGCGCTTTTCCGTGGCTGCGCGATGAGCCGTAGAATCGTTGCGCGGCGTCGATCCGGCCATCACCGGGGAGCCTTCGGAAGAACAGCCGGCACCCGGCCCAGTAGAACCGAACGGGTGGGCCCGTCACAGCCCGCAACGAGCGGCCACAGACGTGGCAAGCGGGGTGGTACCGCGGCGCGAGTGCACACAGCACTTCGTCGTCCCCGTGCCCTGAGAGCGGCACATGGAGACGACGAGCAGTGACCGAGAACACCTATCCGAAGCCGGCTGGCGGTGCACCCGACTTGCCTGCACTGGAACTCGAGGTCCTCGACTACTGGGCCGCCGACGACACGTTCCGGGCCAGCATCGCGGGTCGCGCTGAGGCCCCTGAATACGTCTTCTACGACGGACCACCGTTCGCCAACGGACTACCGCATTACGGGCACCTGCTCACCGGCTACGTCAAGGACATCGTGCCGCGCTACCGCACCATGCGCGGCTACAAGGTCGATCGCCGCTTCGGCTGGGACACCCACGGCCTGCCCGCCGAACTGGAAGTCGAACGGCAACTCGGTATCACCGACAAATCCCAGATCGACGCGATGGGCATCGCCGCGTTCAACGACGCCTGCCGCGAATCGGTGCTGCGCTACACCGACGAGTGGCAGGCCTATGTGACCCGCCAAGCGCGGTGGGTCGACTTCGACAACGACTACAAGACGCTCGATCTGCCCTACATGGAGTCGGTCATCTGGGCTTTCAAACAGCTGTGGGACAAGGGATTGGCCTACGAGGGCTACCGCGTGTTGCCGTACTGCTGGCGCGACGAAACCCCGCTGTCCAACCACGAGCTGCGGATGGACGACGACGTCTACCAGAGCCGGCAAGATCCAGCGCTCACCGTCGGATTCGCCGTAACAGAGGGGGACCTGGCGGGTGCGCACCTGCTGGTGTGGACCACGACGCCGTGGACGTTGCCGTCGAACCAGGCTGTCGCCGTCAACCCCGATGTCAGCTATGTCCAGGTGCGAGCCGGCGATCACCGCGTCCTCCTCGCCGAGGCCCGACTGGCCGCCTACGCACGAGAATTCGGCGACGAACCAGAAGTGCTGGGCGTCTATCGCGGAAGCGATCTGGTCGGCATGCACTACCGGCCGCCATTCCCGTATTTCATGGACGCGCCCAACGCTTTTCAGGTGCTGGCAGCGGACTTCGTCACCACCGATGACGGCACCGGCATCGTGCACTTGGCCCCCGCCTACGGCGAGGACGACAAGGCGACCGCCGACCAGGCCGGCATCGTCCCGGTGACACCCGTCGACGCCAGAGGCCGATTCGACGCCACCGTGCCCGATTACCAGGGTCAGCACGTCTTCGACGCCAACCCGCAGATCATCCGTGATCTGAAGAACCACACCGGCCCGGCCGCGGCGAACGGCGCGGTGCTGATTCGCCAGGAGACCTACGACCACCCGTACCCGCACTGTTGGCGGTGCCGCAATCCGCTGATCTACCGGGCGGTTTCGTCGTGGTTCATCAAGGTCAGCGATTTCCGGGATCGCATGGTCGAGCTCAACCAGCAGATAACCTGGTACCCCGAGCACGTCAAAGACGGTCAGTTCGGCAAGTGGCTGCAGGGCGCGCGTGACTGGTCGATCTCGCGAAATCGATACTGGGGCACTCCCATTCCGGTGTGGGTATCCGATGACCCGACCTATCCGCGGATCGACGTCTACGGCAGCCTCGACGAGTTGGAACGCGACTTCGATGTGCGACCCGACAACCTGCACCGGCCCTATATCGACGAACTCACCCGTCCCAACCCCGATGACCCGACCGGGCAGTCGACGATGCGGCGTATCCCGGATGTCTTCGACGTGTGGTTCGACTCCGGCTCGATGCCCTACGCACAGGTGCACTACCCGTTCGAGAACCGCGACTGGTTCGACACGCACTACCCGGGCGACTTCAACGTCGAGTACATCGGCCAGACCCGCGGCTGGTTCTACACCCTGCATGTGTTGGCCACCGCATTGTTCGACCGACCGGCCTTCAAAACCTGTGTGGCACATGGGATCGTGCTGGGCAGCGATGGCCAGAAGATGAGCAAGTCGCTGCGCAACTATCCCGACGTCAGCGAGGTCTTCGACCGTGACGGCTCCGATGCCATGCGCTGGTTTCTCATGGCGTCGCCAATCCTGCGCGGCGGCAACCTGATCGTCACCGAGCAGGGGATCCGCGACGGGGTGCGCCAAGTGCTGCTGCCGTTCTGGAACGCCTACAGCTTCCTGGCCCTCTATGCGCCGAAAATTGGAACGTGGCGCACTGATTCGCGCCATGTGCTGGATCGATACATACTGGCCAAGCTGTCGGTCTTGCGCGACGACCTGACCGTTCAGTTGGATAGCTGCGATATCTCCGGGGCGTGCGAGCAGCTGAGGCAGTTCACCGAAGCCTTGACGAATTGGTATGTGCGACGCTCGCGTTCGCGGTTCTGGGAAGAGGACCCCGACGCGATCGACACGCTGCACACGGTGCTCGAGGTGACGGCGAGGCTCGCTGCACCGCTGCTTCCGATCACCACCGAGATCATCTGGCGCGGCATCACCGCTGAGCGTTCAGTGCACTTGTCCGACTGGCCGGCGGCTGGGCTGCTGCCCGCGGACGCCGATCTGGTCGCCGCGATGGATCAGGTTCGCGAAGTGTGTTCGGTGGCGTCGTCGCTGCGCAAGGCAAAGAAGCTGCGGGTGCGGTTGCCGCTGCCGAAACTGACCGTCGCGGTGGATAATCCGCGCTCACTGGAGCCCTTTACCGATCTGATCGCCGACGAGCTGAATGTCAAAACCGTCGAGCTCACCGACGACATCGACCACTACGGCCGCTTCGAGTTGACGGTCAACGCGCGGGTCGCCGGCCCGCGGCTCGGCAAGGATGTACAGGCCGCGATCAAGGCGGTCAAAGCCGGAGCGGGCGTCGTCAACCCGGACGGGACCCTGACCGCGGGTCCGGCGGTGCTGCACCCCGACGAGTACAGCTCGCGGCTGGTCGCTGCCGACCCGGAATACACCGCGCCGCTGCCGGACGGAGCCGGGCTGGTGGTGCTGGACGCCACGGTGACACCTGAGCTCGAAGCCGAGGGCTGGGCGAAAGACCGCATCCGCGAATTGCAGGAGCTGCGAAAGTCGGCCGGGCTGGACGTGTCTGACCGGATCAGCGTGGTGATGTCGGTGCCGGCCGCGCGGGCCGACTGGGCGGTAACTCATCGCGACCTGATCGCCGGTGAAATCCTGGCGACCAGTTTCGAGTTCGGTGAACCGGAGCAGGGTGCTGTCGAGATCGGCGACGGGGTTCGGGTAACTGTCGCGAGGGCTTGACGGTCGCAGTGTTCAGCGGATCGATTGCAGCGCCCGACGTGCGTGCGGCCAGAACGGCATGCCGGCAACAATCGTGCCGCCAGCAGCGATGAGGCCGACGGCGGCGTCGACGCTCTCGCGGCCGTCGCTCGCCCAGTAGACGTCTTTGAGGTCGAGCAGCAAAGCAAGCTCGTCGACGATCATCGCGTTCGCCGAACCGAACGCGATCGCAGCCGCTGGATGGTGTCGTTGCCGTTCTGTTCCACGCAGCCCCACCGCAGCCACGCCCGCCAGCAGCGCGATACCAAGGTTGTAGTGGTGAAAGTGATTGCCGCGCAGATTCATTCCTCCGCCCGACGGCCCATGGCCGGCCCGGATCCAGTGAGTGAGCGCGCGCAGGCCGGCGAACGTGACGGTGAACGCCGCCCAGGCCAGGACGGTCGCCTGCTCACCGGGTTCAAGCCGCGCACGCCATTCGTCGCGCACCCGCGCCCACCATTGCTTTTTCGGTTGACCCCGGTGCTCCGGCGACGCCGGGGTTTTGATCGCCCCGGATTCCATCAAGCGGCCTTGGCTGCGTGCCGACGGAATCGACGGTGCCAGCGGTTCGTCGCCATGGTCTGCAGACGTTAGCGCAATAGCATCGGTGATTGTGGATTCCCGTTGGGTGCTGCACCTCGACATGGACGCGTTCTTCGCGTCGGTCGAGCAGCTCACCCGGCCCACACTCCGGGGGCGCCCGGTGCTGGTCGGCGGGCTGGGCGGGCGCGGGGTCGTGGCCGGCGCCAGCTACGAGTCGCGGGTGTTCGGCGCGCGATCGGCCATGCCGATGCACCAGGCCCGCCGGTTGATCGGCGTGACGGCCGTTGTGTTGCCGCCGCGTGGCGTGGTCTACGGGGTCGCCAGCCGCCGCGTGTTCGACACCGTGCGGGCGATGGTTCCCGTCGTCGAACAGCTGTCGTTCGACGAGGCATTCGGCGAGCCGCCGGAACTTGCCGGTGCATCCGCAACCGACGTCGAGCAGTTCTGCGCGCAGTTGCGGCGACGGGTGCTCGACGAGACCGGCCTGATCGCGTCGGTCGGCGCCGGTTCCGGCAAGCAGATCGCGAAGATCGGTTCCGGCTTGGCCAAACCCGATGGCATTCAAGTGATTCGGCGCGACGATGAGAGACGGCTACTCGACGGGCTCGCGGTGCGCAAGCTGTGGGGGATCGGGCCGGTCGCCGAGGAGAAGCTACATCGGCTGGGTATCGAGACGATCGGACAGCTGGCCGCACTGAGCGAAACCGAGGTGGCCAACATCCTGGGCGCCACGATCGGGCCCGCGCTGCACCGGTTGGCGCGTGGGATCGATGACCGCCCGGTGGCCGAACGCGCCGAAGCCAAGCAGATCAGCGCCGAGTCCACTTTCGCGGCCGACCTGACCACGCTCGAGGAGCTGCGCGAGGCGATCGCCCCGATCGCCGAGCACGCTCATCAGCGGTTGTGTCGTGACGGCCGCGGCGCCCGGACCGTCACCGTCAAGCTGAAGAAGTCGGACATGAGCACGCTGACCCGCTCGGCGACTCTGCCCTACGCGACGACCGACGGTGCCGCGTTGGCGGCGCTGGCCCGCCGGCTGCTGCTCGATCCGCATCAGATCGGGCCGATTCGTTTACTCGGCGTTGGGTTTTCGGGTCTGAGCAGCGTGCGTCAGGAATCGCTGTTCCCCGATCTGGAGTTGACCATGTCGGGCACCGATCCGGGCGCAGATACCGCTCATACGGGACCGGACATCGCGGCGCCGCGGACGCCCGACACGGGGGATTGGCGGGTGGGCGACGATGTCACGCACCGCGATCTCGGACACGGTTGGGTGCAGGGCGCCGGGCACGGCGTGCTCACCGTGCGGTTCGAAACCCGCGGGTCGGGTCCTGGCCCGGCGCGGACCTTCGTGTCCGACACCCACGACGTCACGCGAGCCAACCCGGTCGACAGCCTCGACTGGCCCGACTACGTGTCTGCCCTTGGCGACGCCAGCTCAGAGCAGGCGGTCGACGACGTCGCGCAGCGGTAGCCCCGCGGCCAGCGCGGCCATCAGCAGCACCCTGGCCTGGCTGGCCGGCAGCCCCGACACCATCACCGCTCCGGCGTCGACCAGGTCGCGGCCCGGCCCGTATCCCGGGCTGACCCGACCACCGACGACGCGGGTCGATACCGCCACCTCGACTCCGTCTTGGCAGTGCTGTCGCACGCCGTCGATCATCGAGGCGGCGGCGTTACCCGAGCCGAGCGCTTCCAGCACGATGCCACGGGCGCCGGCGGTCACGCATGCGTTCATCGCGACCGTGTCGCCGCCGGGATACGCCGCGACGATGTCGACTCGTGGTGCGGTGGCCGCCATCAGTTCGCCCAGGTAGGGCCGGCTCTTGGCCTGGGTTAACGTCACGCCGCCGTCCACTCTGCCCAGGAGTCGACCGGCGAAAGCCTCGCCGGTCGCCACCTTGTGCAAACCCACCGGCTGCAGGATCCGGCCGGCGAACGACACCAGTACGCCGAGGTCACTGGCGGCAGGCTCGGACGCCACCGCCAGCGCTTCGCGCAGATTCGCCGGCCCGTCCGCGTCAGGATCGTCGGCGCTGCGCATGGCTGCTGTCATCACCACCGGGACCGCGCCCGCATAGGTCAGGTCCAGCCATAGTGCGGACTCCTCGAGGGTGTCGGTGCCGTGCGTCAAAATCACCCCCCGGGCACCACCGCTGACCGCCGCTCGAACTGCCGCGCCAAACACATCCCAGTCAGAAGGGGTCAACCGGGAACTGTCCTTGGCCATTACGTCGACGACGTCGACGTCCAGACCGGCGGCCAGCTGCGCGCCGCCCCGTGTCGGCCGATGCGCCCCGTCGGCGTGCGCAGTACTGGCGATCGTCCCGCCGGTGGCGATCACGGTCACGCGGCTCATGACGAAATGATCCCGCATCGGCGGGCGCTGCGGGTCGCAGCCGACTGACTAGTGGATGATGGATGAGTGACGGACCAACCGACGGGACCGGCCGAGCCGCTGACCGAGGCCGATACGGCCGCGGACGCGCAGGCTGCCGTGCCGAGGCGGCGACAGCCGCTGCTGCTGTCGGTGGCCGCGGTGGTGCTGGCCCTGGACATCGTCACCAAGGTGCTCGCCGTCAGGCTACTCACGCCCGGACAGCCGGTTCCGATCATCGGTGACACCGTGACCTGGACGTTGGTCCGCAATTCCGGCGCTGCGTTCTCGATGGCGACCGGATACACCTGGATGCTGACGGTGATCGCCAGCGCTGTTGTGGTCGGGATCTTCTGGATGGGACGGCGGCTGGTCTCGCCGTGGTGGGCCGTCGGCCTCGGCATGATCCTCGGCGGCGCAATGGGAAACCTCGTCGACCGGTTCTTCCGCTCGCCCGGGCCGCTGCGCGGACATGTCGTGGACTTCTTGTCGATCGGGTGGTGGCCGGTGTTCAACGTCGCCGACCCGTCGGTGGTCGGCGGGGCGATCCTGTTGGTCACGCTCTCCGCGCTCGGTTTCGACTTCGACACCGTCGGCCGCCGCCGCGCCGACGACGATGCAGAGCGAAGCGATGCTGAGGAGCGGCGCCTAGTGAACGCCGACGACGATGAACAGGGCAGTGCGATCGGGAACAGTCCTGATGCCGGCGGTGAGGGGCCGCAGGACGACACCGTGGACCGGTCTACGGCCGACCGAAGCTCGTGACCGATCGGTCGATGCCGGTGCCGGAGGGCCTCGCCGGCATGCGGGTCGACGCCGGGTTGGCGCGGCTGCTGGGCCTGTCCCGCACCGCCGCCGCGGCGCTGGCCGAAGACGGCGGGGTCGAGCTGGATGGGGTGCAAGCCGGCAAGTCCGATCGGCTGACCACGGGGGCGTGGCTGCAGGTGCGGCTGCCCGAGCCGCCGGCGCCGGTGGAGAACACGCCCGTCGACATCGAGGGCATGACGATCTTGTACTCCGATGACGACATCGTCGCCGTCGACAAGCCGGCCGGGGTCGCCGCGCACGCGTCGGTGGGCTGGACCGGGCCGACGGTGCTCGGTGGGCTGGCCGCGGCCGGCTATCGGATCACCACCTCCGGGGTGCACGAGCGGCAGGGGATCGTCCAGCGGCTCGACGTCGGCACCTCCGGGGTGATGGTGGTCGCCATCTCCGAACGGGCCTACACACTGCTCAAGCGCGCGTTCAAAGAGCGCACGGTAGACAAGCGTTATCACGCGCTGGTGCAAGGACATCCGGATCCCTCGAGCGGCACCATCGATGCACCGATCGGACGCCACCGCGGGCACGACTGGAAATTCGCCGTCACCTCCGATGGCCGGCACAGCCTGACCCACTACGACACCGTCGAGGCTTTCGTCGCCGCGAGCCTGCTCGACGTGCATCTGGAAACTGGTAGGACCCACCAGATTCGGGTGCATTTCGCTGCGCTGCATCATCCGTGCTGCGGCGATCTCACTTACGGCGCCAATCCCAAGCTGGCGAAAAAGCTTGGGCTGGAACGACAATGGCTGCATGCCCGTTCGCTGTCGTTCACCCATCCAGGCGACGGGCGACAGATGGAGATCGTCAGCCCCTACCCGCAGGATCTGCAGCACGCGCTCGACGTGTTGCGGGCCGAAGGCTGACCTCAGGTCCGCGGCCGCCGCGGGAAGCTCTTGGCCTCGTCGACCCATTCCCGCTCGATGCGGCCGATCTCCAGTGACAGCGTCGCCACCGTCGCGTTGTCGCATGAGACATCATGCGCCGTACGGTATTTCGCGGCCTCACCGGTGACGGGCAGGTGTGGCCGCAGGCCCTCGAACCACTCGTCGCCGACGACATTGGGCGCACCGCCGTCGCGGGGACCGGCGGCCCATTGGCGATAGCTATCGCGGGCGTTTGCCAGGCCGGCTCGCCAGCTTTGGACCGAATCGTGCCGCTGAGAGTGCAGGTCGGAGATCATCTGGTGTTTTTGCTCCGAGCTTGCCGCCAGCCGCGGCAACCAGGTGTCGCCCACTAATCTCACGACTCCCAAGATGCCCGCGGTCGACGCGCCCGCGACCACACCCATCAGGCTCATGCCCGCCATGCTCATACGAAGATCGTCGCACTCATACGGATCGCTGACTACGGCTTGCGGGCCTCGACGAGCAGCCGGGTCGCGTGTGCGACGAAAGGGCCGTCGGCTTCGATGCGCTCGTGCAGTTCGCGTAACTGCTCGCGATAGCGGTCGACGCTGAAATCAGGGACGGTCCAGACCACCTTGCGCAGGAAGTAGATCACCGCACCGACGTCGAAGAACTCTGCTCGCTGCCGCTCCATGCGTATCTGGACGACCTGCATTCCGGCGGCCTTTGCCTGCGCGCTCTGGGTATCAGGATGCAGCTCGGCCCATTTTTCTGGCTGCGGTCCCAGGAAGTACTCGACCAACTCGGACATCGTCGCCGGCCCGATCTGCTGCGCGAAGTAGCTGCCGCCCGGCCGCAGCACCCGGGCAATCTCGTTCCACCGCACCGTGATTGGGTGCCGGCTGGTTACCAGGTCGAACGCCTCGTCGGCGAACGGCAGTCGCGGCTCGTCCCGAGCTGCCACCACCACGACGCCACGCGGATGCAGCAACTTGGTGGCCAATGCCGCATTCGGCTGCCAGGTCTCCAGAGCGGCCATCGTCGGCGGGAAAGTCTGTGCACCGGCGAGCACTTCGCCGCCGCCGGTGTCGAGGTCCAGCGCCGCCGATGCCGTCGCCAACCGTTGGCTCATCTGTCGTTGGTAACCCCAGGACGGGCGCTCTTCGGTGGCGCGGCCGTCGAGCCAGGAGAAGTCCCAGCCGTCGATCGGGGCGGCGGCAGCTTCGGAAATCAGATCGTCGAATGCCCGGGTCATGAGGACATTGTCCTCAGGGCGCCAGCCTGATATGCCCCGGCGGCGAAGGCTGATCCGGCGCTGGGCTCGCCGGCGCGCTTCCGCCGCC
>JBAWAV010000116.1:0-5444 GCA_049589475.1 Mycobacterium sp.
GTAGTACACCTCGCAGAATTCGTCGACTCCGTGCATCGTTCGCAGCGGTCGGATGGTGATGCCGGGCGTGTCCAAGTCGACGAAGAACGCGGTTATCCCGTCGTAGCCGGGTGCCGTGCGGGTGAGCAGTACACACCGGGTGGAGAACTGGGCGAAGCTGGTCCAGACCTTCTGCCCGTTGACGACCCAGTTGTCGCCGTCCTGGACCGCGCGGGTGGTCAGGGATGCCAGGTCGCTGCCCGATCCCGGTTCGGAAAACCCTTGGCACCATTGCTCTTCGCCCCGCAGTAGTCGCGGCACCATCTCGGCGGCCAGTTCTGCGGGGGCGTAGTCGATCATGGTCGGCGTGAGCACTTCGAGCATCGAGTAGGGGCCCGGTTCTGCGAGACGGCGGCCCACCACCTCTTCGCCGACGACCGCGCGCAGTATCGCTGGACCGCCCAACCCGCCGACTTCTTCCGGCCAGCCGTAGCGCATCCAATCGGCGTCATAGAGCGCCCTGAGCACTCGGGTGTATTGCCGCATATGGCCCTGCAGCGAATGATCCGGCCCCGGCGTCAAATCGTTTTCGTCGAGCCAAGCCTGCAGATCCGCGCGGAACTGCTCGATCTTCATGCAGGGTTGGCGGAGGCCGGTGGCCGACCGATCGCGTGCGGGCGACCGGAGTCGTGCACGCCGCTGCGCCGAATAAACGTCATGGCACGGGTTTTCAACCGCCACCCGTCGTCCGTCCGTACGTAGGTGTCCTTGTAATAGCCGATCCGCATGTCGTGTGTGGCGTTGTCGATGAAGCACAACGGCTGTGTTCCGGTCGCCGTGTCACCGGCCAAGTCGATCACCGGTGTCGCGGTCATGAACAGGCCCTTGGGGGCAGCGTCGACGAGCACCGGAAACCGGTCCAGCGAATAGGTCTCACCGAATGCGCTGTATGTACCGTCCGGTGTGAAGACCCCAACCAGGCCATCGATGTCTTCCTGCGTGATGGTGACCGCGTAGCGAGCCAGCAGCTGCTGAATCTCGACGAGGTCGTCAGTTCGTGTTGGCATACACCTTGCCGCCTTTCATCACGAAGCTTACTTTCTGGGTAACTCCGATGTCGGACAACGGGTCTCCGGGTACGGCGATGATGTCGGCGAGCAGGCCCTCAGCCAGCCGGCCCCGGTCGGTCACGTTGATCAACTCGGCGGCGACGACGGTCGCCGCGCGCAAGACCGCCAACGGGGGCAGGCCCCAGTCGACAAGGGTGACAAGCTCATCGGCATTCTTGCCGTGCGGAATGGCCGGTGCGTCGGTGCCGACCGCGATCTTCACGCCGGCTTCGTAGGCAGCCAAGATCGATGTGCGCGACTTCGGGAACATTTCGGCGGCCTTGGCCTGCAGTTCGGGCGGCGCGTGCGACACGTCCATTCCCTCGGCCAGGCGGCGGGTCGACACCAGAAACGTGCCACGCTCGACCATCAAAGCTATCGCCTCGTCGTCGATCAAGAATCCGTGCTCGATGCAGTCGATGCCCGCTTCGACCGCATGTATCACGGCGTCGGCGCCGTGCGTGTGTGCGGCGACGCGCATTCCGCGCCGGTGCGCCTCATCGACGATCGCCCGCAGTTCCTCGTCGGAATAGTGTTGTGCGCCAGGGGGTCCGGTCAATGACATCACGCCACCTGAGCAGCAGACCTTGATGAGCTCGGCGCCGTGCTTGATCTGGTAGCGCACCGCTTTGCGAATCTCGTCGACGCCGTTGGCGATGCCCTCCTCGATCGTCAACTCGAGGACGTGTGGCGCGAACGCGGCGAACATCGTCGGGTCCAGATGGCCGCCGGTCGGGGTGATCGCGTGCCCGGCAGGCACCACCCGCGGCCCGTCGATCCAGCCTGCGTCGATGGCCTTGCCGAGCGCGACGTCGAGAAGGTAACCGCCGGTCTTGACGAACAGGCCGAGATTTCGCACCGTGGTGAACCCCGCGCGCAGCGTCCGGCGGGCGTTGCCGACCGCCCGCAGCATCCGCGTCGGTGGATCGTCCTGAACCTGGGACAGGCCGGGCTTTTCCCCGCGCCCGCCCATCAACAGGTTGACCTCCATGTCCATCAGCCCGGGCAGCAGGATCGAGTCCCCGAGATCGATGACTTGACCTTCAGCATTACCGCCGACACCGACGATGCGGTCCTCGTCGACGCGCAGGATGCCGGGCGAGATGATCTCGCCGGCATCGACGTCGAGCAGCCCGGCGGCCTTGAGCGTCAGCACCTCTCAGATCACCGGCTCCCGAAGCACTTCGACCCACGCCGCCCCGCTGTCGGGAACCCGCGGCTGCTTCCACGCCTCGATCGGGAAGGACACCATGACCAACGACTGCATGATGTGCATGAGCGTCTTCGCGTCCTCGGGCAGATCGTCGAGAGGGAACTTGTCGCAGTATTCGATCACATCGTTCAGCAACGGGAACGCGACATCGTAGAACTTCTGCATCTCGGCCATCGTCGAGGCAAGCCGCCTGGCGTAGCGCTCGGGTTCGGTGGCCAGATCCCAATCCAAATACGGCTCCAGGGCCGCGAATTCAGACGGTAGCGCCATTGCTTTGGTACTCCTTCACATAGTCACCGGTCGTCTTGTGCAAATGACGGATCAAGACTTCCTGGTCGCACAGCAGGAACTCTTTGACGGCCCGGGTGCCGATCATGGTTTGGGTCGCCTCCAGCGTGTTGGCATCCTGCAGCGCGTACTCCTTGAACGTCACCGCGGCCAACTCCTGGGCCAGGCGTTCGCGCGCGTTGCGCGGCGGAACGAAATACAGCGTGGACTCGAAGATGTGCTTGTCCACCGCGGTCGGCCAGTAGTGGTAGGTCAGGAACCAGCCCGGCTCCCAGATCAACAGCATGAAGTTGGGGTAGAAGAGCCACGAATCGATCCCCCACTGCGGCACCCGCTTCACATTGACACCCGGCGGCAGCTCCAGCTTTTCGATGATCTCCGGCTTGTCCCACGGACCGAACAACCCGCTGCGCAACACCTGGTCCAACGGTTTGACCATCGACATGTCCGGGGGCGGTGCCTGGCCGCCCCAGGTCGACTGCAGGCTGTGCGGGCCGGCCACCTCGTAGTGCAGCGCCTCATAGCCGAACTTCTGAATCTTGGCCGCTTCTTCCTTGGTGTACTGCCCCTGGTGCAGGATCGGCGCGTGGTAGAACTCGACGAACGCGTCGATGAACAGCTTCCAGTTACTGCCGACCTCGGCCCGGTAGGAGTAGGTCTCCGTCATCTCGCCGAAGGGGTAACCCTCGATGCTCTTGGCCAGCGGACCGAGATAGTCGATCAGCGGCGCCGCGTTGTTGTCGAAGTTGATGAAGATGAACCCTTCCCACACCTCGCAGCGGACGGGCGCCAGGCCGTATTTGCTCTTGTCGAGGTCGAAGAATTCGTCTTCTTGTTGGACGAAGGTCAGGTCACCGTCCAGGCTGTAGCGCCACGCGTGGTACTTGCAGGTGAACTGGCGGCAGGTGCCGGAGGTCTCTTCTTGCGGAAAGTCGTTCCACACCAGCTTATTTCCCCGGTGCCGGCATACGTTGTGATATGCCTTGACCGCGCCGTCCTTGGTTTTGACGATGATGACGGACGTGCCTTTGCCCGCCGACGGCAACTCTTTGGTGAAGTAGCTGCCGGTGCGCGGGAGTCGGTCGACGCGGCCGACGTTGAGCCATGTCTTCTTGAAGATCGCCTCGCGTTCGGCTTCGAAGAATGCCGGATCGATCGAGTCGGTGTAATCCACCGGCGCGGTCCCCAGCTCGGGATAGTTCTCTGTCCAGCTGCCTGCGGCCGGCTTCGGGAAATGGGCCAACGTCCTTACCTCTCTTTTGCTTCGTCGCCGTGGTCGCTTTCGACCTCGACGCCAAAAGTGTTCAATGCCATTGCAAGTGCGATGTAGTTGCCGGTGGTGAAGATCAGGTCCATCAGTTGCCGTTCGTCGAGTTGCTCACCAAGAGCCGCCCACGTCTGGTCGGACAAGTTGGTCTTCTCGTCGAGTTCGTCGACCGCGCATATCAGCGCGCGGTCGAAGTCGTTGTCCGCATTGCCGGATCGCACTGCCTCGATGTCGGCGTCGGACAAACCGACTTCTTTGCCCATCTCCACGTGATGCGACCACTCGTAGGTGCATCCGCGACGGTGTGCGACGCGCAAGATGACCTGCTCGCGGATGCGGGGCGGCAGCGTCGACCCGTACAGCAGATACGTGCTGAAGCGCAGATACGCCCGGGTGAGCTTGGGATGACGCACCATTGTGGCCAGGACGTTGCCTGCATCGTGAGGATTGCGCCGCTCCTCGGGCAGCATGCCTGATACCGCGTGCCGGGCAGCATCGTCCCACTGGTCCGCCGGCAACGGGGACAAACGCATGCGGCCTCCTCACGAGCGAGAATCATATTCTCATATTTGACCAATAGGTTTCCACGAACTCGTGGAATGGTCAATCTTTTGGGCCTCACCTGGGCCGACGACGGCGCGGCGCGAGGGCAGTGTCACCGTGCGTTCGCACCCCCGAACGTGGCAGGGGTAGCCTCAAGATGTTGATTCTCGCGAACTGAGAAGCTAATTTTCATTACACGGGCGAACGTAACGGCGAAAGCTGTTTGTCGACAGATTTGGCGACGGGGTGGCGATGTCACCGACGAAGCGCAAGCCGATGACCAGGTGGGGCTTGAAGCCCCCGATGGAGAGGAACGGGCAGTGAACAAAGACGACATGATTCTGATCAGCGTCGACGACCACACCGTCGAGCCACCTGACATGTTCAAGAACCACCTCCCGAAGAAGTACGTCGACGACGCGCCACGCCTGGTGCACAACGACGACGGCTCCGACACGTGGCAGTTCCGCGACACCGTGATCCCCAACGTCGCGCTGAACGCGGTGGCCGGGCGGCCCAAGGAGGAATATGGGCTCGAGCCGCAGGGTCTGGACGAGATCCGCCCGGGTTGCTACAACGTGGACGAGCGCATCAAGGACATGAACGCCGGCGGCATCCTCGCCTCGATCTGTTTTCCGTCGTTTCCCGGTTTCGCCGCGCGGCTGTTCGCCACCGAAGACCACGACTTCTCCATCGCGCTGGTGCAGGCCTACAACGACTGGCACATCGAGGAGTGGTGCGGGGCTTATCCGGCCCGTTTCATCCCGATGGCTATACCGGTGATCTGGGATGCCGAGGAGTGCGCCAAAGAGGTGCGACGGGTCGCGAAGAAGGGTGTGCACGCGCTGACCTTCACCGAGAACCCCGCAGCGATGGGCTACCCGAGCTTCCACAACGACTACTGGAAGCCGTTGTGGGAAGCGTTGTGCGACACCGACACCGTGATGAACGTGCACATCGGATCCTCGGGCCGCCTGGCGATCACCGCGCCCGATGCGCCGATGGACGTGATGATCACGCTGCAGCCGATGAACATCGTGCAGGC
>JBAWAV010000117.1:0-10352 GCA_049589475.1 Mycobacterium sp.
GGGCGGGTTGGTGCGATGGCCTCCGCGGCCCGTACCGCTGCTCCTAACCGCTTGAGTTCGTCGGCATCGAGTTCTTTTTGCAACTTAGGGAATTCGTAGCTCTCCTCATGCTGGGCGTGGTCCAGCACCGCATCCCGCAGCTTGGTGAGCTCGTCGATGAACTGCTGTGAGGTGATGTCGATCTTCTCGATACTCGACAACAACTCCTTTGAGTCATGCTCCTCTTCGAGCCGAGCATCGACGATCGAGTCGACGGCTGCCACCTCGCGGCGCACCCGAGGATGAACAATCATTTCCTCGGCGGTCTCGTGCACGGCCAGTAATTGGCGCAACTGCACGAACGGCTTCTCTCGGGCTTGCGGGTCTGACGCGTACAGCACTTGGTCGAACATGTCCTCGATGAGGTTGTGCTGTGCTTTGAGGAACCCGATGACTTCGTCGGGCGATTTGATAATCATTTCGGGCACTGTGGACCTCCAGCATTTGGGAAATCAGCGAATACAGGTACTGGCTGGCCGCCAGCTTCTCTCCTGCGTACCCAGGCAAAATGCTGCCAAACGCTGTGCCGATGGGCGCTACTCTGCATGCGGCACCAAGTCGATGAGGAGGAGCGGCGCAATTGACCGCGCCGGCGACGATGCAGAGTGAATTCGATGAGGAGGAGCGGCGCAATTAACATCGACTTCGACGATTTGACGTCGCCCCGGCTGACCGACGTCCAGCGGCAGATCCTGGAGTACACCGAGGCCAGGCACGTCGACTTCGGCATCGACCAGATGCTCGCCGAGGCGATCGAGCAGGCCGGCGTCGGCGACGACCTCGACGACACCGACGGGTTCACCGACCGGCTGGCCGCCCACGTCGCCGCGATCGAAGCCGACCACGGGCTGACCCAGCTCACCCGCTCCGCGCTGCGACAACGGGTGGTCCGCCTGCTACGCAACCGGCTGTCGCTGACCGAACTCCTCAAGCGCTATCCCGAAATCGAGTCCATCGAGATCGAGACACCGTTCATCGTCGTCGGGATGCCGCGTTCGGGGACGACGCATCTGGTGAACCTGATCGCCGCCGATCCGCGACGGCGGGCCCTGCCGTACTGGGAGAGCCAGGAGCCCATCCCGGCTGCCGCTGCGGGTCCCGACATCTTCGGCGTCGATCCCCGCTATGCGAGGGCGAAATCCGAGCACGAAGCGCTGATGGCCAGTGCCCCCGTGGTCGCCGCGATGCACGACCGATTTCCGGAGGCGATCGAAGAGGAGGTCGAACTCCTCGACCTTGATCTGGCCGGATATGTTCTGGAATGGCATGCGCGCGTGCCGGATTGGCGAGACTATTACCTGAGCCTCGACCAACGCCGGCACTACCCGTACATGAAGAAGGTTCTGCAGGCGCTTACCTTCCTGCGTGGCCCGCAGACCTGGATTCTGAAGAGCCCGCAGCATTGCGAGCAACTCGGTCCGCTGATCGAGACATTCCCAGACGCGACAGTGGCTTTCACGCACCGCGATCCCGTCGCGGTGATCCAGTCGGCGATCACGATGATGGCGTACTCCGATCGATTGCGTCGGACCAGCATCGACCCGGACTGGCTGTTGGACTATTGGAGCGACCGGGTGCGCCGACTGCTCCGCGCGTGTGTGCGCGACCGCGATCTGGTGTCCGCCGAGCGCAGCATCGACATCAGCTTCCACCACCTCAACGGCAATGAAATGCCGTTGCTCGATGAGCTTTATCGGCTCGGTGGGGTCGAGCTGACGTCGAAGGTGCGCCGCCGGTTCCAGGAATACCTGGACGGCAACCCGCGCGGCAAGCACGGCCAGATCCGCTACGATCTGCAACGCCACTTCGGTATCTCGGCCGACGAATTGCGGACGCGGTTCGGTTTCTATTTCGACCGGTTCGACGTCCGGCCCGAGGCGTAGGAGAACACACGATGGGCACCGACGATTTCGAGCCGATCTATCGCAGCAGGCCCGGTGCGGACGCGCTGCGCCCAGCCTCCGCTGACCGGGCCGAGCAGATCGCCCCGGGCCTGTGGTGCTCGCCCGGCCTGTCGAACTCGTATCTGCTGACCACCGGCGAGGGCCGGGTGATCGTGAACACCGGTATGGGTTTCGAGGGCCCGGTGCACCGCGCGAACTTCGACGCGGTGGACTCCTCGCCGGTGCGCTACATCATCTTCACCCAAGGCCACGTCGACCACGTCGGCGGTCTGGACAGCGTGCGAGACCCGGACACAACGGTTGTCGCCCAAGCCAACTGGACGATGTGGCGAGACGACAATGAACGGCTCATCCCGTACCGCGCCCACCGCAGCGCGTTCGCCTTCAAAGACACTTTGGCGGCCGGCATCCAGGCCATTCAGCGCCGGCTCGGCACCAAGCGGCTGCCCGGTCAGAGCATTCCGTCCGTCGACCTCGACTTCGACGACACGCTGACGCTGCAGGTCGGTGGTCGTCGGCTGGACCTGATCGCGGTGCCGGGCGGAGAAACCAACGATTCGCTGGTGATATGGCTGCCCGACGAGCGGATCTGCCTGTGCGGAAACACCTTCGGACCGATCTTCGGGCACATTCCCAACTTGGTCACGATGCGCGGCGACCGCTATCGGGACGCGCTGACCGCCATCGCCTCGGTTGAGCGCGTTCGCGAGCTGCAACCGGAGCTCCTGGTGACCGGGCACTTCGGGCCGATCGCCGGGCGGCGGCGTATCGACACCGAGCTGACCCGGTTGCGCGACGCCATCCAATACGTTCACGACCAGACGGTGGCAGGCATGAATGCCGGCAAGGATGTGCGGACGCTGATGCGCGAGATCACGTTGCCGCCGGAATACGAAGTGGGCCAAGGCTACGGAAAGGTGGCGTGGGACGTGCGGGCCGTGTGGGAGAACTACTCGGGCTGGTTTCACCATCGATCGACCACCGAGCTGTATGCGGTCGGCTTCGACGCCGTAAGTGCCGATGTGGTCGAACTCGCCGGCGCCGATGCGATCGTGCAGCGGGCGCGCGAACACCTCGACGCTGATCGGCCGGTGCATGCTATCCACCTGGCTGAGCTTGTCGACCATCCCGCGGCGCGCGACGTGCTTAGGCGCGGCCACGAAATGCTGCTGGCCGACACCACGAACTTCTGGGAACGAGCCTGGCTCACCGAACAGATATCGAGGTACTCATGACCGCGCGAGCCAGCTTCGACTTCACCGACACCACGGTGCTGATCACCGGCGGCACCAGCGGCATCGGGCACGCGACCGCGACACTGTTTCGCGACGCCGGGGCGCGGGTCACCATCACCGGCACGAAGCTGGCCGCCGGCGACTACGACACCGACCTGTCCGGCATGGACTATCGCGAGTTGCGGATCACCGACCACGATTCCGTAGATGCGCTGGCCCGCACCTTCACTGAGCTCGATGTCCTGGTCAACAATGCGGGCGCGAATTTCCCTGGCGGGCTTGACGAGTCGAAGCCGGACGGATTCGAGGCGTCGGTCGCACTCAACCTGACCGGCCCCTACCGGCTGACCGTCGGGCTGTATCGCGCGCTGCGGGCGTCGACCGCGGCCGGCGGAGCCAGCGTGGTCAACCTGGCGTCGATGTCCGCGCTGCGATCCGTCGGGATGGTGCCCGGTTACGGCGCGGCCAAGGCCGGGATCATCAACATCACCCGCAATCTCGCCGTCAAGTGGGCCGGCAAGGGGATTCGGGTGAACGCGGTGGCGCCCGGGGCGATCGACACGCCGATGACCGCGCCGATGCAGGGCGTGCAGGAGATCGTCGACTCCGAATTGGCGCACATCCCGCTGCGGAGGTTCGGATCCGTCGCCGAGATCGCACCCACCGTGGCGTTTCTGTGCACCGACCAGTCCAGCTACATCAGCGGTGCGGTCGTCGTCGTCGACGGCGGTTCGGACTGCGTCTGAAATCGGAAGGAATCGCATGACATTCGCCCTACGGCCCGAGGACTACTACCACACCGGCATCGTGGTACCCGATCTCGATGTCGCGATGGAGCGGCTCACCGCGGTGGCCGGCTATCAGTGGATCACGCCGCTGACCTACACGTTGCCGTTCCGCACCGTGAACGGAACCCGCGAACTCACGTCCACATTCGTCTACTCGTTGCAGGGCCCGCACGTGGAGCTCATCCAGCAAGTGCCCGAAAGTCCGTGGACCGCAGCGGCGGGCAACTCCGTGCATCACCTCGGGTATTTCACCGACGATCTCGCCGAGACCGCACGACTGCTCGAAGCCCACGGCTTCGCCTTCGAAGCGACCGCCGATGTCTCCCCGCCGGACCTCGCTTTGTTCGCCTACTACATCGACGCGTTCGGCACCCGTATCGAGATCGTCGACCGCGCACTGTTCCCGGACTTTCCCGCGTTCCTGAAGTCGGCGGCGCCGGCGGCCGACGGCTGAGCGGGGTCGAGACATGCTGCTGCCGGTACTGCGGTTCAACTTTGCCTCGCCGCGCGGCGAGCCGCGCAAGCAGAGCGAACTGATCCGCGCCGCACTCGAATTGGCGCAGTGGGGAGAGTCACGAGGTATCACCACGGTCAGCGTCGACGAGCATCACGCGACCGGGCAGGGCTGGAGCTCCAATCCGATTCTGGCGGCGGCGATGTTCCTGGGGCGCACCTCGACGCTGATCGCGAGTGTCGATTGCGCGCTGGGGCCGCTGTGGAATCCGGTGCGGCTCGCCGAAGACATCGCGCTGGTCGACAACCTGAGCAGGGGTCGGCTGCACACCACGGTCGGATTGGGTTATCGCACTCTCGAATACGACTCGCTGGGCGTCGAATTCCGCCGTCGCGGCACACTGATGGACAGCCTGGTAGAACGCATGCTGTCGGTGTGGTCCGGCGCCGAGGCCGAACACGGCGTCTGCACCGGCACGTGGACGCGGCCGCACCCGCCGCTGTACGTCGGGGGAGGGTCACTGGCGACGGCGCGCCGGGCGGCGCGTTTTCGGCTTCCGCTGAGCCTGGCCGATCACCTGCCCGACGTCGCCGCGCTCTACCGCCAGTTGTGTGCCGAGGCCGACTTTGCGCCGCTGGTCATCATGCCCGGCCCGGTCAATCGCGGAATGATCTATCTGCACGACGACCCCGACCGGGCGTGGGACGAGCTCGGCGAACACATTCTCTGGGAAGCAGTCACTTATGGCCGATGGTCGACCGATCAACGCTCGTTGATGCACCTGCCCGGAGTTCAGACGCTCGACGAAGTCCGCGCATCCGGGCGATACCGGTTTCTGACGCCCGACCAGTTGATCGCCGAGGTTCGCGACACCCGTGACTACGGCCCGATCGTGCTGCACCCGCTGGTCGGCGGCATGCCTGTCGACGAGGCGTGGCGGTCGGTCGAGTTGTTCGTCGACAGGGTCATCCCCGCGCTCGCGTGACCGGATGTGTTCGATGCGCGCCGCGCGGGTATTCGCATCCGACTAGTGAATTTCAGCTTCGAGCGAGCATGAGGAATTTCAGATGAAGTTTGCGTCGAACAGAATTCTTGGTTTGTCGATGAGCGCTGGTGCGCTCATCGCGGCGGTCGGACTCAGCGTGCAGATAGGTGACTCTCCGGCCAGTGTTCAGGCGGCACCGGCAGCGCCCCTCCACTCCAGTCCAGCGCCGCCCCCGCCACCACCGCCGCCGCCAGCTCCGGCAATGACACAAGCGCCGGACTATGACTACTGGACCGGACAGGGCAGTGCCGGCGGAGCGCCAGGTGCGGGCGGAGGCGCCGGGGGAGCCGGAGGCGGCGGCTAGCGTCAGTAGTCGTGGCGGGCCAGTAGGCCGTCGCCGTCACGGTCTTCACCGGAGATGGACACCACCGCAGGCACCATCTCGCTGGTGACCAGCCCATGCTCGGCAGTGAATTCGTCGACGATGTCGAAGCTGCGAGCGATCCACTCCGGCGTGTCGACGATGATCGTCACCACCGGCATACGGCGCGTCAGCTGAAAGAGCTTGTCGCCGTGCGGTTCATGATCGCCGTGGAAGCCCCAAACGCCGCGTAGTGCGGTGGCGCCGCGGGCCACGCCGGAATCGAGCAGTCGACTGACGAGCGCGCGGTGAATCGGGACACCGTCGTAAACGGTCGCCTCGCTGGTGTGCACGACCAACTTCTGCCACAGCGGGCGTCCTTGATCGTCGACGTCCGGCAGTCGATGCGGGCGGGAGAACAACTCGCCGCCCCGCTTGCACACCCGGACCCGTTCCACGGTCAGCAGTGCGTTGGTCCCAGTGCCACCGAGTTCTGCGACGGCTGCCGAAACCTGCGCGGCGGTCCCGATGGCCACGATCATCATCGGGACGTTCACGTTGCGGCTGAAGAAGCGCGCCCGGTAACGCACACCGTTCGCCGTGCCGTCGACGCCCAAAAACGCTGCGCCACCAGAGAATTCGAGTCTATGCAGCAGATCGCACACTGCGCGGAATGCGGGTAGCCCGCCGATCCGCTCCTGGCGCCCCACGTAGACGGTGAGCTTGACGGCGTCGCCGTTCCCGTTGTCGATGACGTCACCGCCGCCGACCAGACGCGCGCGTTCCAGCGTCACCAGACCATTTCCGGTCATCGCGACGACGTCGTCGACCAATGCGCTGATCTTCGATTCGACGTCGACCGCGGTGATCGCCACCGGTGGGTCCTCGGACAGGCTCAACGACTCGTCGGTGCGCAGCACATGCCGCGGCCCGAAACTCGCGACGCCGCGCATCATCACACTGGTCGCGATGTCGCGGGTGTCGAACAGCTCCAGCATCGCGTCGGCCAGGAAGCCGGGCCGCCGGGCGTCGGCGTCGGCGACGGCGCGCTGACGTTCCCCGAAGTAGGTGGTCAGTTTCAGACATGGCTGGTTCATAGCCGGCCCGCAATCCATTGCCCGAACAGCGCCGCCGCGATGCCCAACACGACGCTGGCAACAATGTTGGCGGCGGCGCGGCGGGTCTGCCGCTCTTCACTGAGCCGCTGGGTTTCCAGCATCCAGGTGGAGAACGTGGTGTACGAGCCGACGAAGGCGGTGTCGGCGAGCAGTGCGGTGTGCCGGCTCAACGCCAGGCTGCCGAGCAGTCCGAGCAGCGCAGCACCGCTGACGTTGACCGCGAACGTTCCGTAGGGAAACGACTTCGCAGCCCGTCGGGCGATCGCGCCGTCGACCAGAAACCGCAGCACCGCACCCAGACCGCCGGCGACCAGCACGCCTATCCAGACGATCAACGCAGCGCTACCCGGCGCACGACCGCTGTGGCCACATACACTGCCAGCAGCCCCAGTACGATGCTGGCGCAGGTGTATCCGGCGGCAAGGGCGTAGCTGTGGTGCTCGATCATCTTCACGGTCTCGACCTGCATCGTCGAGAAGGTGGTCAGCCCGCCACACAACCCCGTACCGAGCAGTGGCCGCCGGTAACTCGACAACGGCAGCCGCTCCAGCAGCCGTGTCGTGAAGTAGCCGAGCAGGAAAGCGCCGACGATATTCACCGTGAACGTCGGCCAGGGCCAGCGTGTCGGATCGGCGGTCGTCAGGCTACTCAGACCTGCGCGCGCCAGCGTGCCCAGCGCGCCTCCGGCGAAGACGGCGGCCAACTCCCGGTAATCGCGCGCTGCCACTCGCCGAATTCCCTTTCGTTTCAGAGCCTGTTCACCGCAGCTTATGCGGCACCGTCGAGCGGTGGAAACCGAAGATCGGCAGAATGATGTCATGGTGGCCAACCCGCGTGCCGGTCAGCCGGCCCAGCCAGAAGACCTCGTCGACCTGCCGCACCTGATCACCGCGTACTACTCGATCGAGCCCGATCCCGACGACGTCGCTCAGCAGGTGGTCTTCGGCACGTCCGGCCATCGCGGGTCGGCGCTGAACGGCGCTTTCAACGAGGCCCACATCGTGGCGATCACCCAGGCCATCGTCGAGTACCGCGCCGCGCACGGCACCAGCGGTCCGCTGTTCATCGGCCGTGACACGCATGGGCTTTCGGAGCCGGCGTGGGTCTCGGCGCTCGAGGTGCTCGCCGCGCATGACGTGGTTGCGATGGTCGACTCGGCCGACCGGTACACCCCGACGCCGGCTATCAGCCACGCCATCCTCACCTACAACCGGGGGCGGACCGAAGCCCTGGCCGACGGGATCGTCGTCACGCCGTCGCACAATCCGCCATATGACGGCGGCTTCAAGTACAACCCGCCCAACGGCGGTCCGGCCGACACCGATGCGACCAACGCAATCGCCAAGCGCGCCAACGAGATTCTGCGCAACGGCGGCTCAGGCGTCAGACGGGTGCCGTTGGCCCGGGCGTTGCGAAGTGTGCAACGCCACGACTACATGGACAGCTACGTCGACGACTTGCCGAACGTGGTCGACATCGACGCGATCCGCAAGGCCGGAATCCGGATCGGGGCCGACCCGCTCGGCGGCGCCAGCGTCGACTACTGGGCCGCCATCGGCGAGCGTCACCGGCTCAACTTGAGCGTGGTCAACCCGCTGGTCGACGCGACATGGCGATTCATGACACTCGACCACGACGGCAAGATCCGGATGGACTGCAGCTCACCGGACGCGATGGCCTCGCTGATCGCCAATCGCGATCGCTACCAGATCGCCACCGGCAACGACGCCGACTCCGACCGGCACGGCATCGTCACCCCCGACGCGGGCCTGATGAACCCGAACCACTACCTGGCGGCGGCCATCGACTACCTCTACACCCACCGACCGTCGTGGCCGGCCGGCATCGCCGTCGGCAAGACCGCGGTGAGCTCATCGATCATCGACCGGGTGGTCGCCGGCATTGACCGCAAACTCGTCGAGGTTCCGGTGGGGTTCAAGTGGTTCGTCGACGGCCTGATCGGCGGCACCATCGGCTTCGGCGGGGAGGAGTCGGCCGGGGCGTCGTTCCTGCGGCGCGACGGCTCGGTGTGGACGACCGACAAGGACGGCATCATCTTGGCGCTGCTGGCCTCCGAGATTCTGGCCGTCACCGGCGCCAGCCCGTCGCAGCGCTATCAGGAGCTCACCGCGAAATACGGCGCCCCGACCTACGCTCGCATCGACGCGCCAGCTGGCCGCGACCAGAAGGCCCGGCTGGCCAAGCTGTCCGCGGATGAGGTGAGCGCCACAGAGTTGGCCGGAGAGCAGATCACCGCGAAGCTGACCACGGCGCCCGGCAACGGCGCGGCGCTGGGCGGGCTGAAGGTGACGACAGCCAATGCGTGGTTCGCGGCACGGCCGTCGGGCACCGAAGACGTCTACAAGATCTACGCTGAATCATTCCGCGGCCCCGAGCACCTAGCCGAGGTCCAGCGAGCGGCACAAGAGGTTGTGGATAAAGTCATCGGGTGACCCTCGCCACTCCACGCGCCCGCTTGACTGCGTGGCGTCGTGACAGGACGAGGCTGCCGCGCGAAGCGTGGGTGCTGATCGCGGCGAACGCGGTGGCCGCGCTTGGCTACGGTGTGGTGTCTCCCGTACTGCCGGCCTTCGCCCGAACGTTCGGGGTGAGCCTCGGAGCGGTGACCTTCTCGATCACGATTTTTTCGGTCATGAGGCTGTTCTCCGCTCCACCCACCGGACTGCTGGTGCAGCGGCTGGGGGAGCGGCAGGTCTACGTGGCCGGGCTACTGATCGTTTCGGTGTCCACCGCAGTATGCGCGTTCGCTCAAACCTATTGGCAGCTACTGGTGTTCCGCGCGATCGGCGGAATCGGGTCGACGTTGTTCTTCATCTCCGCGTTGGGTCTGATGATTCGGATCAGCCCGGCCGACGCGCGCGGGCGGGTCGCGGGCCTGTTCGTGACCTCATTTCTGATCGGCTCGGTCGCCGGCCCGCTGGTGGGCAGTCTTACCGCAGGTTGGGGGCTCAAAGCACCGTTTCTCATTTACGGAGTTTCGGTGCTGATCACCGCGATCGTGGTGTCTTACAGCTTGCGCCGGTCGACGCTGGGCGCACCGGCCGAACATGCTGAGCCGGCAGTGACGGTGCGTGCCGCGCTTCGGCACCGCGCCTACCGCGCGGCGCTGGTGTCGAACTTCGCGACAGGCTGGGCGGTGTTCGGCCTGCGAATGGCCATCGTGCCGCTTTTCGTCTCGGACGTGTTGGGCCGCGGGCCCCGGATGACGGGTTTGGTGTTGGGGATGTTCGCGCTCGGGAATCTGCTCGTGGTGTGGCCCAGCGGCTATCTGTCGGACCGGATCGGCCGGCGCAGCCTGGTGATCGGCGGGCTCCTGGCCTCCGGCGTGTCGACCATCTGGTTGGGCGCGTCGTTGTCGGTGCCCGTTTTCCTCGTTGCGGCATGCGTGGCGGGCGCGACCTCGGGCGTGTACGCCTCACCGCAGCAGGCCGCGATCGCCGACATCCT
>JBAWAV010000118.1:0-9052 GCA_049589475.1 Mycobacterium sp.
GTGCTGGGCAGCGGGCTGGAGATGGCTGCGTTCTGCGGGCGGGTCGAGGCTGCGCCGGATTCGGTGTTCGGGCTGCCGGAGTTGAGCCTCGGCTTGATTCCCGGCGCGGGCGGCACCGTCAGCGTGACCCGGCGGATCGGCCGTTGGCGGACAGCGTATTTGGTGCTATCGGGCCGAACCGTCGGCGCCGACACCGCGTTGGCCTGGGGGCTGGCGGATGCTAAAAGTTAGCGGCCACTTTCGGGTTCGACCCAGCCCCTGTTCGGCAGGGGGACAACGGCGAGGCGTTTGAGGTCGTCAGCCGGACGGTCCGTGTGCAGGTGGGTGATCTCGAACTCCCATCGATAGTCCGGGCCGGGTTGGTAATGTCTGGGCATGAACGGTGGGTGCAGTCGCCAGTGCTGATCGCGGCGTTGCGCGATTTGCAGTGGCGGCGGCGACGCTTCATCATCGCTATCCTCGGCACCGGCGTGGTGTTCGCGATGACGCTCGTCCTCACCGGCGTCTCCAATGGATTCCGTGTCGAGGCTCGGCAGACCGTCGAATCCTTGGGCATAGACACGTTTGTCATGAAATCCGGCGCGACCGGTCCGTTCCTCGGGGCATCCCCGTTCGCGGCCGAGCAGGTCGGTGTGGTCACCAAAGTCGCTGGCGTTACCGATGCGGTTGGGTTGGTGTACTCGCCCACGACGGCAAAGGATGGCACCTCGACACGCAACGTGAACCTGTTTGGCGCGCCCGCGCCGCCCGTGTCGAAGGGCCGGCCGCCTTCGGGCCCGGGCGAGGTCGCGGTGTCGAGCACACTGGGGCGCGACGTCGGTGACGATCTGGAGGTCGGTTCCAAGACGTTGCGCATCGTCGGGATCGTCGACAACTCGACCGCGTTGGTCAATCAGCCCAATGTGTTCGTCACGGTCGCGGGGGCACAGCAGGTTGCGTTCTCCGGGCAACCCTTGATCTCGTCAATCGGTTTTCGTGGCCCGCCCGCCCGGGTTCCCGACGGCTACCGCGCCGTCGGCCGGGACGATGCGGTGGACGACCTATTGCGACCGTTGAAGCCCGCGTATCAAACGCTCACGATCATCGCGGTCCTGTTGTGGATTGTCGCCGCCTTGATCGTGGGCTCGATGATCTACCTGTCCGCGCTGGAGCGCACGCGTGACTTCGCGGTGTTCAAGGCGGTCGGCGTATCGACGCGTGCGGTCCTCGGCGGTATGGCTTTGCAGGCAGTGCTGGTCGCTATCGTCGCGGCGGCGTTGGGTGCCGTGCTGTCGGTCGCGCTCGCACCGCTGTTCCCGATGCGGGTGGTCGTGCCGGTGTCGGCATTCCTGCTGCTGCCTGCGGTCGCGATCGTGATCGGGCTGCTCGCAAGCGTCGCAGGGCTGCGGCGCGCGGTGACCGTCGATCCTGCGCTGGCGTTCGGAGGTCCTTGAGCAGTGGCCGATCTGGGCATCGAGGATCTAACAGTCGAGTACTCCAGTGGTGGGTACGCGATCCGTCCGATCGACCACCTGAATCTCGAGGCGGCGGCGGGCTCGCTGGTGATCCTGCTCGGGCCGAGTGGCTGCGGCAAGACGACGTTGCTGTCGTGTCTGGGAGGAATCCTCAAGCCGACGTCGGGCCGCATCACGTTCGGCGACCTCAACGTCACCGCCTTGGATGCCCGCGCGCTGTCACGGTACCGGCGGAGCACCGTCGGCATCGTATTCCAGGCGTTTAACCTGGTGCCCAGCCTGAATGCGATTGAGAATGTGATGGTGCCGATGCGCGCGGCAGGAATCTCCGGCGGCACCGCGCGCCAACGGGCCGAGGAACTGCTGACGCGTGTCGGTCTGAAAGATCGCATGAAGCACCGACCGGGTGATCTAAGCGGCGGACAGCAACAGCGCGTCGCTGTTGCGCGCGCGATCGCACTCGACCCGCCGCTGATTCTGGCCGACGAACCAACCGCGCATCTCGACTTCATTCAGGTCGAGGAAGTGCTGCGGCTGATCCGCGAGCTCGCGCGTGGCGATCGCGTCGTCGTCGTTGCCACCCACGACACCCGAATGCTCCCGCTCGCCGATCGCGTCGTGGAGTTGGTGCCGCAGGTGGCGTCTACGAACCGGACACCCGAAACCGTGCAGCTGACGCCGGGCTCCGTCGTGTTCGAGCAGGGCACGATGGGTGATCTCATCTACCTCGTCGCCGAGGGCGAGCTCGAGATCGTGCGCGAACTGTCCGGTGGCGGTGAAGAATTGCTAAAGGTCGCCACCCGGGGCGACTACTTCGGCGAGATCGGCACGTTGTTCGGCCTGCCCCGATCGGCGACCGTGCGGGCGCGCACCGAGGCGATTGTTATCGGCTACACGGTGCAGGCGTTCCGCCAGCAGCTCGGCCTCGGGGGTGTGCGCGACCTGATCGAGCATCGTGCACTGACGATTCCCTGAGGCGCCGCGGATGCCGGGCCGACCTCAGATGCCGCCGCGGGACACCAACTGCGCGGCGATGACATTGCGCTGGATCTCGTTGGTGCCCTCGCCGACGATCATCAGCGGCGCATCGCGAAAGTACCGCTCGACGTCGTACTCGGTGGAATACCCGTAGCCGCCGTGGATCCGCACAGCGTTGAGCGCGATCTCCATGGCCACCTCGGAGGCGAACAGCTTCGCCATCCCGGCCTCCATATCGCAGCGCTCACCGCCGTCGTAACGCTCGGCGGCATAACGGGTCAACTGACGGGCCGCGGTCAGCTTGGTCGCCATGTCGGCCAGGTAGTTGCCGACGGACTGATGCTTCCAGATCGGCTGGCCGAAGCTCTCCCGCTGCTGCGCGTAGGCCAGCGCGTCATCCAGGGCCGCGGTCGCGACCCCCAGGGCGCGCGATGCCACCTGAATGCGGCCTGTTTCCAGACCTTTCATCATCTGCGAAAAGCCTTGGCCCGCTGCGCCACCCAGAATCGCCGACGCCGGCGCGCGATAGCCGTCGAACGACAGCTCGCAGCTCTCCACGCCCTTGTAGCCGAGCTTGGGCAGATCCCGCGACACCGTCAGTCCCGGACCGTGCTCGACAAGCACTATCGAGATGCCTTTGTGGCGCGGCGTCGCTTTCGGGTCGGTCTTGCACAGCAGCGCGATCAACCCGGACCGGCGGGCGTTGGAAATCCACGTCTTGGACCCGTTGACGACGAGCTGGTCGCCGTCCGGCAGCGCGGTGGCCGTCATGTTCTGCAGATCGCTGCCGCCGCCGGGCTCGGTGAGCGCCATCGTCGCGCGCAGTTCGCCGGTGGCCATCGACGGCAGGTAGTGCTGCTTCTGTTCCCCGGTGCCGAACAGCGTGAGCAGCTTGGCCACCACCGTGTGGCCGCCCATCGCCCCGGCCAGGCTCATCCAGCCGCGGGCCAACTCCTGGGTGACCAGCACATAGCACGGCATCGACACCGGCGTGCCGCCGTACTCCTCGGGGACGGCCAGCCCGTAGATGCCGATGCGCTTCATCTGCTCGATCCACGCTTCGGGATACTCGTTGGCATGCTCGACTTCGCGGACCGTCGGCCTGACCTCTTTATCGACGAACTCGCGCACCGTCGCGACCAGCATCGCCTCGTCGTCGCCCAGACCCATGCGGCAATGGTGGCATGCCCGAGGTTGGGCCCACGATGACCGTCGGCCCCTACTTCGACCAGCTGCACACCGGGCAGGTCTTCACCGGTGCGCCGTCGATGACGTTAACCCCCGGACTGGCCGCCGTGCACCAGAGCATCCTGGGCGACCGGCTGCGGCTGCCGCTGGACGCCGAGCTGTCTGCGGCGGTCACCGGGCTGCCGGGGCTGCTGGCGCACCCCGGGCTGGTCTGCGACGTCGCCATCGGCCAGTCGACGCTGGCCACCCAGCACGTCAAGGCCAACCTGTTCTACCGGGGGCTGATGTTTTTTCGTTTTCCGTCGATCGGCGACACCTTGTTCACCCGCACCGAAGTCGTCGGGCTGAAGAAGAACTCGGCCAAGCCGGGCCGGGCGCCGACCGGGCTGATGGCGCTGCGGATCACCACCATCGACCAGGCCGACCGGCTGATCCTGGACTTCTATCGGTGCGCGATGCTGCCACTCAGTGCCGGTGCCGACCCGGACGGCTCCAACCACGCCGACGACCTGTCGACGATCGGCGCCGACCTGGCGGCACCGCCGTCGGCCGCCGCCGAGTGGAACGGCGACGTGTTCCGTGAGCGGGTGTCCGGCCCGCACTTCGATGCCAGCCTTTCCGGTTCGGTGCTGCACAGTAGCGCCGATGTCGTCAGCAGCGCACCGGAATTGGCTCGTCTGACACTGAATATTGCTGCTGTGCACCACGATTCGCGCCTTGGCGGACGCCGCCTGGTCTACGGCGGACACACCATCGGCTTGGCGTTGGCACAAGCCGGCAAGCTGCTACCGAACCTGGCGACGGTGCTGGGCTGGCAGTCCTGCGACCACACCGCGCCGGTGTACGAGGGCGACACCGTCTACAGCGAGTTGCACATCGACTCTGCCGAGCCGACCGACGACGGTGGCCTGCTGGGTCTGCGGTCGCTGGTCTTCGCGATCAGCGACGCGAACGACGAGCCACGACAAGTGTTGGACTGGCGTTTCACCGCCCTGCAGTTCTAACAGGATGCGGCGCTACTGAGCCGGTGGGCGATCTTCCCGGTACTGCGGCCGCGACCAGCGGCGGCTTCCTGGCCGAGCTGCTGTCGTTGTTCTGAGGTCCAGCGTCAATCACGGTGCTGAGCGCCGGATCTACTCAAAAAGCGGACGCGGATCGCTTCCCAACAGCGCTCCACGCCCACATGCGAGCGAGGCCGTAGCCCCTCACACCGCCTCACCCGCTGATCGGGGGCGCACAATGATGGGCGTGGACCCCCCGGTGAGTGCAGCGTCGAATTGGGCCGCTAGTGGGCTGGCGTGCTTGACCGGCCTGTCCGACGGCGCGCCCGATTTCTCGCGGGCCGCCGTGCTCGCCGAAGCCCGCCACGTCGCCGCCGACATCGGTCGGCTTCTGGGCATCGAGGTCGATGCCGCCACCGCGCTGACAGGCCGCGCGGCGATCATGAACCTCACGGCTCGGGGCCGCATCTCGGCGGGCGGCGCCACCCGGCTGCTGGCCACCGCCGACGGCTGGTGCGCGGTCGCGTTGCCCCGCGACGACGATGTCGCGGCGCTCCCGGCGCTGCTGGAAGTCGACGAGGTCACCGGCGATCATTGGACCGCACTATCGCATTGGGCGGCAATATCTCCCACGGAAGCCGTGATCGCTCGCGCCCAGCTGCTCGACATCGCCGCCGCGGCACTGGGGGAGTCTGTCGCCGCATCACCTGCGATCAGAACCGGCGGTCGCAGCGCCGGCTCGCGCGGCTTCAAGGGGATGCTGGTGGCGGACCTGTCGTCGCTGTGGGCCGGGCCGCTGTGCGGTCAGCTACTCGCCCGCGCGGGTGCCACCGTCGTCAAGGTGGAAAGTCCTAAGCGGCCGGACGGTACCCGGCGGGGCGAGCCGGCGTTCTTCGACTGGATGAACTCCGGAAAGCTCTGCTATGCAGTTGATTTCGACCACAACGGTGATGCGCTGCACCGGCTCCTGGCCGCCGCCGATATTGTGATCGAGGGATCCCGACCCGTGGCGCTGCAGCGGCGTGCGTTGAGCGTCGACGACGTGCCTTTCCGCCGCGGCCGAATCTGGTTGCGCATCAACGGCTATCGCGAACAGCCTAATCGACCGGCATTCGGTGACGACGCCGCAGTCGCCGGCGGGCTGGTCGGCACCGCTGCCGACGGACCGGTATTCTGCGGGGACGCGATCGCGGACCCGCTGAGCGGACTGGAGGCGGCTCGCGCGGTGGGGGAGTCGCTGCGCCGAGGTGGCGGCGAGGTGATCGACGTGTCAATGGCCCAGGTCGCCGCACGCTACGCGGCGTTGCCCCAGTCGACGGACAGCGCCACGCCGCTCGACTCGCCCCTGCGGCCTCCGGCCGTACCGTCGGCGTCGCCGCTCGGCGCGGACAATGCTGCGGTCGAGCGTCTGATAGCGGAGAGATCCTGCGCGACATGCTGATTCAGCGCGCGACGATGCTGGACGGCAAGGTGGTCGATCTTCGAGTGGGCGAGCTCATCGACGAGGTCGCCGACACGCTGACCGCCCGGCCGGGTGAAGACGTGCTGGACGTGGCGGGGGGCACCGTGCTGCCCGGCCTGCACGACCACCACGTGCACCTGCATTCCACGGCCGCCGCGGAACACTCGATCCGGGTGGGGCCGCCGCAGGTACGCGATCGCGCCGGACTGGCCGCGGTGCTGAGGGACGCGCAAGCGGGCGACGACGGCTGGATCCGTGCAGTGGCATACCACGATTCGGTGGCCGGGCCGCTGGATCGGGACGTGCTGGACGCCGTGCTGTCGGCGGTGCCCCTGCGCGTCCAGCATCGCAGCGGTGTGCTGTGGATCCTCAACTCGGCGGGCCTGGCCCGCGTCGGTCTGGCCGACCACCCCGACGGCAGGCTACGCAGCACCGAGTCGTGGTCGGAGGCGTTGACCCGTAACGAAACCAATCTGGCCGACCTCAGCGCTCGGCTCGGTAGCTACGGCGTCACCGGAATCACCGACGCGACACCGGATCTCGGCATCACCGACATCGTCCGGCTCGAAGAGCTGCACCGGCACGGCGGTTTCCGTCAGCGCGTGCACTGCCTGGCGCCGGGCAAACGGATCCTGCACGACGACGACCTGGACCTCGAGCAGCTCGTCGACTGGATCACGCAGCGGCACCGCGACGGTGGCCCGGTTGCCATCCACTGCGTCACCGCCGCGCAGCTGCTGGTGACGATCGCGGCGCTGCGCGACGCCGGCACCCGGCCGGGTGACCGGATCGAACACGCCGCCGTCGTGCCGGCGGATTGCCTGGCCGATGTGGCCGATCTCGGTCTCACTGTCGTCACGCAGCCGAATTTCGTTGCCGAGCGCGGTGATCAGTACCTCGACGAGATTCCCGCAGCCGAGCACGATCAACTCTGGCGGGTGGCATCGCTGCTGCAGGCGGGCGTGCCGGTGGCTCTGTCCACCGATATGCCATTCGGCGACGTGGACCCCTGGGCGGTCATGCGCGCTGCGGTACACCGCTCCACATCCAGTGGACAGATCCTCGGCAAAGACGAATGTGTCTCGGCACGAACAGCTTTGACGATGTTTCTGGGATCAGCGGATCAGCCGACTCGGCCGCGCACGGTCGCGCCGGGCGAGCCCGCCGACCTGTGCCTGCTGAACGTGCCACCCGAGACCGCATTCGCCGAGCTGGACGCCGGGATGGTCGCCTCGACCGTTGTGGGCGGCGGAATCGCCTACACGTCAACCTGAATCAGGAGATGTCGCCGATGAGGTAGCGCTGCAACGTCGGCGCTACCGCGTTGACCAGGCTGTCGACGTCCATCGAGTGAATCGGCTCGACCCGCACCCCGTAGCGCATGATGCCCAGACCGACGACCGCCGAGGCGCACAGCGAGGCGCGGAACGTGATCTGGTCGGCGCCCAATGCCTTGAGTAGTGGGTTGAAAACCGGGCCGATGAACAGACCCTGCGCGATGTCAACCGTTTTGGCCAGGCCCGCGGTGGCGATCGCACTGGCGGCGAACGGCCCGCCACCAGCGGCGTCCCAGGTGGTGATCAGCATCTGCAGCGTTCGTCGGCCGGCCTGGTTCACGCCGCCGCGGACGATCCGGTCGATGAACTCTTTGGTGCCGAATGGCAGATGCAGTTTGCGCGCCACCGGGTCGAGAATCCCGCGCAGCGGGTTTTCGCGAGGGGCCACGCTGCCAAGGATGGCACGGCCCGAATCAGTGCGGCAAGTCGCGGAACGGTGCGTCGCGGTACGGCTCAGGCTCTTTCGGCAGGCCCAGCACGCGCTCGCCGATGATGTTGCGTTGAATCTGATCGGTGCCGCCACCGATCGAGGTGAAGTAGGCATTCATCGTTCGAAATGTCACCGCGTCGCCGACAGGATTCTCCGGTCCGGCGAGCATGGCGTCGGCGCCGACGATGTCGGTCTCCACCCGCGCGGTCTCATGCAAGATCCCTGACATCGCGATCTTGCCGAGCGCCATCAACGTCGCTGCCTCGGCGCGATCTTTCGTGGCCCTGGAGCGCTGGGTATTCCACCGATTGACGGTGGTAAGCGCATCGACACGGGCAATCTGCTGACGAATGTAGGGATCGTCCAATCGGCCCGCATCCCGCGCCAATTCCACCAGTAAATTCGTCTTTTCGGCTCGCGGCCGTTTGTTGTTCTTGGCGGTGCGGGCCAGATCGCCCATGAACCGACGCTCGTACGCTAGCGCGGTCTGCAGCACCGACCAGCCGCCGTTCAGCTCGCCGACCAGATTTTCGGCGGGCACGCGGGCGTTGTCGATGAAGATCTCGTTGAATTCCGATTCGCCGGTGATCTGGTGGATCGGCCGAATCTCGATACCGTGCTGCCGCATTGGCAGCATGAAGAAGCTGATGCCCTGGTGTTTCGGCACATCCCAGTTGGTCCTGGCCACCAGGATGCCGTAGTCCGCGGTGGTGGCGAAGGACGTCCAGACCTTCTGCCCGTTGATCACCCACTCGTCGCCGTCGCGCTCGGCGCGGGTACGCAGCCCGGCCAGGTCAGATCCGGCAGCGGGCTCGCTGTAGAGCAGGCACCACTTGCTCTCACCGCGGATCGACGGCGGAATCAGCCGTCGCTTCTGGTCGTCGGTCCCGGCGTCGTGCAGGGTGCAGGCGAACAGATTCGCGCGGTCATGGCCGGTGCCCGGCGCACCCGTTATGGCGAATTCCTCTGCGACGAGCCGGGATTGCGCGTCCGAGAGGCCGCGGCCGTACCACTGCGGTTCCCAGCTGGGCGCCGCCCAGCCGGCGTCGACGACGGTATGTGCCCAGCTCGCCCGGTCGATGCCGGGAGTCCAGTTGGCCGCCAACCAGTGACGTACCTCGTCGCGCAGTTCGTCGTCAGTCATTGGCTCGTCGCTTCGACCTGGTGAAGATAGCGTTCGCGGTGCCACGACGGACTACCCA
>JBAWAV010000119.1:0-4805 GCA_049589475.1 Mycobacterium sp.
CGCGCCGGGTCGATGCCACCGGTCAAATCAACTGCCATGCAACATCCTTGCGACGTAGTCGGCGAACAATGGCCGCACGTGGTCGAGATCGATGCCGAACTCCACCGGGTCGGCGTGCGTGCTCGGCTCGCGTTCCAAGGCGGCTCTGGTCCACCAGTCACGCATCCGGTTCTCGAATTCGTCGCTGACCGGCTCGCCCAGCCAGGCGTAGAGCCCACGAACCTCGCCGACGGGATCGGCTTGCATCGCGCGAAAGTCGATGTCGTAGAAGCGTTTATCGGCCACACCGTCGCGGAAGCGAAGTGCTCGTTGCATTCCCACCGACCAGTGTTCGACGTTGAGTTGACCGAGGTAGCCGCGGTCCAAGTGGTCGGTGAAGCCGCCGACGATGTCGGCGTAGAGATCAGCCACCGACAGGATCACGTCGGTGGGATCACGATGGGTCATCACGAAACGAGCGTCGGGGAACACGGTGTTCAGCCCGTCGAGCGACAACACATGCGACGGCGACTTCAGCCGCCACGGCCGCACCGGTTCGCCCCAACTCAGCAGCTTCATCACCCGCCGCTGGTAGGCGTAGGTCGAGGCGAAGTCGGCCTTATCGAGCAGCCAGGCCGAGTACGACGGGATCTGCGCAAACGCTTGAAAGATATGGGATTTGAAATCCAGCGCCATCAATTCAAGGCACTCCATCGGAGCCTGGGGGCCGGTCGGAACATGTGCCCTCGAACCGACCTGATTACTGTCGTCGGCCGGAATTCGCGGGTCCGGGCCGCGCACGGTCGATGGCGGCGGGCAGGGTTGCGACGACTCCCACCGACGCAGGTACCGGATGGCCGGATCTTGAGCGAGCAGAACCGACAAGGCCGTCGAACCCGTACGCGGCAAGCCCAATCCGATCAACGGCGGCGCGATCTCGACGTCATCGATCTCTGGATGACGGCGATACCAGTGCTCCACCTGCAATCGTTGCGACAGCGCGGTGACGATGCGGGCATAGATGAAGCCCTCGCCGCGCGCGTTGAGCCGAGCCTCGTCCCGGAGCGACGTGAGCAACACCTCGAGACCTTCGCGGAACGCGTCGTCACCGAAGTCGTCGAGCCCGGTCTGCGCGACGGCAGAACCGACAACGCTGTCGAGATCGGCCACCGGGCGCCCCTTCCACAAAATCCGTGTCAGTATACTGACGTCATTATGAGCGAGTTGTCAACGCCTCGGCGACGGCCGTATCGCAGTCCGGCACGTGAGGAGGCGGCCGCGGCCACCCGCGAACGCATCGTCGATGCGGGCGCACGGCTGGTCCGCGAATTCACCACCTGGAACTGGGACGAGCTCACGTTCCGAGCTGTCGCCGAAGGCGCCGAAGTCAGCGAGCGAACGGTGTACCGGAACTTTCCGACCGAGCGACACCTGCACGACGCGATCATGGGCCGTCTGGAAGACGAGGCAGGGATCGCCTACGAAGACGTCGACCTCGATAACCTTTCCGACGTTACGGCGCGGCTGTTCACGGCGCTGGGACGGTTCGCGATCAGAGACTCGATCGGCGCACCGCAGGGCTCGGCCTTCGTAGGCGCCGATGCCAAACGACACGACGCCCTGCAGCGTGCTGTCGCCGACCGGACGGCGCACTTGCCGGATGCTCAGCGCCGGGCGCTGGCCGGGCTACTCGACGTGCTGTGGAGTCCGACGACCTACGAACGACTGGTCGGTTCGTGGAATCTCGACAAGGCCGAAGCGGTTGGCGCCGCACAGTGGCTGATCGCGAAAGTCATTGCCGCCGTTGACGACAGCGAAAATCCGCTGCCCTGATCGGCGGCAAGTCAGCTACAGCCAGGACGGCACGATCCACTCTCCGTGCGGGACGACGGCGAGACGGTCCAGCAGCCCCGCTTCGTCGAACGCGCCGCCGAATTCGCCGACTCCCTCGCTGAAATGCTTCCACCCGTCGACGTGGGCCGGGATGACCAGTCGGGCGCCCAGCACTTCGGCGGCCGCCGCGGCCCGCTGGCCCGTCATCGTCAGCGGACGTCCGCGCTCCTTCGCCGGCACCCGCGCGGCCCCCGCGAAGATCACCGCCACATCCACGCTGCCCACCCGCTCGGCGATGGTCTTCACCGCGCCGACCGACGCGTTGTCGCCGCTGAGATACACGGTCGGCAACCCGAGGCCGGATAGCACGAAGCCGGTCACCTCGCAGTTCACGTGGCCGCCGGCGTCGCGCTGCCCGTCGGCGGGTCCGTGCACCGCCGGAACAGCTTGCACCGTCATGGCTTTCGCGCCGTCGGCAGCAGCAAGCTCGAACGACTCGAACGGCTCGAGCCCGACCGCGGGCGGTCCGAGTCGGGCCGCAGCGCCCGGATGGGTCAACACCAGCGGCGCGGCCAGCGCCACCCTCCTGCCTTCGTCGTCGAAGTTGTCCGGATGCTCGTCATGGCTGACCAGCACCACATCGATGGCACCGAGCTCGGCGGCGCCGACCGCCGGACCGATCGTCTTGGTCAGGTAGTCGTGCGGGCCGGGCTCGTCGAAAGTCGGATCGATGACGATCCGACGGCCGCCGAAATCGACGACCGTCGTCGGACCGCCCAGCACGCTGAACGCGACCTCACGGCGCGCGGCGTTTACTCGGCTGCTCATCCAAGGGACTGTAGATCAGCCAGGATCCGCGGCGGCCAGAGCGTCGTCGATGCGCTTCGTCGGCTTCTTCTTCGCAGGCTTGGGCGTCGACGTCTCCACCACCGGATGGTGGCCGTTGGACGGCAATCCGACCGCGGCGCCGACCATCTCGATCGCCTTCTCGGTGTAAACCCGGTAGCCGAAGTTCGGCTCGTAGCCGTGAATCTCCTTGGTGTCCAGATCGCGCATGAACTGCAGGATCTCGCGGCTGACCACCTGGCCGGGAACCAGCACCGGGAAACCCGGCGGGTAGGGCGTCACGTACGTTGCTGACACGACATCGATTCCAGCATCCAGCTTTTCGTCGATCTGCTCACCCATGAGGTATTCGCAGTTCGTGTCGTCATACGACAGGTAGAACGCGCGACGGACATCGCCCTCTGGCGTCGGCTCGGACCCGCTGTGATCCCGGAACACCGGGTGGAATCCGCTGAAATTGCACAGCGGCACTGGACGTTTGGTCAGCCCGTACACCGCCTGCTCGAAATGCTCGCGCTCACCCAGGCTCATCTCCGAGATCGCCTGGTCGAGTTCGGTGGCGATACTGACCAAGACCTCGACCAGAAACGCGACCGAGCTACGGGTGGTGCCGATGTTCGTCATGAACAACACACTGTTGCGCGAGGTCTTGTTGATCTGAATGCCGTAGCGATCCATCAGCTGTTCGCGCTTGAACGTGTCGCCGTCGTAGCCGGTACGCCCGATGGACAGCGTGATTCGCGACGGGTCGAGGACGAACTCGTCGTCATGCCACGCGGCCATCATGTTGCGCAAACCGGAACGCAGCGGTTGGTCGATCGCCGTCGGGCGGTACTGGTCCGGGATGAGATGCGCCGTACCAAGGCAATTCATGTACTTGCTCAGCAACGGATGATTGTCGATCGCGTCGCGCAGCTGCATGGCGTTCTCGATTTGCCGCTGCACCAACTCGGCACCCTCCAGGGCCACCTGACGACGACCCAGGTCAAGTGACGCCAGGATCTGGTAGTTGGGCGAGGTCGACGTGTGCGCCATGTAGGCCTCGTGGAACGGCACCGCGACCTTCTGGTCGAAGTCCTGATCGTAGACGTGAATCATCGATCCCTGCCGCAACGCGGTCAGCGTCTTGTGGGTCGACTGGGATGCGTACACCCGTACCCGTGCCCGCGCCGGGTCGGCCATCAGGCGACGGTTCAGAAGGTCGTCGTCGCTGGGCTTTTCGGCGGCCTGCTCGGCGAGATACTTCTCGAAGCGAGCCGTGTATTCCGGGCTCTGCAGCCGTTCCCGCACCGCAGCCGCTGAGGCCATCGCGGTGCGGGTGCGATACACCGGGTGGAACCGGGCGAAGGCGAACCACGCCTCGTCCCATAGGAACACCAGGTCGGGCTTGATCGCGAGGCACTCCTCCATGACCCGCTCTACGTCGTAGACGATCCCGTCGAAGGTGCAGTTCGTCAGCGACATCATCTTGACGCGGTCGAGCTTGCCGGCGCGCTTGAGCGCCAATAGCTTTGACTTGATCTCATGCAGCGGCACCGCGCCGTACATCGAGTAGTCGTTCAGCGGATAGGCCTCCAGATAAACGACATTCGCGCCGGCCATCATCATGCCGTAATGGTGTGACTGGTGGCAGTTACGGTCGAGCAGCACGATGTCGCCGGGGGCCACCAACGCTTGGGTGACGATCTTGTTGGCCGTCGACGTGCCGTTGGTGACGAAGTAGGTGTGCCGCGAACCATAGGCCTTCGACGCGAGCTGCTGGGCTTCACGCAGCGGACCGGTGGGCTCCAACAACGAGTCCAGACCACCGCAGGTTGCCGACGTCTCGGCCATGAACACTTCCAGGCCGTAGAAGCCGACCATGTCTTTGATCCAGTGCGAGTTGACGATCGACTTGCCCTGCGAGATCGGCAACGCGTGGAAGACACCGGTAGGCCGATGGCTGTATTGCTTGAGCGCGCTGAAGAACGGTGTGCGGTAACGCGCGGCCACGCCGTGCAGGATCGACAGGTGCAACTCGAGCATGCCCTCGCGGGCGTGGAACACCCGGCGGAAGTACTGGCCCAGCCGGCCGGCGATGTCCTCCACGTCGATCTCGGTCATCAAATACAGGTCGAGCTCAGGGCGCAGCTTGCTCAGCGATGTCG
>JBAWAV010000120.1:0-6548 GCA_049589475.1 Mycobacterium sp.
GTCGATGATCAGCAGGGCGCCGTGCTCGGCGGTGATCTCCTTCAACGCGGCGTTGTAGCCCGCCGCGGGCGGGACGACGCCCATGTTGCCGGGGCTGGCCTCGGTGATCACGGCGGCGATCTGGTCACCGAACTTCTCGAAGGTCTGAGTGACAGCATCAATGTCGTTGTACGGCAACACAATCGTGTCGGCGGCCGTGGCGCCCGTGACACCGGGCGAGGACGGCAGGCCCAGCGTCGCGACCCCGGAGCCGGCGTCGGCGAGCAGCGCGTCGACGTGGCCGTGGTAGCAGCCGGAGAACTTGACGATCTTGGCCCGACCGGTGAATCCGCGGGCCAGTCGCACTGCGCTCATGGTGGCCTCGGTGCCGGAGTTGACCAGCCGGATGCGCTCCACCGGTGGCACCCGGCCGATGATCTCGCGGGCAAGTTCGCTTTCGCCCGGCGTGGGTGCTCCGAACGACAGCCCGTCGGCGGCGGCCTTGATGACGGCGTCCACCACCGACGGATGCGCGTGACCCAGAATCATCGGACCCCACGAGCAGACCAGGTCGACATAACGGTTGCCGTCGGCGTCGGTGAGCCAGTAGCCGTCGGCGGCGGTGATGAAACGCGGGGTGCCGCCGACCGCGGTGAACGCCCGCACCGGTGAGTTCACCCCACCGGGAATGACAGCGCAGGCGTCGCTGAACAGCTTCGCCGAGGCGTCGGTGCGCGGCGACGATGCGGGCCGGGCGAGAGCCGGTCGGTCGGGTCGAGGCACGTCCACTAGTGTCCCAGCAGCGGCGCGCGGCTTCACTACAGGGTGTAGTTGATCGTTGAGCGGAGTCGCCTCAGGCGGCAGGTGAAGGCCCGGGCACCGAACCCGCCATCCGGGCGATCCGACGTTCCTCGTCGACGATGACGGCGGCCTTGGCGTCGATCGCAGCCTGGGTATATGCGCGCAGATACAACTCGGCGGTGACCAGCCGACCCATTTTGGTGCACCAGTCCACCAAATCGTCGTCACCGCCGGCGCGTTCGCCATCTGCCAACGCCTGCCGCAGCTCGGCGATCTCGACGGCGCTCAGCCGGGCCAGTGGAGCGCCGGAGACAGAGCCCGGCGACTGCGATAGCTCGCTGTAGACACCGAGCAGCGTCACCGTGGCTTCGTCGGGCAGATCGCCGACCTGAAGATGCATCATCGCAGTCCTCCCCTAAATCCTTTACAGGTATTCGACGCGGACCCCGCCTTGGATTTGAGTCGATCAAAATGACGCCCCCCAAAACACAACACCGGCACGTCAGTGTTGTGGCCCATGTCACTGCGGGTAGACCCGACAAGGTCTAACCAAACTTCAGACTCCTTAAGAAGTTGAATCACCTAGACCACATGGACCCCACGAGCCTCGTCGGCAGGCAGTGACCCGCGTGAACTCGAACTCGCATCCGATATCGGCGCGGAGCCCTTGAGGTAGACCAAGCGGAGGGAGTTGGATGGCGGTATGCAACTACCGCAACGCCTCGCCCGGTTCAACCGCCACGTCACCAACCCGATTCAGCGCATGTGGGCCGGCTGGGCCCCGTCATTCGGCATCCTCGAGCACGTCGGACGGAAATCCGGGAAGCCCTACCGCACCCCGTTGACGGTGTTCAACGCCGACGTCGACGGCAAGCCAGGCGTCGCGATCCTGCTGACCTACGGCCCGGACCGCGACTGGCTGAAGAACCTCAACGCCGCCGGCGGCGGGCAGATGCGCCGCCATGGCAAAACCTTCCATGTCAGCAACCCGCAAACCGTCACCAAGGAGGAGGCGGCGACCCATGTCAGCAGTGCCGCGCACCGCGTCTTCGCCAGGATGCCGTTCGAGCAGGCGGTTCTGCTGACCAAGACCGGCTAGGCGGCCCGCGCTGCAGCACGTTTGGTCACGAAGTACGCCGCGACCACCACAGCCCAGGACAGCAGGCTGAGCCAGAACTGGGTGCGGGCAGAGTGGTCGAAGGCCATCTGTACCAGCACCCCGACGATCCCGAGCACCGTCAGGATCGACAGCACGGGGAAGAACCACATCTTGACCCGCAACTTGTCCGGCGGCGTCGTGCGGCGTAACACGATCTGCGACAACGCAATCAACAAGTAGACGAACAGCACGATCGCGCCCGACGAGTTCAGCAGGAACGAGAACACCGTGTTCGGAGCGAGCCCGGCCATGATGACGCACAGGAATCCCACCACCGACGAGCACACGATCGCGATGTAGGGCACCCCGCGTTCGCTGATCTTGAGCATCTGCGCCGGCGCCTCGTGTTGGCCGGCGAGCACGAACAACACCCGCGACGCGCTGTAGAGCCCGGAGTTCAAGCAGGACAACACCGCGGTGAGTACCACCGCGTTCATCACGTGGTCGGCACCGGGGATGCCGATCTGCTTCAGCGCGGCGACAAACGGCGACGACCCGGCTTGCACGGAGTTCCACGGCAGGATGACCGTCAGCAAAAAGACCGATCCGACAAAGAAAATCGCGATGCGCGCGGCCACCGCGTTGGTCGCCCGCTGGATCGCACGCTCGGGATCCGGTGTTTCCGCGGCAGCGATCGTGGCGACCTCGGCGCCGACCATCGAGAAGATCACCACCACGACGGCGGCGAAGGCGCCGTGTGCACCGTTCGGGAAGAACCCGCCGTGAGCGTGCAGGTTGGAGAAATCCGCGTGGTGGTGCGGCCACAGCCCCACCGCGTACATCGTGCCGAGCAGCAGAAAGATCAGGATGGTCGCGACTTTGATTCCGGCGAACCAGAATTCGAACTCGCCATAGGACGAGACCGAGAACAGATTGGTCGACGTCATCAACACCATCAGGATCAGCGAGAGCAGCCACAGCGGCGCGTGGAACCAGTAGGTGATGACCTTGGCGCCGGCCACTGCCTCGAAACCGACGACGATCACCCAGTAGTACCAATACAGCCAGCCCACCGAAAAGCCCGCCCAGCCTCCCAACGCCTGCCGGGCGTATTCGGAGAATGAACCCGTCGACGGGTTCGCCGTGGCCATCTCCCCCAGCATCCGCATCACCAGGATGATCAACAGGCCGCACAGCGCATAGGTAAGGAACGCGGCGGGGCCGGCTTTGCCGATGACCACACCGGACCCGACGAAGAATCCGGCGCCGATAATGCCGCCGATGGCGATCATCATCAGCTGTCGCTGCGACAACCCTTGGCGTAGTTGCGGTGTGGAGTCCATCAGTCGACGGTCAAGTCTGCGCCGTGACCGGAACCGCGCGCTGCCGTTGTGAGAGTCCGCGTCGCAGCGGTGACGCGCTGTCCGTGCGGGTCTCGTCGATCGGCGGCACCACCGGACGGTAACACCCGGGGGTGCTCACATCAGACCGGCACGGCGCGCAATGCAGCAGGCAGGCTGGGCAGGAAGTGTGTGGTCGCGAATGCGCGGATGTCGTCGGCGTCGAGCAGCGGTTCGCGGGCCGGCAGCAGCAGCACCATCGCCGCGTAACGCAGGATGGTGTCGGCGAGTTCGTCGACTGCGTCAGCGCCGATCTGCTCGGCGAAGCCGGCAGGGAAGATCACCCGCAGCGCGGCCGCCATCCGCTCGACGGCCGGCTGCCAATGTTGATGCGCCAATTCCAGCATCAGGCCGGGCTCGTCGGCGAGCATCCGGGTCAGCACCCGGTGTTGGCGGAACCGCACGATCGACAGCGTGAACGCCTCGACATAGTAATTCGATTGCGGTCTACGGCTTTTCAGCTCATCGGCGATGTTGGCGAACAGCACCGCGTTCTCCCGGTCGATGACGGCGCCGACCAACTCGTCGCGTCCGGTGAAACGTCGGTAGATGGTGGTGCGGCTGACTCCGGCGCGGCGGGCCACGTCGTCGAGTGCGACCCGCCGGAAGCCATGCTGCTGAAACTCGACGACGGCGGCGTCGAGGATGGCGTTGGTGGCCGAATCAGCCGCGAGCATAGCCGTCTTGGGCAAACCCGTTGTAGCGCAATCTCATTGGTAGATGGTCCCACACCCAGTTCACCGGCCGTAACCGCCACACCGCGGCGAACCGCTGGTAGCGGCGCTCCTGCCGATCGGTCCACGGCAGACCGAGCAGAACGCGGGCCCGCGGCGGCAGGCCTCCGGTGGTCAGAAACGCTGCGACCGGGTTGAAGAGGGGCGCGATCACCCGCCACGCCAGCGGCGGGACGCCTTTCGGCCGCGGGAAGCCCTTGGTCACATATCCGACACCGTATTTCGCGGTCGGGTGGGCGATCATCACGCGTTCCATCATGTGATCCCAGTACCGCTCGAACTCGTCGTAGTCGGCCGGCATCGGGCGTTCGCTGACGCCGTAGCGGCGATACCAGGTCTTCGACTCGAGGTAGATCTGCTGCTTCTCTTCGTCGGTCAGCAGCTTGACGAAGGTGTCGGCGAAGTACAGCACCTGTTCGACGAAGGTGGCGTGCGCCCAGAAGTACGTGTCCGGGTCCAGCGCGTGATAGCGCTCCCCGCTGGGCATGTCGCCTTTTATCTGGTGGTGGAAGTCGCGCACCTGCTGGCCGGTGTTGTCGTCGTCGGAGCCGTAGACCGTCTTGAAGATCGGCGGCAGTGAACGCTTGACCCGCGCCGCGGTGTCGCTGAAGAACACCGAGTGATCCAGGACGCCCTGCCCGAGTTCGGCGAGCATGTTCTGCAGCACGGCGGGCCGCGGGCCGATCAAGAACATCCTGTTGTCGCCGAAGTACCGCCACACCAACGACTCCGGTCCCAGCGGCAGGGCATCGGCGGTGGTCTGGGCGGCAGACGACTCACTCAGCTCGCTCATGCGGGACAGTGTTACATATTTTGCACTTTGTACCAAACGCTCAGCCGGCGTCCAGCAAATCGTGACCGCCATGTTGCTTTGGGGCACGGCGTGTTTTGGCAGCCGTCGCTTTTCGGATCGGCATTATGTCGCTCATGCCCGACCTTTCGCGCCGTGCAGCGCTGCGCCTTGGGGTCAGCACCGTTGCGGGCGCCGCGGGCGTGTGGGCGTTGAGCGCCATGGTGGATCCGATCGCCGTCCCGGCCATGCCCAGCCCACTCGATCCGGAGCAGCCGGCGGCCCCGCCTGAGCCACCGGTTGCCGCGCCACTGCCGACCCGAGAGTCGGGCTCGTTCATCTCGGCGGCTCGCGGCGGTGTCCTGACGAACTGGATCGTCGCCCGGCCGCCCGGGCAGATCGGGCCGTTGCGTCCGGTGATCGCGCTGCACGGGGTGCGCGGAAGTGCCAAGCAGGTAATGAGTTTCGGCGTCGAACAGGGGTTGGCCGAGCTGGTCAGAGCGGGCCGTCCGCCGTTCGCCGTGGTCGCGGTCGACGGCGGCGACAGCTATTGGCATCGGCGGGCCGGCGGTGAGGACGCCGGGTCGATGGTGCTCAACGAACTGATCCCGATGTTGCCGGCGATGGGTCTGGACATCTCGCGGATCGGCTTCCTCGGCTGGTCGATGGGCGGCTACGGCGCGATGCTGCTCGGCGCACGGCTGGGCCCAGCGCGCACCGCGGGGATCTGCGCGATCAGCCCGGCGCTGTACCAGTCGTACACCGCAAGCACGATCGGAGCGTTCGACAGCTACGACGACTGGACCAAGAACACCGTCTTCGGATTGCCCGCGCTGTCCCAAATCCCGCTGCGGATCGACTGCGGCAACGACGACCAATTCTCCCCGGCCACCCACCAATTCATCGCCCAGCTACACAAGCCGCCTGCGGGTGGGTTCACCCCAGGTGGACACGACGAGGCCTACTGGCGTCAGCAGCTGCCCGGCGAACTCGCCTGGCTGGCGTCCTGAAAGCCTCTGAGCCGCAAGCTGTTTGTCACGACCAGCAGTGACGAACACGCCATCGCCGCACCGGAGATCATCGGGTTGAGCAGGCCCGCTGCCGCCAGCGGGATGGCCGCCGCGTTGTAGGCGAACGCCCAGAACAGGTTCATCCGGATGGTGCGCAGCGTGCGCGACGACAACCGCAGCGCGGTCGGCACGGTGTGCACGTCAGCGCGCATCAACGTCAGATCACCGGCGTCGATGGCGACGTCGGCGCCGCTGCCCATCGCCATGCCGATGTCGGCGACGGCCAGTGCCACCGAGTCGTTGACGCCGTCGCCGACCATGGCCACCGTGCGCCCCTGCGCCTGCAGCCGCTTGACGACGTCGGCCTTGCCGGTCGGTAGTACACCGGCAATCACGTCGGCCGGTTCGATGCCGACGGCGGTCGCGACCTGCTCGGCCACCGCGGGGCTGTCGCCGGTGAGCAGCATCGGGGTGATGCCCATCGCCGTGAGTTCGGCGATCGCCGCGGCGCTGCCGGGCTTGATCTGATCGGCCAGCGTGATGACGCCGCGTATCTGCCCGCCCCATGTCACCTGCACCGCCGTCTGACGTGCCGGCGGTGCCAGCAGGTCGACACCGGCCAGCGGTCCGGCTCTCGACACCGCGATCTCGACGCCGTCGACCACGCCGGCGACCCCGGTGCCCGGATGGTTGACGAACCGGTCGGGGCCGCCGCTCGGCCGCAGGCCCCGGCCG
>JBAWAV010000121.1:0-9181 GCA_049589475.1 Mycobacterium sp.
GCCTCGGCCTGCAGCGCCGCCCGCGCCGCCCGCAACGCAACCGACGGCAGCCGCGCCGTGTGCGCCGCCGGATCACGCTCGTCGGCATATCCGCCGTCGTCGAGCGCCACCACCCGCGGGGTACGGGCGCGTACGACCGGACGCGCAGCGACCACATCATGCGCCCAACCGCTGCCCACGAGCGCGTGGGCTTCAGCGGTGCGGGCGTATCCCCCGATCAATGCGGCGCAACGCATTTGGTGTGCCCGCAACATCGCGACCTCGCGCGCATGCGGATACGGCGCCCGCGGCTCGGCCAGCGTGTCGTCGCCGTCGTCCCACACCATGATCAGACCGAGGTCGCTCACCGGCGCGAACACCGCGCTGCGGGTGCCGATCACCAACCGTGCGCTGCCCCGCAGCGCGGCCAGCCACCGCCGGTAACGCGCCGCCGGACCCAGGCCGGCCGACAACGCCACCACCGAGGACTCGCCGAAAAGTGCCGTCGCAGCCGACCACAACGCGTCCACGTCCCGCTGATCCGGAACGATCGCCAGCGCCGCGCGACCGGTCTGCACAGTCTGTGCGGCGGCCTCGGCGAAGCGAACCGGCCACAACTCGCCCGGCAGCGCCTGCCACACCGCGCGGGCGGCCCGCGATTCGGCGAGCGCCGTCAGGAACTGCCCGCCGCGGCTGTACGATTCCCAGCCCGCCGGATCGATCAAAGCGACATCGGAACACGTTGACGACGTTGATATTTCGCGTTCAACCTTGGCGTGACGGGGCGGCACCGCCAGCCGCAGCACGTCGGCGCGGGTGCCGGCGTAACGCGCGGCGACAGCGTCGACCAGACGACGGATCTCCGGGGTGAGCACCGCCTCGGGGGACACCACCCGGTCCAGCCAAGCCAGCTTGCCGACGTGATCGGTTTCGGTGCGGCGCTCCAGGATGAACCCGTCGACCAGCCTGCCGTGGAAACGCAGCCGCACCCGCACACCGGGCTGGGCGTCGTCGGATTGCTCAGCGGACACCAGGTAGTCGAAGTCGCGATCCAGGTGCGGGACCGACAGCATCGGCAACACCCGTGCGATCGGCTCGAATGCGGCGGGCTGCCGGGTCCGCGTGGTCACTCGCCAGGTGTAGCAGGGTTCGCCGACACTCGACCGAAGAAAAAGCCCGCGGTGATCAAGATCTGCGCAGCCGCATACGTCCACCAGATCGGCACCGCCAGCGCCTCGCTGCCCAGCACGAACCGCCCGATGCCGATCATCGCATCCGACCCGGCGAACAGCAGCGCGCCGGCCGCCGTCCAGACCGTGGGCAGCCCGGCGAGCAGCGCTGCGCAGACCATGGCGACGAGCACGATCATGTACACCGTGACCGGAATGGTCAGCCCGTCATGTCCCAGCTGCGGCCAGAACCAGGCCAGCAGCCCGACACATGCCACGCACACGCCCACGGCGGCGACCAGCCGACTGCGCGGACGACCGGAGCTGCGGGCCAGCGGCACCAATGCGCCTAGAAAACACAAGTGCGCCAACAGGAATGAGCCCAGCCCCAGGACGAACGACGGCGGCCACCATGGAATCGCCAGCAGCCCGTCACCGACCGCGGAGAACAGAAGCGCCGGCATCAGCCAGCGTCGTTCGCGAACAATCGGATGGGCAGCCGCCGCCGCCACCAGCAGCAACGCCATCGACGCCTTGAACAGCGGCTGACCGGTCCACTCTCCGGTGAGGTCGGCGCCCGGGGGTGAACGCAGCGCCAGGATGGTCAAGAACAACCCGTAGGCGACACCGGCCCATCCGGCGGCGACCCAGGCGCCGAGCATCACCCTCGGTGCGTACGGTGTCTGCATGGCAGGCGTCGACTCTGGATCTGCGATCGATCCCATCCTGCTGAAGGTACTGGACGCCGTTCCGTTCCGGTTATCCGCCGACGGCGGGGTCGCCACGGCGCGCCGGCAACTGCGGGACCTGCCGCGGCGGGGCTTTCATCCGGGGCTCCGGGTGCAGGACCGCTCCATCGAGGGGCCGGACGGACCGATCAACATCCGGATCTACTGGCCGCCAACCGATCACGCCGCGCCACCGGCGGTGGTGTTCTTTCACGGCGGCGGCTTCGTCGTCGGCGACCTGGACACCCACGACGGGACCTGTCGCCAGCACGCCGTCGGCGCCTCTGCGGTGGTGGTGTCGGTCGAATACCGTCTGGCGCCCGAGCATCCCTACCCTGCCGCCGTCGAGGATGCTTGGGCCGCAACGCAATGGGTTGCCGAGCACGGCGACGAGATCGGCGCCGATGCGAGCCGGCTCGCGGTGACCGGAGATTCGGCGGGCGGCAACCTGGCCGCCGTCGTCGCGCAGCGCGCCCGTGACAATGCTGGACCGCCAATTGCGTTCCAGCTGCTGTGGTATCCCGCCACGCTGTGGGACGCGTCGCTGCCCTCGTTCGCCGAGAACGCCGACGCCCCGGTCCTGGACCGTGCGGCCGTCGCCGCGTTCACCCGCTGGTACGCCGGTGCCATCGACCTGTCCGATCCTCCACCCGGTATGGCACCCGGCCGGGCCGAGAATCTCGCCGATCTGCCCGCCGCCTACATCGCCGTTGCCGGGCACGACCCGCTGCGCGACGACGGGAGCCGGTACGGCGAATTACTGGCCGCCGCCGGTGTTCCCGTCGAGGTGCACAACGCCGAGACGCTGGTGCACGGGTACCTGGGCTATGCCGGAGTGGTGCCCGCGGCGACGGCCGCAATGGACCGCGGGCTGGACGCGCTGCGGGCCGCACTGCACGTACGGTAGGTCCATGACGGAACCGACCACCGCTCGCCCGCAGATCGACCCGACGCTGAAAGCGCTGGTCGACACGTTCCCGATGACGTTCAAGGCCGCTGACGGCGTCGAGAACGCACGCGCCAAGCTAAGCCAGCTCAAAATGCCCCCGGAGATGCTGCCGGACCTGCGCATCGAGAATCGAACCATCGGGCACGGCGAGGTCACCGACATCCCGGTCCGCATCTACTGGCCGCCGGCCACCGAACACAGCAATCTACCGGTCGTCGTCTTCTATCACGGCGGGGGTTTTGCGCTCGGTGATCTCGACACGCACGACCCGGTCGCCCGCGCGCACGCCGTCGGCGCCGAGGCCATTGTGGTGTCCGTCGACTACCGGCTGGCACCCGAGCATCCGTTCCCGGCCGGCGTGGACGACTGCTGGGCCGCGCTGCGGTGGGTCGGCGAACACGCCGCCGAGTTGGGCGGCGACCCTGACCGGATCGCCGTCGCCGGCGACTCCGCCGGCGCCAACCTCGCCGCGGTGATGACGCACTTGGCGCGCGACACGAGTGCACTCGAGCTGGCGTTCCAGCTGCTCTGGTATCCGACCATCACCGCGGACCTGTCGCTGCCGTCGTTCACCGAGAACGCCGACGCCCCGATCCTGGACCGCGACGTCATCGACGCCTTCTTGAACTGGTACATCCCCGGGATCGACATCAGCGACCCGAAAGCGCTGCCGCCGGCTCTTGCGCCGTCCAACTACGGCAACTTCACGGGCCTGCCCCCCGCCTTCATCGGCAGTGCCGAGCACGATCCGCTGCGCGACGACGCGGCCCTCTACGCCTCGCTGCTCAACGCCTCCGGCGTGTCCGCCGAGCTGAGCAACGAGCCCACGCTGGTGCACGGCTATGTCAGCTTCGCGATGATCATCCCCGCCGCCGCCGAGGCGACCAATCGTGGCCTCGCGGCGCTGAAGGCGGCACTGCAGTAATGGCGGACGGCGACCGGCCTGACTACTACTGCCTGATCGTCGGCGCGGGGTTCTCGGGTATCGGCGCCGCGGTCAAGCTCGATCAAGAAGGCTTCGGCGACTACCTCATCGTCGAGGCCGGCGCCGAGGTCGGTGGAACGTGGTACTGGAACACGTATCCCGGCATCGCCGTTGACATTCCGTCGGCGTCGTATCAGTTCTCGTTCGAGCAGCGGCCGGACTGGTCGCGCACCTACGCGCGCGGCGGCGAGCTGAAGGCCTACGCCGAACACTGCACCGACAAATACGGGATCCGTCCGAAAATCCGGTTCAACACCAAAGTGCTCGCCGCCGAGTTCGACGACGAGCGGTCGCTGTGGCGGGTCCGGCTCGACCCGGGCGGAGAAGTCACGGCACGATTCGTGTTCAACGGCAGCGGTGTACTCACCGTGCCGAAGCCGCCCGACATCGACGGCGTCGACTCCTTCGACGGTGCCGCCGTGCACACCGCGCGCTGGGACCACACCCTCGACCTGGCCGGTAAACGAGTCGCCGTAATCGGCACCGGCGCCTCGGCGGTGCAGCTGATCCCCCAGATCGCTCCAATTGTCAATAAGCTCACAGTATTTCAGCGCACACCGATCTGGTGTTTTCCGAAGTTCGACGTGCCGCTGCCAAAGTCGGCGCACTGGGCGTTGCGCCTGCCGGGCGCCAAGACCCTGCAGCGGCTGATCACCCAGAGCTATGTCGAGGTGACCTTCCCGCTGCCGGCCCAGTACTTCACGGTCTACCCGCTGGCCAGGTGGATGGAGTCACTCGGCCGCGCGTACCTGCGGCTGAAGGTGCGTGATCCAGTGGTGCGCCAACAGCTCACCCCGAGTTACGCGATCGGCTGCAAACGGCCCGGTTTTCACAACAGCTACCTGTCGACGTACAACCGCGACAACGTCCGGCTGGTCACGCAACCGATCGACAAGGTCACGCCGTCGTCGGTGGCCACCACCGACGGCACCAACCACGAGGTCGATGTGCTGGTGCTGGCCACCGGCTTTCACGTCTTCGACCCCGAGAACACGCCGACCTTTGCCGTCACCGGCAGCGGCGGCCAGTCGCTGACCCGGTTCTGGGAAGAGAACCGGGCACAGGCCTACGAGGGAACCGCCATTCCCGGCTTTCCTAATTTCTTTTCCACGATGGGGCCGTACGGCTACGTCGGGTCGTCCTACTTCGCATTGATCGAGGCGCAGACGCACCACATGGTCCGCTGCATGAAGCGAGCCCGACAGCGCAACGCCACCCGCGTCGAGATCAGCGAGGAAGCCAATGCCCATTACTTCGCCGAGCAGTTGAGTCGCCGGCACCGCCAGGTGTTCTGGCAGGACAGCTGCCAGGCCGCCAACAGCTACTACTTCGACAAGAACGGGGATGTGGCGCTGCGTCCCGCGACCACCTTCGAAGTGTATTGGCGCAGTAGACGTTTCAATATCGATGATTACCGGTTCACCGGTTAGTCCACCCGCAAAGCTAGATAGCGCGCCTCAGGTCGTCGACCTTGTCCAGGCGCTCCCACGGCAGGTCGATGTCGGTGCGGCCGAAGTGGCCGTACGCTGCGGTCTGCGCGTAGATCGGACGCAGCAAGTCCAGGTCGCGGACGATGGCGCCGGGCCGCAGGTCGAACACCTCGGGCACGATCTTCTCGATCTTGACCGGGTCGACGATCGCGGTGCCGAACGTCTCGACGAACAGGCCGACCGGGGCGGCCTTGCCGATGGCGTAGGCCACCTGCACCTCGACCCGCTCGGCCAGCCCGGCCGCCACAATGTTCTTGGCCACCCAGCGCATCGCGTACGCCGCCGACCGGTCCACCTTCGACGGGTCCTTGCCGGAGAAGGCGCCGCCGCCATGGCGGGCCCAGCCGCCGTAGGTGTCGACGATGATCTTGCGGCCGGTCAGACCGGCATCACCCATCGGGCCGCCGACGACGAACTTTCCGGTCGGGTTGACCAGCACCCGCGTCGACGAGGAGTCCAGCGTCTCGTGTGCCAGTTCCTTGAGGACGGTCTCCAGAACGTGCTTGCGGATGTCGGGATCCAGCGTCTTCTCGAGGTCGATGCCGTCGGCGTGCTGGGTGGAGACCACCACGGTGTCCAGTCGCGTCGGGACGTTGTCCTCATCGTACTCGATGGTGACCTGCGTCTTGCCGTCCGGGCGCAGGTAGGGCAGCGTGCCGTTCTTGCGGACCTCGGTCAGCCGCCGCGCCAGCCGGTGCGCCAGCGCGATCGGCAGGGGCATCAGCTCCGGGGTGTCGCTGATCGCGTAACCGAACATCAGACCCTGGTCGCCGGCGCCTTGGGAGTCCAGCGGGTCTGCGGCGCCCTCGACGCGCGTCTCGTGCGCGGTGTCGACGCCCTGGGCGATATCGGGCGACTGACGGCCGATGCCGATGTTGACGCCGCACGTCTCCCCGTCGAAGCCCTTGTCCGAGTGGTCGTAGCCGATCTCGAGGATGCGTTCGCGGACGGTATTGGTGATATCGGCGAAGGCCTCCTTGGCCGATGTCGTCACCTCGCCGACCACGTGGACCTGCCCGGTGGTCACCAGCGTCTCGACGGCGACACGTGAGCGCGGGTCCCCCGCCAGCAGCGCGTCGAGAACCGAGTCGCTGATCGCGTCACAGATCTTGTCTGGATGCCCCTCGGTCACCGATTCACTGGTGAACAAACGACCGTTTTCGCTCACACCCTCACCCTTCTAAGTCCACATCGAAAAACGTTAGTTAGACAAATGATATCTATCGGCTCGTACATGTTACCGGCCAGTCGAAGATGCTACGGATGCTAGCCGGGGGCTAGCTGGTCCCCCCGCCGCCCCCATGCAGAAACGTGACGATCGCATCCACGATACGGCTGGCCATCAATGTCTTCGACCCGTGCTGCAGCGCCGACTCGGTGCCGTCGGCGGCCAGCAACCAGCCGTCGTTGTTGTCCACCTCGAAGGCTTTGCCGTCGCCGACGGCGTTGACCACCAGCAGGTCACATCCCTTGCGCCGGAGCTTGGCCCGGGCATGAAAGAGCACGTCGCCGTTCGCGTCGCCGGTCTCGGCGGCGAAGCCGACGATGGCCCGCATGTTCGGAAGCTGGCCGGCGGTGCGGGCCTGCACCGCCGCCGCGAGCACGTCGTCGTTGCGGACCAGGTCGATAGTCGGTGCTGAGTTTTCTGTGGCGCCCTTTTTAATCTTGGCGGTTGCGACGTGTGTGGGCCGGAAATCGGCCACCGCGGCCGCCATCGCCAGCACGTGCACGTCGGGCGCGTGCTTGGACACCGCGTCGCGGAGCTGCTGGGCCGAGCTGACGTGCACCACCTCGACGCCGGCCGGGTCGATCAGCCCCGCGGTGTGCCCGGCGATCAGGGTGACCTCAGCGCCGCGCTGAGCCGCGACCCGCGCCAGCGCGTAGCCCTGCTTGCCGGAGCTGCGGTTGCCGATGAAGCGGACCGGGTCGATGGGCTCGCGGGTACCGCCCGCGGTCACCAGCAACTTGACGCCGTGCAGGTCGAACGGCATCGCATCGTGGCGTTCCAGCAGCAGCTGGGCGAAGGTGGTGATCTCCTCGGCCTCAGGCAGCCTGCCTGCGCCGCTGTCCGCGCCGGTCAGCCGTCCGGACGCCGGTTCAAGCACCACGGCGCCGCGGCGGCGCAGCGTGGCCACGTTGTCGACGGTGGCCGGGTGCTGCCACATCTCGGTGTGCATCGCCGGCGCGAACAGCACAGGACATCGCGCGGTGAGCAGTGTCGCGGTCAGCAGATCGTCGGCCCTGCCGATCGCGGCGCGGGCCAGCAGGTCGGCGGTGGCGGGCGCGACGACAACCAGGTCGGCGTGCTGGCCGATCGCGACATGTGGCACCTGCGGGACGTCTTCGAAGACACCGGTCTGCACCGGCTCGCCAGAGAGCGCCTCGAAGGTGGCGGCGCCGATGAAGCGCAGCGCCGACTCGGTGGGGATGACGCGGACCTGATGGCCCGCCTCGGTGAGCTGGCGGACGACCGTGGCGGCCTTGTAGGCGGCGATGCCCCCGGAAACGCCAACGACGACCCGCTTACGGTCCGTCCGCTGTTCGCCGGGGAGGCTCATCGCAGGCCCGCTACTCGCCTTCGGTGTGCTCAAGCAGGTCGCCGTGGATCTCGCGCATCGCGATCGAGAGCGGCTTCTCCTGCAGTCCCGGCTCGACCAGCGGGCCGACGTACTCGAGGATGCCCTCGCCGAGCTGGTTGTAGTAGTCGTTGATCTGACGGGCACGCTTGGCCGCGTAGATCACCAGGGCGTACTTGCTGGACACCCGCTCGAGCAGCTCATCGATGGGCGGATTGGTGATACCCAGCGGCGTGTCGTAGGCGCCGATGCCACCCGCCGACGGGTCGAACTGGTCGGGGACGGCGGTCAACGACGCGTCGGTGTGTGAGCTGCTCACGTAAGTATTCTCCTGGCGGCCTAGAGCGATATGCGGCTAACGCTGAAATGAGTCTGAATGGGTCACGCCGGGTCCGGCGCACTTCCAACCAGCAATGATACCAATTCTGAGCACGCAGTATCCAATTGGCTGTTCACCACGACCTCGTCGAAGTCGTCCTGAGCCGCTAATTCGATGCGCGCGGTGGCCAGTCGACGCTCGATCACCTCAGGTGTCTCGGTTCCTCGCCCGATCAGGCGGGCCTGCAGCGCTGCCCAATTCGGCGGGGCCAGGAACACTGTGATCGCTTCCGGCATCGCCTGTTTGACCGCGCGTGCCCCGGCCAGATCGACCTCGATCAAGACGGGATGTCCGGCTTTGACGGCCTCGCGGACCTGGTGGGCGAGGGTGCCCGAGCGATGCAGGCCACCGTGAATGTCCGCCCACTCCAGCAGGGCTCCGTCGTCGATCAACTCTTGGAAGCGGCCCGGCGTCACGAAGTGATAGTCCACCCCGTCCGTTTCCCCGGGCCGGGGATCCCGAGTTGTCGCCGAGACGCTGAACTGCAGGTCCGGTATCCGCTCACGAAGACACCGGACCAGCGTCGACTTACCTACCGCGGATGGACCGGACAGCACGACGACGCGTCCGGCGACCTGACCTGTCGGTTCAGCCGCAAGACTGCGGTCGTGGTCACCGTCCGGTCCCCCGTCGGCGCTCAACGACTCTCCTGGAAGGTGCCGAGCCTAGGAAAAGTCGAACTTCTCCAACAGTGCTTTGCGCTGACGATCGCCGAGACCGCGCAGACGGCGCGTCGGGGCGATCTCGAGCTCGGTCATGATTTCCTGCGCCTTGACCTTGCCCACCTTCGGCAGGGCCTCCAGCAACGCGGAAACCTTCATCTTGCCCAAGACCTCGTTGGTCTCAGCATCCTTCAGCACCTGCTTGAGATTGGTGCCGCCACGCTTCAGCCGGTCTTTGAGCTCGGCTCGCGCTCGGCGTGCGGC
>JBAWAV010000122.1:0-2455 GCA_049589475.1 Mycobacterium sp.
ATCCTGTTGTCACGCAACAGATTTACCAGTCGATCGCCGACGATGCGGGCCGTGCGGTGCCGAGTTATCCGGCACCGGACGGCGTCAAGCTGGCCGCGGGGTGGCTAGTCGAACACGCCGGCTTCGGCAAGGGCTATCCGGACGACGCCGCCGCACGCTGCCGGCTGTCGACCAAGCACGCGCTGGCTCTGACCAACCGCGGCGAAGCCAGCGCCGCCGACGTCATGGCGCTGGCCCGCACGGTGCGCGACGGCGTCCGCGATGTGTTTGGCGTCACACTCGTGCCCGAGCCGGTGCTGGTCGGCTGCTCACTGTGATGTCGTCGTGGACGAAGAGCAGCATGTCCGCCGGTATCTTGGACTCTCGTGAGCAAAGGACGCCGCTTGTCGCCGGTCACCCGGCGCCGGGCCCTGACGACCCTGGCGGTCGGCGTCGTCGCGCCCAACGTGTTGGCCGCGTGCTTCGGGGAATCGGCTAAACAGGCCGAAAAGGCCAAGCCTCCACCGGAGGCCACGGTTACGTTCCGGCCCGCCGACAAGGCGACCGACGTGAAGCCGACGACGCCGGTCAGCGTCGAGGTCCGCGACGGCTGGTTCCAGCACGTCGCGTTGAGCAATGCGGACGGCAAGGTCGTCGCCGGTTCCCTCAACCGCGACCGCACCATCTACACCGTGACCGAGCCGCTGGGCTACGACGCGGCCTATACCTGGACCGGGTCTGCGGTCGGCCACGACGGCAAGGCCATCCCGGTGACGGGCAAGCTCACCACGATCGCGCCCACCAAAGTCGTCGACGGCGGATTCCAGCTCAGCGACGGGCAGACCGTCGGCGTCGCGGCGCCGATCATCATCCAGTTCGACGCACCGATCTCCGACAAGGCCGCCGTCGAGCGAGCGCTGAAGGTGACCACCGAGCCGCCCGTCGAAGGCAGTTGGGCCTGGCTGCCCGACGAGGCGCAGGGCGCCCGCGTGCACTGGCGCAGCCGCGAGTACTACCCGGCTGGCACCAAGGTCAGCGTCGAGGCCAAGCTCTACGGGCTGCCGTTCGGCGACGGTGCGTACGGCAAGCAGGACTTCAGCCTGAACTTCGCCATCGGCCGCCGCCAAGTCGTCAAAGCCGCGGTCTCCTCGCACCGCATCCAGGTGGTTCGCGACGAAGGCGTCATCATGGATTTCCCGTGCAGCTACGGCGAGGCCGACAAGCCGCGCAACGTGACCCGCAACGGCATCCACGTGGTCAGCGAGAAGTATTCGGACTTCTACATGTCCAACCCGGCCGCCGGTTACAACCACATCCACGAACGCTGGGCGGTACGGATCTCCAACAACGGCGAGTTCATCCACGCCAACCCGAACAGTGCGGGCGCGCAGGGCAACACCAACGTCACCAACGGCTGCATCAACCTGTCGACGGCCGATGCCGAGCAGTACTTCGGCAGCGCGATCTACGGCGATCCGGTCGAGGTCACCGGCAGCACGATCGAGCTGTCCTACTCCGACGGCGATATCTGGGACTGGGCCGTGCCCTGGGACACCTGGGTGGGCATGTCGGCGCTGCCGCCGTCCTCAGGCGCCAAGCCGTCGCCGGTCTCGATCCCGCGCAGCGCGCCGGCCACCCCGCATGACGCGCCGACGTTGTCGGGCACCCCGACGACGTCTAGCCCTGGGCCCGGCGGTTGAACCGGCCCGCTGACGCCTGATCGCGCGGCCGGATGACGATCTGGTCGAGGTTGACGTGCGACGGCCGCGACGCGACGAAGCCGATCACCTCGGCGACGTCGGTCGCTGTCAGCGGTGTGATGCCGTTGTAGACCGCGTCCGCACGATCCTGATCCCCGTCGAAACGCACCAGCGAGAACTCGGTCTCGACCGCGCCGGGCGCAATCTCGGTGAGCCGCACCGGTTTTCCGAGCAGCTCTCCGCGCAGCGTGCGATGCAGCGCCCCCTGCGCGTGCTTGGCCGCGGTGTAACCCGATCCGCCGTCGTAGATCTCCATCGCCGCGATCGACGTGACGGTGACGATCAGCCCGTCGCCGGAGTCGATCAGCTTCGGCAGCAGCGCGCGGGTGACGCGCAGCGTGCCCAGCACGTTGGTCTCCCACATCCACCGCCAGTGCTCCAGGTCGGCGTCGGCCACCGGCGCCAGCCCCTTGGCGCCGCCGGCATTGTTGACCAGCACGTCGACTCGGTCCAGTTGGCCGGCCAGCGCGTCGACTGCCGCGCCGTCCGTGACGTCGGCGACAACCGCCGTCCCGCCGATGTCGGCGGCCAAAGCCTTGATTCGGTCTTCCCTGCGCGCCACTGCGACCACGTGAAAACCCTGCGCGGCAAGTGCTCTCGCGGTCGCTTCGCCAATACCGGCACTGGCGCCGGTGACGACCGCGACGCGCTGCTTGGCGGAACTCATCCGCCCAACTCTAATAACCGTGCTAAATTCCTCGTGTGTTCACCTACAC
>JBAWAV010000123.1:0-3326 GCA_049589475.1 Mycobacterium sp.
GGTCGAATCTGCGTTAGCACCTCGTTACTGAGGCTCCGCGTGCGCCGCGAGGCCTCCTCGACTCGTCGGTCGTGAATTGTCCTGGTCAGGTCGACGGGGGAGCCTCCGACGCGAACTCGCAGTCAGCGCCCATGGCCGGGCTATCAGTGGTATTGACCAGCTGGGATGGGTCCGATGTCCGGATGGCCGGATGCATTGTGAATTTGCCGTGCTATAAGAATCCCAGGCTGCGCCGACTGGCCCCAACCGAAGGTGTGGGGTCGGTCTGCAGCGTCTTGGACAGCAGCTCGTAGTACACGTCCCGAAAGTCGTTGGTGGGCTTGAGGTCTCCGTTGTCGAGGTCGGTGAGGCTGGGTTCCTCACCGTAGAAGCCGCCCCTGACCGGCGTACCGGCGACGAACACCGGCCCGGCGGTGCCGTGATCGGTGCCCTGCGAGGCGTTGGCCTTCACCCGTCGCCCGAATTCCGAATACGCCAGCAAAACAACATTTTTGCCGTACTTGTCACCGGCCATCTGCTGAAGGAATGGCGTTACCGCCTCGTCGAAGGTTTGCAGCAGTCGTTGCTGGGTCTCGCGTTCGTCAGCGTGAGTATCGAATCCGCCCAGGTCTACCGCGTACACCCGGGTGGGTGCCCCCGCTTGAACCGCCGCCGACACCATGCTGAGCTGGCCAGCCAGCGAATTGGGTCCGCCTTCAGACGGTTTGATCGAGCCGAAGGTTGTATCAGTGGTGCGGATCGCGCGGTAGGCGTCGCAGACCGCAGCCATCGCCGGCGTGTCGTTGGGGTCGTTGGTGCCTAGCGCATCCATCGTCGCGGCGAAGCCGTCGGCCTGCTCGGGTTTTTCGGACGCGGTAAGTGCTGCGGCCGTGCATTTTTCACCCACGGCAAGCGGCGGCAGGACCGAGCCGATGTTGACCGCACGCAGCGGATCGTCACCGGTGGCATCCAGCCATCGACCAATCCAACCGGTCGATACCGGTTCTGCCGGCGACGCGGTCTGCCAGATGTCCATCGACCGGAAGTGACTGTGGTCCGGCTGCGGGTAGCCCACGCCTCGTACAATCGCCAGCTTCCGGTTGTTCCATTGCTGAGCCAGGCCCTTCAACGCCGGGTTAAGCCCTAGCTGGTCGTCCAAATGCAGCACATCGCCTGGCGCGTAGGCCAATTCGGGGCGGGCGTCGTGGTACGCATTATCGGCGTAGGGAATCAGGGTGTTGAGCCCGTCGTTGCCGCCATACATGGTGAGAATCACCAGCACGCCGCTGCCCTCGGCGAGTGGCCGCTGCTGGGCTTCCCGCATCAGGTCTGGCCAGCTGACGGCGCAGGCACTCGACAGCAGACCGGCCGCGCCAACACCGGCGCTGGCGAGCAGAAACTTGCGGCGATTCAGTTCAGGCATCGGCACTCCCGCTACGACGTCAGGTATTCGGGCGTGTTGACGGCCGCGGCGACCAGCTGGGCCGGCTTGCGCACCAACGGCTCGAGAGCCTTGACGGTCCGGTCCGACCATGTGCCGACCCCGATCAGATAGCCGACGGCGTCGATCCTGTCGTCGGCAGCGGCTTGTTCGACGGTGGATAGGTCGCCGGCGTGGGCCAACTGGCTCGCCGCGCGCATCCGCACGTCGGCGCTGGCGGTCGACATCCAGACCCGGCCGTGCGGCCATCCGCCGACGTCCGGTGGGTAAAACGGTCGCTGTCCGAGCGCCCGCAGTGTGGAGTCGATCATCTTCAGTCGTGTCGGGTTGTCGACAGGAACACGCAGTGTGCGGACCACCCCGATAAGCCACTCGACGGGCGTATTGACGATGGCCGCCCGGCTGTTGACGAATTCGTCATCGGTAAGTATTGCTTGAGTCAAGGCCCGGAGATTGCGCTGCGGGCCATAGGCGGTCACCAAGCGGTCGAGTGCCTGCGGCGTCGGCGGGGTATCAGAAGCCAGCTGCTGCCATAGCCGTCCGGCGACGTACTGCGGTGATTTCGGTTGACCCAGTACCACGTCGCAGAATTCCGCCGCATCGAAGTTGCGCATGACCCCGAAAATCGTTTTCGCTGTGTGGTCATGGCGTTTGGGCACCATCATCGTGTGGCCGTCCGGGCGAATCACCCAGCCGGTCAGTGCTCGGGCACCTTGGCGCACATCGCCTTCGGTGTAACCGTTGCTATGCCCGAGCGTGAAGAGCTCCATGAACTCCCGCGCCAGATTTTCGTTGGGCGCCTTCGCGGTGTTGGTCTGAGCGTCCAGCCAACGGAGCATCGCGGCGTCGGTCAACATGGCGTAGGCGAGCGTGTGGAAATCGCCGAGCGACAGGCTGCGCAGTTTGCCGTTCTGTGCCGCCATGTACACGGCGAACCGAACCTTCTCGGCAGAGGTGGCAAAGTGGTTGTGCCACAACAATGTCAGCTTCTCGTGAATGGGCTGCTGTACCGCTACCATTCGGCACAACCACCAGTGCGACAGCTCGGTCATTTGGTCGAGCAGCTGGCGATTGAACTGTAGGCGGACGGCCACGCTGGCTCCCTTTCCGGGGCCGCGTGGGGCGGGCAACGTAGGCATCGGCGTCGCCCGTGCGCCGGGGTCCGCCTCAGGGTCTGCGCGCAGCGCAGCGTCAACGTAGTGCGACCAATTTTTGGCAGCCACGGCGTCAACCTGTGCACCGGTGGTTCCGAACCCGGCGCGACGCAGCACGCGAGCAGTGGTGCTCCACCCATTCGACTGGCCGGCCATCACCCAACCGTGCCAGCATTTTCTTGCGATTTGCTTGCGGTACCACTCACAAATTGATCTCGCTTGGCTGAGGATTTGGTGAAACTTCTGCAGCTCGTCAGCTGTGGAAGGTGGAAACCGGCGTCGTCAAGCCTAGAAGGTGCTGGTCGGGCGCACGCGATTGGCCATGTCGACCAGTGTGTAGCGGTGTGCCTGGGTGGGTGCGGCGCGAGCCAGGCCGCGCAGTGACGCCTCGACGCCGAGTCGCAGCCCGTGCTCGGTGAACGGAAAGCCGAGGATGTGGTTGGTGCTGGCGTCGTGATCGCCGAGCCAGTCCAGTGCGCTGCCCAACACCAGCGCGCGGATCTGTAGCACCCGTGGCTCGGTCGGCGGCAGAGCCTCGACGCGGCGCGCGGCATCACGGATTTGCTCTTCGGTGATCTCGCTGGCCGACCGGCCGGACAGAAGTGTCACCGCGCTGGTCAGACGCGCAGTGGTGAAATGCCTTGACGTAGCAGGGACTTCGTCGAGGGTGCGTACCGCGCCGGCGCGGTCGCCCTCGACGGACTGCGCCCTGGCCAGCCCGAAGGCCGCCGAGATCACCCCGTCGTCGGTAT
>JBAWAV010000124.1:0-3740 GCA_049589475.1 Mycobacterium sp.
ACGCCGCCGAGCGCAGTTACCGCGAGTCCATCGAGCGGCTTGGGCGTACCTGCATCCGCGCCGATCTCGCCCGCGCGCACCTGCTGTATGGAGAGTGGCTACGCCGACAGCGCCGCCGGATCGACGCGCGGGCACAGCTTCACATCGCCCACGCCATGCTCGAGACAATGGGGATGGAAGCCTTCGCCGAGCGGGCCAGGCGTGAGCTAAAAGCGACTGGCGAAACCGCCCGCAAGCGCATTGTCGACCCCGGCGCTGAGAAGCTCACGGCGCAGGAGGCGCAAATCGCGGGGCTGGCCCGCGACGGTCTATCGAATGCGGAGATCGGCTCCCGTCTATTCATCAGCTCGCATACAGTCCAATACCACCTGCGCAAGGTCTATCCCAAGCTGGGCATCAGCTCCCGCAGCCAGCTCGACCGCGTCCTACCAAAAGGACCGGGCGCCGATGCCGTCTAGTCAGTGGGGCGTGGCGGGCGTCCATCAACCCATCGGGGTTTGTAGCGCGCGGTTGACGTGATTTCCAGATGCCGGCGCGTCTTGATTTGTTGCGAAGCGATGCCGTTGCGAAGGTAGGGTTGTGCCACTTCCGTGGCAGGTGGCGCGGATTTCACGGTGCGAGGCGGCGAGATGGAGTTGGTTGGCCGTCATCGCGAGTGTGCGGTGCTCGACCGGCTGATCGACGCTGTTCGCGCTGGTGAGAGCCGCGCATTAGTGGTGTCTGGCGAAGCGGGCGTCGGCAAGACCGCCTTGCTCGAATATCTGGCCGGGCGGGCTTCGGGATGTCGACTAGCCCTCATCGCGGGTGTGCAGTCGGAGATGGAGCTGCCGTTTGCCGCGTTGCATCAGTTGTGCGCTCCAATGCTCGACGACCTGCCGGCTCTACCGGCACCGCAGCGTGCCGCCCTGGACGTTACGTTCGGTATGAGTTCAGGATCGGCGCCGGACCGGTTTCTGGTCGGGTTGGCGGTGCTGAGCCTGTTGTCCGAGGTGGCTGAGCAGCAGTCCCTTGTGTGTGTGGTGGATGACGAGCAGTGGCTCGACCGGGCGTCTGCCCAAGTGCTCGGCTTCGCCGCTCGCCGTTTGGGTGCGGAATCGGTGGGGCTGGTTTTCGCCGCCCGGGTGCCCAGCAGCGATCTGGCTGGATTGCCCGACCTTGTTGTGGAGCCCCTGGGAGACACAGATGCGCGAGCGCTGCTCGAAGCCGCCCTGACTGCGCCACTGGACGCGCGGGTCCGAGATCAGATTCTCGCCGAGACTGGGGGCAACCCGCTGGCCTTGCTTGAACTGCCGCGGGGATTGACTGCGCAGGAGCTAGCCGGCGGATTTGGGCTACCGATCACGACGCGCTTGTCCGGCGGCATCGAAGACAACTTCTGCCGGCGAATTGACGTTCTCCCCGAGCCAACCCGGCGCCTGTTGCTGATCGCCGCGGCCGAGCCGCTCGGCGATCCCGCGTTGGTGTGGGGGGCCGCGGCGCGCCTGGGAATCCTCGCCGACGCGGCCGTGCCCGCGACCGAGGCGGGCCTGGTCGAGTTCGGCACGCGGGTACGGTTTCGCCATCCCCTAGTGCGCTCGGCGGTCTACGGATCGGCGTCCCCGCAGCAAAGACAAGAAATGCATGCGGCGCTGGCTGAGGCCACCGATCCACTTCATGATCCGGACCGACGTGCCTGGCATCGGGCCCACGCCGTAGCCGGGCCGGACGAGCGCGTTGCGGCGGAGCTGGAGCAATCGGCCGGCCGCGCGCAAGCGCTTGGCGGCATGGCCGCGGCGGCGGCATTCCTCGAGCGCGCCACAACATTGACGCTCGATCCCACTCGCCGCACCGAACGGGCGCTGGAAGCGGCGTCAGCCAAAATCAGGGCGGGCGCCTTCGGCGAGGCGCCGGACTCGCTGGCTATCGCCGAGGCTGGGCCGCTGAGCGATTTCCAACAAGCCCGCGTCGACATGATGGGGGCTGAGCTCGCATTCCTGACGAATCGGGGCAGCGAGGCCCCGCCCCTCCTACTGAAGGCCGCCCGCCGGCTCGAGCCGATCGACCCAGAGCTGTCGCGCGCGACCTACCTACAGGCACTGTCCTCGGCCTACTTTGCCGGACGCCTGGGCCTCGGCGGGGGCGTGCTGGAAGTAGCACGGGCAGCAGCCGCCGCGCCGCCGGCGCACTCTCCCCGCGCACCAGATCTTCTGCTGGATGGCCTGGTAGCGCATCACATCAACGGATACGCGGCTGGGTTGCCGCCCCTTCGCAAGGCACTTCATACATTTGGCGCCGACCTGTCGATAGACGAGGAGCTGCGCTGGCACTGGGTAGCCGGCATCGTGGCGCGTCACTTATGGGATGACGATAACTGGCAGGTGCTTTCCACCCGGCATGTCGAGCTTGCACGCGAGGTCGGGGCGCTCGGCGAACTGCCCGTGGCCCTGAACTCGCGGGCATTCATGCTGCTGTTTGCTGGCGAGCTCTCCGCCGCAGCCTCGCTGATCCAAGAACTGCGGCCGGCGATTGAGGTGACCGGCAGCAACCTCGCTCCGTACGCTGAACTTGGCCTGGCCGCTTTCGCGGGTAGAAAAGCCGAGGCAGCGGCTGTGATCGACACCACCATTAGGGACGTCAGCGTTCGAGGCGAAGGCATCGGGATAACCGTCGCGGAGTGGGCGAGCGCGTTACTGAACAATGGGCTTGGCAACTACCAAGAGGCGCTGACAGCAGCCGAGGGCGCAACTCAATACCTGGGGGAAATGGTTGCACCGGACTGGGCGATGGTCGAGCTCATCGAAGCCGCCGTCCGTAGCGAACGCAGCGACATCGCCGCCGATGCGCTGCGCCGGTTAGCCGAGATCACGACCGCCAGTGGCACGGACTGGGCGCTCGGCATTGAGGCTCGTTCGCGCGCGCTGCTGAGTGAGGGCGAGACCGCCGAGCATTGGTACCGCGCGTCGATCGAGCGGCTTGGCCGTACCCGTATCCGCGCCGACCTTGCCCGCGCGCACCTGCTGTACGGCGAGTGGCTAAGGAGGGAGCGTCGCCGCATCGACGCCCGGGCACAGCTTCGCGTCGCTCTGGCGATGTTGGAGGCGATGGGCATGGATGCCTTCGCCGCGCGGGCCAGCCGTGAGCTGGAGGCCACCGGCGAAACCGCCCGCAAACGCTCCGCAGCCCCGGGGCGACCGCAGCTCACTGCCCAGGAGGCCCACATCGCGCGGATGGCCAGCGAGGGCCTGTCGAACACGGAGATCGCCGCCCGCTTGTTCATCAGCACGCACACGGTTCACTACCACCTGCGCAAAATCTTCACCAAATACGGCATCCGCTCGCGCACCCAGCTCGACCGCGTCCTACCCGACTGACCCGCAGCCGACGCCGTCTAGTCATTGGGACCTCGACAAACGTCGAGACGCCCACGCCGGTTGATAGCGGAGCAATCGAATTGCACTACCCATGGGGGGATGCGAACGCGGCCTTTCACAGCTGACTATGGCGCTTACACCTCAGCGTCACGGTGTCCCAAAACCGCGACCAGAGTCAAGTTTCGTTCCAGGCGATCGAACAGCCAAGGGTGGTGATTCATGAGTGAAGCCATCAATGAACTCGAAGTCGTCGCAGACCCCTTCGACGGGCAACTCCCCGAGTCCGTCGACGATGTCACGCTGTACGCCGAGTATCGCCGCATCACCGCAGATCAAGCAGCCTTGCGTCGCCTGGCCGTGCTGGTGGCCCAAGGGGCGGAACCAGCGGAG
>JBAWAV010000125.1:0-4706 GCA_049589475.1 Mycobacterium sp.
TCCTGGCCCCGGAATGGGACGACCCGCAGGGTGTGCCGATCTCGGGCATCCTGTTCGGCGCCCGCCGCAAGACCACGGTGCCGCTGGTGACCGAGGCGCGGGACTGGCAGCACGGCGTGTTCATGGGAGCCACCATGGGCAGCGAACAGACCGCAGCCGCCGAGGGCAAGGTCGGCGATGTGCGCCGCGACCCGATGGCCATGCTGCCGTTCCTCGGCTACAACGTCGGCGACTACTTCCAGCACTGGATCGACCTCGGCAAGAACTCCGACGAGTCCAAGCTGCCGAAGGTGTTCTTCGTCAACTGGTTCCGTCGCGGTGAGGGCGGCAAGTTCCTCTGGCCGGGCTTCGGCGAGAACAGCCGGGTGCTGAAGTGGATCGTCGACCGCATCGAGCACCAGGCCGGAGGCCAGGAAACGCCGATCGGCGTCGTGCCCAGTGCGGACGATCTCGACCTGAATGAACTCGACGTCGATGCCGCTGACGTGGATCGGGCGCTGGCGGTCAACGCCGACGAGTGGCGCGCAGAGCTGCCGCTGATCGAAGAGTGGTTCGAGTTCGTCGGCGACAAGCTGCCGACCGGCGTCAAGGACGAGTTCGACGCCCTCAAGCAGCGGTTGGCGGAGGCGGACTGAATCTCCTCTGCCCTTTTGGCAGGGTAGCCACATCCGTAGTATCGGGTAGCCGAACTCTGCGTTACGATCTTGCTGACCAGCAACTTTCGAGCATGACCGCCGTTGTTTCAGTAGCCGCGTCATGTTGCTGGGCGCATGCGTGGCAGGTACCTTAGCGACCGGGGGTCAACGGTAGGCCTCTCTCCGACTAGGGGACGAGGTAGAGGTGTCGACCGCCGCCCGCGACGCAGTCAGGTCAGCAACGCCGTCGCACACCCTGTTCCGCTCACTGGCGATCGTCGCCGTCGTGATCTCCCCCGCGTTGGTGCTGCGCGTCCTCGGTATCCAACTCGACCCCGTCGTCGGTCTGATCGCCTACGGCGCCGCGGTGGTGGGAGCCAGCTTCGTCCTCGCCTGGGCCGCCGAAGCAGCGCAGGTCGACGTGTCAGGCAGCCTGGCCGTGGCGGTCTTGGCCGTGATCGCAGTGCTGCCTGAATACGCCGTCGACCTGTACTACGCCTATACCGCCGGCCACGTGCCTGAGTACACCCAGTACGCGGCGGCGAACATGACCGGGTCGAACCGGCTGCTGATGGGACTCGGATGGCCGGTCGTCGTCCTGGTCAGCGCGCTGGTGGCGCGCCGAACGTCTGGACGCAAAATCGACGGGCTGGAGCTCGAGACCAGTAACCGGGTGGAGATCGGCTTCTTGATGATCGCCGGGGTGGCCGTCTTCGTCATACCCGTCACCGGCCGCATCCACATCGCGTTCGGGGTGGCGCTGCTGGGCTGGTTCGGCTTCTACCTGTACAAGCTGAGCCGCGGCGACGTCGAGGAACCCGAGTTGGTCGGCACCGCCGCGGCGCTGGGCGCCCTGCCCGACCGGGCACGCCGCATCGCGGTGTCCGCGCTGTTCATCTTCGCCGCGGCGGTGATCGTGGCGTGTGCAAAGCCGTTCGCCGACAACTTGATCGGCGCCGGAACGCAGCTCGGTATCGATCGCTTCCTGCTGGTCCAGTGGCTCGCCCCGCTGGCGTCGGAGGCACCGGAGTTCATCATCGCGACCATTTTCGCCGCCCGGGGCAAGGGCGGGATCGCGATCGCGACGCTGATCTCGGCGAAGGTCAACCAGTGGACCCTGCTCATCGGATCGCTGCCGGTGGCGTTCATGCTCGGCGGGGGAAGCGCCGCAATGCATTTGGACGGCCGGCAGATCGAGGAAATCGTGCTGACCGCCGCGCAGACGTTGATGGGCGTGACGCTTCTGCTCGGGCTGCGGTTCCAGCGCTGGACGGCCTGGGTGCTGCTCGGCTTGTTCGTCGTGCAGTTCCCGCTGACCTCGACCGAGGGGCGTCTGCTGCTCAGCGGGGTGTACGCGGCGGTGGCCGTCGTGGCGTTGGTGCGCCATCGGCGGGAGGTGCTGCCGACGCTGTCGGCACCGTTCGGCGGTCGGGCCAAGCGCCACGGCGGGCATCCCCACCAGCAACCCGAAGAGATCAAGGCCTCTTGACAGCTGTCAATTTTGACGGCGGTACAGTCTGCGCATGCAGATTCGTGAGCATCTCGGAAGCGACAAGCCGGCGATCATCCTGCACCCGTCAGGCACGGTGATCAGGTTCGACGAATTGGAAGCCCGGGCCAATCGGCTTGCGCACTATTTCCGCGAGGCCGGCCTTGTCGAAGGTGATGCCGTCGCGATCCTGATGGAGAACAACGAGCACATCCATGCGGTGATGTGGGCGGCCCGGCGCAGCGGCTTGTACTACGTGCCGATCAACACGCACCTGACCGCGCCGGAAGCGGCCTACATCATCGACAACAGCGCTGCTAAAGCGATCATCGGATCGGCCGCGCTGCGCAAGACCTGCGAGAACCTCGGCGAGCATCTACCGGGTGGTCTGCCGAATCTGCTGATGATCGCCGGCTCCGATGCCGGCGACCTGGATGGCTGGGCACGTTACCCGGAATGCGTTGCCGGTCAGCCGGATACGCCGATCGACGATGAGCGTGAAGGTGATCTGCTGCAGTACTCCTCCGGCACGACCGGGCGGCCCAAGGGCATCAAGCGCGACCTGCCGCACGTGCAGCCCGCCGATGCGCCGGGCATGATGTCGGCACTCGTCGGATTCTGGATGCACCCCGACGCGGTCTACCTGAGTCCGGCGCCGCTGTATCACACCGCGCCGTCGGTGTGGTCGATGAGCGTCCAGGCCGGCGGGATCACGACGGTCGTCCTGGAGAAGTTCGACCCCGAGGGCTGCCTGGACGCCATCCAGCGTCACCGGGTCACGCACGGGCAGTTCGTACCGGTCATGTTCACCCGCATGCTGAAAATGCCTGCGGCGACGCGTAACTCGTACGACGTATCCAGCTTGGAGCGGGTGATACATGCGGCCGCGCCGTGTCCGGTGGAGATCAAAAAGCAGATGATCGACTGGTGGGGCCCGATCGTCGACGAGTACTACGCGTCCTCCGAGGCGATCGGATCGACGTTGATCAGCGCCGAGGAATGGCTCGCCCACCCCGGTTCGGTGGGCAAGCCGATGGCATGCCAGATCCACATCCTCGACGAAGACGCCAAGGAACTGCCACCGGGCCAGGCCGGCGAAATCTATTTCGAGGGCGGCTATTCCTTCGAATACCTCAACGACGCCGACAAGACCGCGGCCTCCCGCGACACCCACGGTTGGACGACCGTCGGCGACGTCGGATACGTCGACGAGGACGGCTACCTGTACCTCACCGACCGTCGCCACCACATGATCATTTCCGGCGGTGTGAACATCTATCCGCAGGAAGCCGAGAACCTGCTCGTCACGCATCCGAAAGTCCTCGACGCCGCGGTCTTCGGCATCCCCGACGACGAGATGGGTCAAAGCGTCAAGGCCGTGGTGCAGACCGTCGACCCGGCCGACGCCACCACCGAATTCGGCGACGAGTTGCTCATCTGGCTGCGAGAGCGGTTGGCGCACTACAAGTGTCCGAGGTCGATCTCCTTCGAGGCACAGTTGCCGCGTACCGATACCGGCAAGCTGTACAAACACGAGCTGGTCAAGAAGTATTCGGTGTGACGCTGCGCATCGTCGACGTATCGGACCCGGCGTCCGAGGTCGACGCGTGCACCGCGCCGCTGGTCGCCGTCGGCTCGCTGGCCGGCGCATCCGAATTCTGGCTGCAGCGAGCGACATTCACCCTCACCGAAGACGAGACTGCCGACCGCCGGGCGATCACCGTCGCGTCGATCACCGCCGCGCTTATCGACCTGACCGCGCGGGCCGAGCGCTGGCCGCTCGCCGCGGCCGTGTGTGACGACGTGCTGCGCTCGGTCGATCCGGCCGGCCCCGCGCTGCCTGGCGTGCTGACCGAGTCGCTGGCCTACTCCACGTTGCAGGCCGGTCCGGAGTTCGCGCGCTGGCTGGCCGAACGGGGCCCGGCCACGATGCCCGTCGTCGCGGACCCGGTGCTGGCCGACCGCGAGGGTGACACGCTGCGGATCGCGTTCAATAGGCCGCAACGGCACAACGCGTTCTCCACCGATGCCCGCGCCGCGCTGCTCGAGGCATTGACTGTGGCGCAACTTGATTCATCGGTCGACGAAGTCGTGCTGACCGGCAACGGCCCGTCGTTCTGCAGTGGCGGCGACCTCGCGGAGTTCGGCACGTTCCGCGACCCGGCCAGTGCGCATCTGGCCCGCACCCGTTACAGCCCGGCGTTGGCGCTCGACGAGATCGCCACTCGACTCGGGGATGCCTGCCGCGCCGAAGTGCACGGCCAGGTGCTGGGCAGCGGGCTGGAGATGGCTGCGTTCTGCGGGCGGGTCGAGGCTGCGCCGGATTCGGTGTTCGGGCTGCCGGAGTTGAGCCTCGGCCTGATTCCCGGCGCGGGCGGCACCGTCAGCGTGACCCGGCGGATCGGCCGTTGGCGGACAGCGTATTTGGTGCTATCGGGCCGAACCGTCGACGCCGACACCGCGTTGGCCTGGGGGCTGACGGATGCTAAAAGTTAGCGGCCACTTTCGGGTTCGACCCAGCCCCTGTTCGGCAGGGGGACAACGGCGAGGCGATTGAGGTCGTCAGCCGGACGGTCCGTGTG
>JBAWAV010000126.1:0-3307 GCA_049589475.1 Mycobacterium sp.
TCGATCCCGACGTGGTCATCGTGTTCGGCGGCGATCACCGCCGCGCGTTTCGCCACGTGGTGCCCGCGTTCGGGGTTGCGTTGTCCGCGTCGATCCTGGCCGAGGGCGGCCATCCGGCCGGCGACCTGGACGTCCCGACCGAGCTGGCGCGCCGACTCTGTGAGCACCTGCTGTCGGCCGGATTCGACGTCGCCGCTTGTCGTGACATCGGACTGGATCACGCGTTCGCCCAACCCGTTCGGGACCTCCTGGGGGAATTGGCGGTCAAGCCGGTCATCCCGGTGCCGGTGAACTGTGCCACGGCTCCGCTTCCGACCGGCCGACGGGTGGCCGAATTCGGCGCCGAGGTTGGCCGCTTCCTCGATGGCATCGCCGAGCGGGTGCTGGTAATCGGCACCGGTGGGTTGTCACATTCGCCGCCGAGTCTTGAGGTCGACACCTACGACCTCAGCGACGAAGACCGAGCGCGGATCATCGCCGAGGGTATGGCGGAAGCGCGCACCAAGATCCGTCCCGACTGGGACGCGGAAGTGTTGGACGCGATGTCGAATTGGGATGTCGCTGCGCTGATTCGGCTCGTCGACACCGCTCACGCCCGCGCGGGCGCGGGCGCCAACGAGGTCAGGACCTGGCTGGCCGCGGGTGCCGCAGGCGGTGGGCGCCCGGTCACTCCCCTCGTCTATGAGCCGGTGCCGGAATGGATTACCGGAATGGCCGTCGCGGCCTCAGCGTGATCGGTGGCGCGAGCGCGGGGCTGCTAGCTTTGATCTGACATTGCTGTCATCAGTTCTAGGAATGGGCCCGAATTGACGAATGCTCCATTGGCGGGCATCACTGTGGTGAGCCTCGAGCAGGCAGTGGCGGCGCCTTATGCGACCCGCCAGCTCGCCGACCTGGGCGCTCGGGTGATCAAGGTCGAACGACCACAGGGCGGCGATTTCGCCCGCGGCTATGACCGCACGGTGCACGGGGAGTCGAGCTACTTCGTCTGGCTGAACCGCGGCAAAGAGTCGTTGACCGTGGACGTCAAGCAACCCGAGGGCAGACGTATCGTCGACTGTCTGCTGGAGGGCGCCGACGTGCTGGTGCAGAACCTGGCGCCGGGGGCGGCCGCTCGGATGGGATTGGACGCTGAGTCGGTCGCCAGCGCGCACCCGCAGGTCATTACGGCGACGATCAGCGGGTACGGGCAGGACGGCCCATGGCGCGACCGCAAGGCTTACGACCTGCTGGTACAAGCCGAGGCTGGGCTGTTGTCGGTTACCGGCACGCCGACCGAGGTTGCGCGAACCGGTGTTTCGATCGCCGACATCGCGGCCGGCATGTTCACCTTCTCCGGAATCCTCACCGCGCTCTACGTGCGCGCGACGACCGGTGCGGTACATCCGGTGTCGGTGTCATTGTTCGACGCATTGGTCGAGTGGATGTCGCAGCCGCTCTACTACGGCCGGTACGGGGGAACGGCACCGCCACGCACGGATGCGCGGCATCCGACGATCGCCCCGTACGGCCCGGTCACCGCAGGCGACGGCGGCACCGTGTTGCTCGCCGTGCAGAACCCGGCCGAATGGCGGCGGCTCTGCGAGATCGTCTTGGACAGAATGGATCTCGTCGCCGACCCGCGCTTTGCCACGAACCCGGATCGGGTTGCGAACCGCGATGAGTTGGAGGCGATCATCGCCTCGGCGGCGGCCGGGCTAAGCGCGGAGCAACTCGAGCAGCGCCTGCAGATCGCCGGCGTGGCACATGCACGCATGAACGGCGTCGACCAGTTGTGGCTGCATCCGGTGATCGTCGGCCGGGACCGATGGCACGAGATTCAGACGCCGGGCGGTCCGGCGGCCGCGCTGCCGCCGCCCGCCTCCCTGGCCGGCGTCGAGCCGCTGATGGGTGACGTGCCCGCGCTGGGCGAACACAACCGAAAGATCTTGCGCGAGTTGGGATATTCGACGCCAGCGATCGATGGGCTCATCGCCGCCGGTGTCACGACCGCTTAGCCCACAACCCGACTACTTTGCGCGCCCGAAGAAGCCGCGATCGATGCAGGTCATCAACACGTCAATAAGCTCGTCGTCGTCGATCGGCTCGGGCAGATCGAGAGCCGCCTGCGGCACCCGGGTGACCAGGGCGCGCAGGATCAGTGCCGAGACCACTGGGTCGAACGGATACCGATCCGGACCGCGGATCAGCATCCTGGCCGCACCGATATCCATCTGCACCTGGCCGTTCTCGCCGATGCTGACAATGGTGGGATCGTCAGTGGTGCCCTCGGCCCACGCCTCGATGCAACCCGAATACTTGTCGTAAAACTCGACGTAGGTGGCCAGCCAGGGCCGCATTGTCGACTTCTTGGCCACCGGGTCCACCTCGGCGATCCGTTCGGCGAATGCCATTCCGGCGCCGTAGATTTCGGCGGCCACGGCGGCGAGCAGATCCTGCTTGTCGCTGAAGTACTTATAGAACGTGCCTCGCGCGACGCTGGCCGACTCGACGATGTCGTCGACGCTGGTGCTGCGGTAGCCCCGGGCGCGGAACTGAGCGGCGCCGGCATCGGCCAACGCATTCACCGTGATGACGGCGCGTTTGCTGAGGCTCGCGGTGCGCTCAGTGACGGACAGCCCCTCGACGTGTGGTGCCGGGGGCACCTCGAGCGCGTCCACATCTGCCGCGGGGTCAGCGCTGGCGTGCAGACCCAATGACGTCAACACCGATGGTGGGGTGTTGGGGAACAACATCAACTGCAGGAATACCGACAACGTGTCGATCGCGTCCTTGGCGCTACGGCCATAGGCGCGCTCGGTGTGCACGAACAGATTGATGCGGTGCACAAGCGCGGTCATCGTCATGGCCGCGACTTCGGGGTCCATACCCTTGAGGCCCGAGGCAGCGAGCCGCTCGGCGACACGGTGGTTGTAACCGCGCACGAACCGAGCGATTTCGGGACGCACCTTGGTGTCCGAGGAGGCGATCGCCGTCCACTGCACGAACATCGTGGAGTACTTCTCGAACACCCAGCTCCACTCGCCCAGCCACCAGTTCAGATTGTCGAAGCCCACCTCGTCCGCCCCGAGCGCACCGATGCGCCGCGCCACCCGAAACAACGCGCTGCCGCATTCGTTGAGCAGCTCGAGAAAGATCTCGTCCTTGCCCTTGAAGTACTGATACAGGGTGGCCCGGGATACCCCGGCCGCCTTGGCGATTGCGTCGACCGAAGTGTCGAAGTAACCGAGCCGGCCGAACAGCTCCAGCGAGACCTCCGCGATCCGGCCCCGGGTGGTGGCTCCGCGAGCGCCCACGGCGGGACTGG
>JBAWAV010000127.1:0-6585 GCA_049589475.1 Mycobacterium sp.
ATTTCGGACGGACTTCGTTGTCGGTGCTCATGCGGCCTTCACCAGGCAGGACGTTTGGGCGTGGTGCCCGGCCGAGGATTGCTCGTCTTTGACCACGCCGTTGACAGTGATGCGACACCCGATGCTGTCGCTGTTGCCCTGTGCCACAACGTTGGCCATCACGGCGGGCACCGTCGTCTCGATCGTGAAGGTCCACGGCAGGCCGGTGAAGCTCGCCTGTTCCGGCTGGGCGTTCTTGTCCAGGTAGCTCACGCTTCCCGTTGTGTCGCTGCGCCCGTACACCTCGTAGGTCACCTGCTTGAGATGGGACGGTTGGAGCGGTTCGGCGCTACTGCCGGTCGCGGTAAAGATCGGGTCCGAGCCGAAAACGCCGCGGAGCCGACTGACGGTGACAGCGCCGAGAACAACCGCCACCACGACGACAAGCGGCACCCAAGCCCGCTTGAGAAACGTCAACATCGCAGTGTCCTCAATTCGTGGCCTCGTCCTCGTCACTAGCTTCACGCCTGCCTCCAGGGCTAGCCAGGGCCGTTTGGCCCTGGATCAGATGACCTCTGGAGTGGGCGTTCGCCTCAATATACCCTACGGGGTATGGCATTCCTCGAGGGATAGGCGACGATCTGATTCGCCGATCCGCTGCTCCGCGATGCCGTCGTCGAGGTAGGTTCGTGCGACATCGCCCCACCCAGAGGAGTCGACGACAGTGGAGATGTGGGAGTTGGTGACCCGTGAGCAGATCCGTGACACGCTCGCGCGCTACAACTGGTCAGGCGACGCCGGCCGGCTCGATGGCTTAGCGGACACCTTCTGCGCCGACGGCGTTCTGGAGATCCGCGGCCTCAAGCCGCTACAAGGCCGTTCCGAGATCGTGGCGTTCCTCGGCGGTGTCACCGGGAAGGTCGCCGTCAGCACCGACGTCAAGCCGATCGTCCGGCACAACGTCGTGAACGTGCTCTTCGAGGAGGTGACGCGAGACCGCGCGCAGGTGTCGAGTTATTTCACCGTCGTCACCCACATCGGCCTGGACCACATCGGCCGCTACCGCGACACCCTGGTGCCCGACGGCGACACCTGGCTGATCAAGCACCGCAAGGTGTCCACCGACTGGGCAGCGCCGAATTCGGCTATGGCACAGGGTAGTTCGCGATAGCTTTGGGCTCGAATTGTTTGCTGAACGTGGGCCTAGTCAGATTGTCTGCCCTAGGCTGCGGTCGAAAGATAGGGCGATCTCCCTATTTCCTCGATTCGCTGCGATGCGGATAATTCCAAGTTTATGAAACGACTGATTGTTGGGGCAGCGGCAAGTGTGCTGCTGTGGGGCGGTGTTGCGGGGGTGCTGGGCGCAGGTACCGCCCAGGCATCACGGTGGTGTCCGGGCCAATACGTCTGGCCCGGCTTACGCGCTACCGGTTGGGACCTGAGCGTCTGCCACGAGTACCACGAGCAGTGTCCGCCCGGGTATTACGGCGGATGCCCGGACAACATCGTCGAGGGACCCGAGCCACCGACGCCACCGGGCCTCAATTTCTGCCCGATTCCGCCGTGGTGTCCGTAGCGGGCGCGCTCACCGCCTTGGCGCAACCAGGATTCGAACTTGGGCAGGCGTGAGCCGAATCAACGTCGTATCCGGCAGCCCGCAACCGATGTGCCTCGCCCTCAGGACGACGCCGTCATCGGAGGCCGCTGAAATCTGTTGCCGTGCTTGGCTGAGACGCTGTTCGTAGTCCGGCCACGCGAGTAGATTCTGCATGCCGCCGGCGAACAACGCCAGCGGCAGCAGAATCACCGCACTCTCAAAGCTGCTCACAGCCGGTCCATTTCGCGAGCCATCCGGGATCGCTCGAGATAACCCAAGTCCGTCGGATAGCGCGGCTGCGGCGGCGGCAGCTGCAGCGAGGCAGCGGCGGCCCGGATCGCGTCGAACAACCTGCGGGGTGCGGATCCGACTCGCGACGACGTGGCAACCCGAGTACCGAACAACACCTCCTGCTCGGTGATGACGACGGGCGCAGCAGACGTCCCGTCCTTGATCGCATCCTGTTGAGGATCGTTAACGACATCGCGTGTCGCCACGGATGTCTCTGCCAATTGCGACATTTCGCCTCCTAAACCTGTTGGCCTGTCCTGTGGTGGACATGCTCGGATAGGAATCGAGTTTCGTCGGGCGGCAAGGCCGCGACCAGAAAGCAGGCACCACAACTGTGGTGGTGTGCACACCCAAGTGTGCGCACCGCTGCGAATTAAGTAGTGCACTACTCTAGCGGCCCGCCAAAGATGCGCCGATAGTCCTAGGAATCAAGATCGAGAAAGGGCGGCGGAACGGTGAGTGATCGAATTTCGGTCGTCATTGCCGAAGACAACCTCTTGGTGCGAGACAGCGTTCACCGGGCGTTATCGACCGATGCAGACGTCACTGTCGTCGGCGTCGCCGAGGATTACGACTCCACCGTCGAACTGATCGAACAACATCGTCCGACGTTGCTGTTCACCGATGTGCGGATGCCGCCAACGTCAACCGATGAGGGCATCCGCCTGGCCCGGTGGATGCGGACGGCGCATCCCGATATCGGTGTGATCGTCCTGTCGCAGTACGCCGATCCGCACTACGCAACGGGGTTGCTGGACGGCGGTACGGCGGCCCGTGGCTACCTGTTGAAGGAACGCGTTTCTCATTTCGACCAGCTCAGCGAAGCAGTGCACCAGGTTGCCGGCGGCGGGACGGTGCTCGACCCGCTGGTGGTGGAAGCGCTACTCGCGCAGCCGAACTCCGCCGCGACGCTCAATCGGCTGACCCCCAGAGAACGCGAGGTGCTGGCCGAACTGGCAACCGGGCTCAGCAACCGCACGGTGGCGAAACGGCTCGTGCTGACTCAGCGGGCAGTCGAAAAGCACATCAATTCCATATTCGCCAAACTCGGCTTGACCGTTAACGATTCCGTTGATCGACGGGTCAAGGCCGTGCTGATGTTCCTCGACGACCATAACTATGCACCGGAGAAGTAACGTGCACACCACGAAAAGAGTGGTGTGTACACCATCGTGCACAACGAAGCCGCGCAGCATCATCCGAAGATGGCGGAGGATCGGGTGCGGGTCTGGGTTGTCGACGACCAAGCCAGTTTCCGGCGTGCGACGGCCGCCGCCGTGGCTGCCACGGACGGCTTCGCCATGGCCGGCGGTTGTGAGTCGGGTGAGTCCGCGATGGAACTCATTCCGGATGGCAGCGCCGGGGTCGTGCTGATGGACATCCACATGCCGGGTATGGGCGGCATCGAAGCGACCCGGCGCATCCGCGCCGCACATCCAGAAGTGACGGTGCTGTTGACGTCGACGTATGACGAAGAGGACCTCCCGCCGGGAGCGGCGGATTGCGGCGCCGCGGCCTACTTGCACAAAGAACACCTCAGTCCGGCCCTGCTGACGCGGTTATGGCAAGCCAGCCACTGAGCCCCGCGACGGCGGACGAGTCGGTGCCCTACTGGCGGGTGCCGAAGGTTTTGTTTCTCGCGGCCGTTCGGTCCTCGTCGTTGTTGGGGCACGACCTCGTTCACCGTTTCACGGTGGAGCGTTTTCAGCTGTTCCTTGCCGGTCATATGGCGATGTACTTCGGTGCCGGCGTGTTGCTGCCGCTGTGGGAATACCAGTTCGTGCTGCGCTCTGCCTGGTTCTTGGCCATCGCCGCGATATGCGCCGCGCAGTGTCTCGTGCTGGCGGTGGCGCTGTCGTTGGCACGCCGCGGTGAACATCAGCAATCCATCACGCTGGCGTGTATCGGCAACTGGGCCGCCGTTCTGCTCCTCACGTTGGTCGCACCCAACCTGCTGCCGGCGATGGTGCTCCTTGCCCTGGTGCCCGTCGTTTTCGCCCAGCCCTACATCGGCTGGCAGCGCGGGCTGACGTTCGCCGCGATCACTGCCGGCTGTGTGCTGGCGTTGGCCGCGGTGGCACGTTTTCAGCATTTCGTACACCTGGCCGGCGAACCGCCGCGCTGGATCGAGACCGCGTTCATCGTCATAGCCCTGCCGTTGAACGCCTTCCACATCCTCGTGATCGCCTGGAACAACGCCGCCGCACTGGCCGTGTCGGAGCAGATGCTCGCCGAGCGCGCCGCCGAAGCCGAGGCGTCACGCAGTCGGCTGGTCACGGCCGCCGACGAGGAGCGGCGTCGCCTCGAACGCGACCTGCATGACGGTGCCCAGCAGCACCTCGTCGCTCTGGCGGTGCTCATTCAGCTGGCCCGCGGCGCCGAGGAAGGCAAACACCGGCCGCTGCTCGCCGAGGCCTCCGGGCTGCTCGAATCCGCGATTGCCGAGATTCGCCGGCTCGCTCACGGCATCTACCCGCCGTCGCTGGTCAGCGGGGGTCTGTCCCGGGCGTTACCGGCGGTGGCCGCGCACACCCCGATCCCGATTCACCTCGACCTGCAGGGCCTCGGCCGCTACCCCGCCTCCATCGAGGCCGCACTGTATTTCTGTTGCATCGAGGCGCTGCAGAACGCCACCAAGCACGGCGGCCCCGACACCAGCGTGACGATTGCCGCGCGTGCCGACGCGCGGTCACTAGCCGTCACGATCAGCGACACCGGTTGCGGATTCCAGCCCACGACCATCGGCACCGGGTTGACCAATATGACCGACCGCGTCTCAGCTATCGGCGGGAAGCTGGTGATCGACACCGCGCCAGGGCGCGGCACCCGCGTCGCCGCCGTCGTAGAGACTGCTTCGCCGGCCCAAGGGTGAAAAACTGCGCAGATGAGTAGTGCAAGTCACCTGGCCGAGTTGGAGATCGAGGGTACTGACGTGGTCGCTGCATGGAACGCGCTCGAACCCGTGGTCGCCCGGTGCGCCGAGTCGCTGGGGACATCCACCGAAAAGAGCGACTATCACGTCGGCCACTCAGACGATCAGACCGTGGCAGGGGCTGATCTGCGTGATTGCCTCGAACGCGTGGACCGCCCCACATCGATCTCGGTTACGTTCACAGCGCGCAGTAGCTCGGGCCCCGATCCGCACAGCATTGAGCTGAGGATCATCCGCTACCGCCGTTTCAGGGAACTGAACGTGCAGCTTCGCGTCACCGGGCCTACGGACGTTCATACGTTGGGCTTTTTCGAGCGGACCAGAACGACGCTGGCCGGCACGATCGATCGCTTGAACGAACGGTAAATCCGCTCAGCAGAACTCGAGATTCACACCCCGTTCGATGCCGTTCATCGCCTGCGCCTCCGGGACCTGTCGCATGGAGCAATTAAGTGGCAGTATCGGCGGTATTCGGGACCCGCTGGAGGGAGTGACCAATGACTTGGGCACTGTCATCCAGCGTCGGCAGCAGCATCAGGAAGATCGCCGTGGCGGGGGTGCTCATCGCCATACCCACGGCCGCAGTGAGCGTCCCTGCGTATGCGGCGCCCGGTTGGAGCGGCACGCCGATTATGCCGGCTGTACTCCCGCCGCCGCCAGCAGATCCACCGGGGCCGGCACCGCCTCCACCACCGCCGGCCCAACCGTCGCATGGCGAGTACTACAACCCAAATGACGCAGATGACTGGTGGCCTTACGCTGGCACTGGCAGTTTCTAAGCGTCCGAAAGGTTCTCGGCTGCGTCCATGCCGCCCCCGTGCTTAGCGTGTGCATCGTTACGACGAGACATCAACGAGGCGCAAGCCCACACCGCCGGTCTGCAACGCCGCTGCTTCGCAGGCCAGAGTCTCAGGCAAAACGCTCTCAGCGGGCTTACGCCACTCTCAGGTCGCATGACGAAGAGACGGTCAGGTGTATCCACCATAAGGGGGGTCGAACTCGCCATAACACTTCGTGACATGCACAAACGACTGCCTGCAAAAAACCCGCACCGCAGTATTGACAACTTGTCAACACTGAGTAAATTCTCAGCTTACTGGCCGGTAAGAACCCGACTGGCACGCCAAGGCAACGTCGCCCTGAGCGAATGGGAGTGCCCAGATGAATCGCTATATTCCGTTGACGGCCGCGGCCACAGCTGGCGGTGGACTGCTAGCCGCCGCGTTCCTGCAGGCCGCCGTCGCCGTCGGCGCTCCCGGTGACGACGCCTTCACCGTCGGCGGCACCACCTTCGACCCCATGTTGGCGGCCGGCGGCGAGGGTTTCGACCCTGTCTCCGCGTTCAGCCTTGCTCCGCCGCTGTTGAGCCTCGGCGGCGGGACGGCTCTCGGCGTCATCAGCCTCGCCCCGCAAAGCTTCGACGTGTACAGCGGCACCGGGTCGAGCGCTACTGACCTCGGCAGCATCGACACCAACGAAGCCGTCACGAGCCTGTTGGGCCTGCCCAACACGGAGTTCACCGTCCTGGATAGCACCCCCGCCGCCGGCGTAGACGCCTCGCAGTTGCCGGCGACGGGAACGGTCTACGACGCCCTCAACCTGGGCAACGGCTACGAGAACGTCTACACCGCCACCCCGGACGTCGGAAGCACCAGCGGCACCGTCACCGACACCCTGGTCACGCCGTTCGGCAACGTCAACCTCGACTCGCTGTTCGGCGGGATCAACGCCGCCGACCTGCTGCAGCCCGGCGACGCCTTCACCGGCCTACAGGCCGGCGACAGCG
>JBAWAV010000128.1:0-20897 GCA_049589475.1 Mycobacterium sp.
GGGCCACGGCGCCCCACCGGCGGCGAGCCATGCGGCGCCGGCACCCCACCAGCCAGGCGGTGGCGGGGGTGGCGGCCAGGGACCAGGCGGACCGGGTGCACCGGGTGACCATGGACCCGGCGGACCGGGTGGTCCCGGTGGTCCCGGTGACCACGGACCTGGCGGGCCCGGCGGACCGGGTGGTCCCGGTGACCACGGACCCGGCGGACCGGGTGGACCGGGTGACCGCGGACCTGGCGGACCTGGTGGTCCCGGTGACCACGGACCCGGCGGACCGGGTGGACCGGGTGACCGCGGACCTGGCGGACCTGGTGGTCCCGGTGACCACGGCCCCGGCGGCCCATGGCACGGGGACGACCACCGCGGCTACTTCCGCGGAGCCCCGTGGGGCGACGGACCTGCACCGTGGGGTCCTGGCGAACCACCGCGACCTGCCTGGGACCGGCCACTTCCGCCGCCCGGTGGACCGTGGAACTACGGGCCGATCAACTACTACGGCTACAACGAAAACCCGATCTGGAACCCTGGGTTCAACCAGTGGGGCTTCAACTTCTTCGGAGTCTGGATTCCGCTGTAAAGAGTCACCTTGCGAGACGCCCGCTTCGCCGATCGGCGGAGCGGGCGTTGCACACGGGGGTTCAGGTTCCGTTAAGGACCTCGCCACGTGTCACGTTCCGCAACTAAACTCACCGGATGGGCAATGTGGCCGAAGGGATTCAGCGTGCGCGGCGACGCGGTGGCACGCTAGCCGCCCTCGCGGTCGCCGCGGTCCTCGTCGCTCCGGCGCCACTGTCGCACGCCGCGCCGGCACCGCCGCCTCAACCGCCTGTCCCGGTGATCGACGGACAGAACAGCCGTCACCATCAACAGCCGCCACCCATTCCGCCTTCGCCAGCGCCCCCTGGTGCGACGTCTTAAGACCGCATCAGCCGCTCGACATATTTGGCGATCACGTCGACTTCAAGGTTGACCGGTGTCCCCGGCGCTGCTCGCCCCAACGTCGTGAGCTCTAGCGTGGTCGGGATCAGCGACACCTCAAACCAGTCGTCTCCGAGGCTGGAGACCGTCAGCGAAATGCCGTCGACAGTGATAGAGCCTTTTTCAACGACGTAGCGAGACAGTTCGGCGGGCATCCCGATCCGCACCACTTCCCAGTTCTCGGCAGGCGAGCGGGTCAGGATCTGCCCGGTACCGTCGACATGGCCTTGCACGATGTGCCCGCCCAGACGGCTGTTCACCGCCGCGGCCCGTTCGAGGTTGACCGCACTGCCCGCAACCAGCCGTCCCAGGCTGGACCGGCTCAGCGTCTCGCCCATCACGTCTGCGGTGAACTGGCCTCCCGGCAGCAGTTCCACGACCGTCAGGCACACGCCGTTGACGGCGATCGAGTCGCCGTGCCCGGCGTCGGCGGTCACTACGGGACCCTGAATGGTGAAGCGAGCGGAATCGCCCAGTTCGTCCTTGCCGACGACCTCACCCAACTCCTCGACGATTCCGGTGAACACAGCTTCAGGTTAGTGAGTCGCTATCCCGCGCGCGATGTCCCGTCACCTTGCGCTTCGCAGTCGGGTCAACCGGACCCTCTACGATGCAACCTATGCAGACGCCGCGCCGACTCAGCCCGATTCTTGCCGTTCTCGCCGCCCTGGCGACGGCCGCCGCCCTCGTCAGCGGCTGCTCGTCGTCCTCGAAACAATCCGGCGCTGCCCTGCCGGACGCGGCGACCCTGATCAAGGAATCGAGCCAGGTCACCAAAACCGTCAAGAGCGTGCACCTGGCGCTCTCGGTCAACGGCAAGATCAAGCACCTGCCGATCAAGACGCTCACCGGCGATCTGACCACCACGCCGGCCACCGCCGCTCAGGGCAACGCCAACATCACGTTCGGCGGCTCAGACATCGACGCGCAGTTCGTGGTCGATGGCGGAACCCTCTACGCGACCCTCAGTCCGGGTCAGTGGGAGAACTTCGGTCCGGCCGCGTCGATCTACGACCCGTCGTCGATCCTCAAGCCGGACACCGGCCTGGCTAACGTCTTGACCAACCTCAGCAACCCGAAATCGCAGTCGCGCGAGACGATCAACGGGCAAAGCACCGTCAAGATCACCGGGACTACGTCGGCGGATGCGGTCAACGGCCTTGCCCCGCAGATGAAAGCCACTCAACCGGCGAACACGACCGTGTGGATCGAGGAGAACGGTGACCACCAACTGGTGCAGGTCCAGCTGGAGCAGACCCCGGGCAACTCGGTACAGATGACGCTGTCCAACTGGAACGCGCCGGTCCAGGTCACTAAGCCCCCGGTAGCCGGCGGATGACGGCGCCCCAGCACGCCGGGCGCGGCGTCGCGATCAGCGCCGGCAGTCTTGCCGTACTCCTCGGTGCCCTCGACACCTATGTCGTGGTCACGATCATGCGCGACATCATCGGCACCATCGGCATCCCGGTCAATCACCTGCAGCGCATCACCCCGATCATCACCTGGTATCTGCTGGGCTACATCGCCGCCATGCCGCTGTTGGGCCGGGCTTCTGACCGATTCGGCCGCAAGCTGCTGTTGCAGGTCAGCCTGGCCACTTTCCTCATCGGCTCGGTGGTCACCGCGCTATCCACCGATCTGGATGTGCTGGTCGTCGGCCGCACCATCCAGGGCGTGGCCAGCGGCGCGCTGCTGCCGGTGACGCTCGCGCTGGGTGCCGACCTGTGGGCCCAGCGCAACCGCGCAGGCGTCCTCGGCGGCATCGGTGCCGCGCAGGAATTGGGCAGCGTGCTCGGCCCGCTATACGGAATCTTCATCGTCTGGTTGACCAGTCGCTGGCAGGACGTGTTCTGGATCAACGTGCCGCTGGCGCTGGCCGCGATGCTGATGATCCACTTCAGCCTGCCGTCGCGAGACCGCAACGCCGAGCCGGAGAAGATCGACGTGATCGGTGGACTGCTGCTGGCAATCACGCTGGGTCTGGCGGTCATCGGTCTCTACAACGCCAACCCCGACGGGAAGCACGCCCTCCCGAGCTACGGCCCGCCCCTGATCGTCGCCGCCGTCGTCGCCGCGGTGATTTTCATTGTCTGGGAACGTTTCTCGCGCACCAAGCTAATCGAACCCACCGGCGTGCACTTCCGGCCGTTCCTGTCAGCGCTGGGTGCGTCCCTGTGCGCCGGTGCGGCATTGATGGTGACGCTGGTCGACGTCGAACTCTTCGCGCAGGGCGTGCTCGGTAAAGACCAGGGCCACGCCGCGATGATGCTGCTGTGGTTCTTGGCAGCGCTGCCGATCGGCGCGCTGGTCGGAGGCTGGATCGCGACACGAGTCGGCGACCGGTCGGTGGCCTTCGCGGGCCTGTTGATCGCCGCCGGTGGCTACTGGCTGATCTCGAAGTGGTCGGTCGACTTATTGGACGAGCACCACAGCATTTTCGGCATGCTGTCGCTGCCGGCGTTGGATACCGATCTCGCGATCGCCGGCATCGGGCTGGGTCTGGTGATCGCTCCGCTGACGTCAGCCAGCTTGCGGGTGGTGCCCTCGGCACAGCACGGCATCGCGTCGGCTGCGGTAGTGGTGGCCCGGATGACCGGCATGCTGATCGGGGTGGCCGCGCTGAGCGCGTGGGGGTTCTACCGGCTGCCGCAACTCGTCGCGAAACTGGCGTCCGCGCTGCCGGCCAACGCCAGCCTCACCGAGCGGGTTTTGCATCAGGCCACCATGTACCGCGAAGCCTTCGCCGGAATGTATGGCGAGATCTTCAAGGTGACCGTGGTGGTCTGCCTGGTCGGCGCGCTGCTGGGGCTGCTGATCAGCAGTCGGCACGTCCACGCCGACGAGCCTGCGGTTCTCGAGGAGCAGGCCGTCGGGCCCAGAGCGTGACGTAAGCGCCAGCCGCCGAAGACGAGCGGAAAGCAGTATCGCTCGGTCGAAACGCAGAGCATAATTTCGGTGTGGCGCGCAGCGAAGTGCCCCTATCGCGACCGTCCGGCGGCTCGGCCGGGGGCGTCCTAACTGCGGCCTACGGCGTGGTTTGCTACGCGATTTTTCTGTTCGCCTTTCTTTACCTGATCGGATTTGTCGCCGACGCCGACTTCACAGTCGGCGGTGTGCATCTCGTCGACAAGACCATCGATCGTGGCGGCATCGGTCACGGCAGCCTCACGGTCGCTGCTGCGGTGATCGACGCGGCGTTGCTCGCGCTTTTCGGGCTGCAACACAGTGCCATGGCACGGCCTGGCTTCAAACGGCGGTGGACCCGCATTGTGCCGCCCAGCGCAGAACGGTCGACGTATGTCCTTGCCGCCAGCTTCTGTCTGCTAATTCTCTTCGCCGCATGGCGCCCGATCACCGCCGACATATGGCACGTGAACGCCCAGCCCTGGCGGGCGTTGCTGATCGCCACCGCGCTTACCGGGTGGGCGATCGTGCTGCTGAGCACCTTCCTCATCGATCATTTCGACCTGTTCGGCCTGCGTCAGGTGTTCGCGCGGTTGCGAGGACGGCGGCATGCCGAGCACCCGTTCAAGACACCGTTTCTCTACGGAGTGGTCAGGCACCCGATATACACCGGCTTTCTGATCGCGTTCTGGGTCACACCGGCAATGACGCTGGGCCACTTACTCTTTGCGGCGGTTCTGACCGGCTACATCCTGCTCGCGGTTCGATTCGAGGAGCACGACCTCATCCGAGCGTTCGGCGAGCAGTACCGCGACTACCGTCGCCGCGTGCCGATGCTCATCCCGGGCTTGGGCGGTCGCCCCTGACCGGGCCGGGCGAGGGCTCACGGGGCACCAGACTCAGCACTACGTCCGGACCGACGCGCTCGATGCCGTCGTACCGCCAGCGCAGCGCTCGGCTGATGCTCGGCACCCCGACGTCGTCGACCGCAACGATGGGCCCGCCCAACAGGATCGGCGCGATGTAGGCGAGGATGCGGTCTATCGCCCCCGCCCGCAGGAATGCTCCGGCCAGAGTGGGCCCACCTTCAAGTAGGACGTCGGTGCGATCCGACAGCGCCTGAAGCACCTCGGCGGGCTCGCGCGTCCGCATCACCATGGTCCGCGAATCGTCGTTCAGAACCTTTGCCTCTGAGGGTATTTCGCGCTTGCCGACCACCACGCGAAGGGGTTGCCGCTCTGCCAGACCGCCGTCGGGCAGGCGCGCGGTCAGGGCCGGGTCGTCCGCCAACACGGTGCCCGTCCCCACCACGATCGCGTCGGCCGTAGCCCGGCGCCGGTGCACGTCGGCGCGCGCGGCCTCGCTGGTGATCCATTGGCTGGAACCGTCCGCGGCAGCGCTACGCCCGTCGATGCTGGCGGCGTATTTCCATGTCACGTGCGGCAACCCGGTGCGCTGCTTGTGCAGCCATTCGCGCAACGGCCCCGTCACCACCGGGTCGGCTTGCACATCGCCGATGACGCGGACACCGGCCGCAGCCAGTCGGGCGGAACCGCCGGCCGCGGTCGGGTTCGGGTCGCCGACCGCGTAAACCACTGTCGCAACACCGGATTCCAGGAGCGCGTCCACACACGGCGGGGTCTTGCCGTGGTGATTACAGGGTTCCAACGTGACGACAGCCGTGCCGCCGTCGGCCAGCCGCCCTGCCCGACGCAATGCGACCACCTCGGCGTGGGCGCTACCCGCCCGTTGTGTGCCGCCGACACCGACGACCCGGCCGTCGCGGTCCAGGACGACGGCGCCGACCGGCGGGTTCGGATAGGTCTTGCCTTTGACCAGCTCGGCCTGCTCGACGGCCAATTGCATGGCGGCGTCGTAGCTGATGGCCGCCGGGGTGCTCATCGGTGCAGGTGCGGTGACACGGCGCCGGCCCGCCGTCGCAGCGCCTCGACAGCGGCCGCCGGGTCGTCGGCCCCGAAAACCGCTGAGCCCGCGACGAAGCAGTCGACACCGGCCTCGGCGGCCTGCTCGATCGTGTCGGCGTTGATGCCGCCGTCGATCTCGACCAGGATCGTCAACTCGCCGGAGTCGACCAGTTTGCGCACCGCGCGCACCTTGCTCAGGACTTCGGGGATGAATTTCTGGCCGCCGAAACCGGGTTCGACCGACATGACCAGGAATGTGTCGAAGTCCTTCAGGATGTCCAGATACGGCTCCAGCGGCGTGCCGGGCTTGACGCTCAACCCCGCTTTCGCGCCGGCGGCTCGGATGTCGCGGGCCACGCTGACCGGGTTGTCGGTTGCCTCGGCGTGAAAGGTCACGTTGTAAGCGCCCGCCTCGGCGTACGGCGGCGCCCAGCGGTCGGGGTCTTCGATCATCAGATGGCAATCCATCGGAATGTCGGTGGCGGCCAGCATGCTTTCCACCACCGGCAGCCCGATGGTCAGGTTCGGCACGAAATGCGCGTCCATGACGTCGACGTGCAGCCAGTCCGCCCCTTCGACGGCGGCGGACTCATCGGCCAGCCGGGCGAAATCAGCGGCCAGTATCGACGGCGCGATCATCGGCCGATCGGAGTTGCCTGACATGAAAGCCAGCCTAGTAGGGCGACGATGCAGGCCCGATTCACCCGTCCGACTTGATCAGCGCCGCGGCGAACATGGCGTCGGTGCCGTGCCGGTGCGGCCAGAGCTGCACGTAGGGGCCGTCGCCCAGATCCGCTACGGGATCGAACAGCGGCCGGGTATCCAACGCGGAGACCGGATGACGGCGCAGCGCGTCGGCGACGACCCCGACCGTCTCGGCCAGGTGCGGCGAGCAGGTGGCGTACAGAATCACACCGCCGGGCCGGGTCAGTGAGATCGCCGCCGCCAACAGCTCGCGCTGCAGCCGGGTCAACGCCGGAATGTCGGAGGGTTGACGCCGCCAGCGCGAATCGGGCCGACGCCGCAGCGCACCCAGACCGGTGCACGGGGCGTCGACCAGAACCCGGTCGAATCCGGGGGTCAGACCGCTCTGTCGACCGTCGGCCCGCACGATCTCGACCGGCAGGCCGGCGGTGTTCTCGGCAACCAGGTCGGCGCGGTGCTCGAATGGCTCCACCGCCGTGACCCGGGCACCAGACTCCAAGCCCAGCGCGGCCAACAGCGCGGTCTTGCCGCCCGGGCCGGCGCACAGGTCCAGCCATCGCCCGGAGTCGTCGGCGATCGGGGCCAGGGTGAGCGCGCGCGCAACCAGTTGGCTGCCCTCGTCTTGCACCAGAGCCTGACCGTCGCGCACCGCGGGCAGGTCTGCGGGGTCGCCCGACGGCAGGTACACCGCATACGGCGAATACCGACCCACCGCGCCATTTACCGCGCCGGCGAGTTCCTCGGCGGTCAGCACGCCAGGCCGGGCGGCCAGATGCACCTGGGGCCGCTCGTCGTCACCGGCCAGCGCAGCGTCGAGTTCGCCGGCGGCAGCGCCGAGCGCGTCGGCGAAGGCCTGCGCGATCCAGCGCGGGTGGGCATGCACGAACGCGGCGTGGCCGATCGGATCGGCGGACCGGTCGGGCGCCAGTTCGTCAACCCAGGACTGTTCGTCGCGGGTACTGATGGTCCGCAGTACGCCGTTGACGAAACCGGCACGCGCCGAGTCGAATTCGATGCCCGCTTGCTCAACGGTGGTCGAGACGGCGGCATGTGCGTCGACGCGGGTGCGCAACAGTTGATAGGTCCCGAGCCGCAGCAGGTCGAGCAACACCGGGTCGATAGTCTCCGGCGAACGGTTGGCAGCCGAGCCGATGACCGCATCCAGCAGCCCGCGAACGCGGCTGCTGCCGTAGGTCAGCTCGGTGGCGAACGCGGCATCGCGACCGTGAATGTGCCTCTCGCGCAGAAGCACTGGCAGCAACAGGTTAGGGTAGGCGTCGCGTTCACGCACCGCCCGCAGGACGTCGAATGCGGCCCGACGGGCCGGATCCAACGGCTTGCGCCTCGGCTTGCCCTTGGGTGGCGTCATGAGGCTTGCGCTGACGGGTCGAGGCGGGCTCCCCTGGCCCAGTCGACGGCGTTCATGGCCTTCTTGCCTGGTGCCTGGACCTGGCCCAGCCGGACGGGCTGCGAGGCAGTGCCGATTCGCACGCTGCGCCGGTCGACGTGAATATCGCCGGGCGACAACGGCGTTGGAAGGCCCTGAATATCCGTGTCGAGGTACACGGGTCCGAGTTTGACCCGCAGATCGCCGATCAGGGTCCACGCGCCGGGATTGGGGGTGACGGCGCGGACGCGTCGCTCGACGACCTCGGCCGGCAGATCCCAGCGCACCCGCGCCTGCTCGACGGTGATCTTCGGCGCGACGCTGACTCCCCCGGTGGACTGCGGCACCGGTGTCAGCGCCCCGTCGGCGATGCCGTCCAGCGTCGTCGACAGCAGTGCCGCACCCGAAATCGACAGCCGCGCAAGTAGATCCCCCGCGGTGTCGATCGGGCGGACCGCCTCGGTCACCACGCCGTAGACGGGTCCGGAGTCCAAACCGGATTCGATCTGGAAGGTCGTCGCACCGGTGACGGTGTCCCCCGCGGCGATCGCCGCCTGCACCGGCGCCGCCCCGCGCCAGGCGGGCAGCAGCGAGAAATGCAGATTCACCCAGCCGTGCACCGGCACCGCCAGCAGCGCGTCGCGCAAGAGCGCACCGAACGCGACCACCGGGCAGCAGTCGGGCTGAAGTTCGGACAACTCGGCGACGAACTCATCGCTGTTGGGTCGTGGCGGGCGCAGCACAGGGATCCCATGCTCGAGTGCCAGTCGGGCCACCGGCGACGGCTGTGGCTTGCCGTGACGTCCTGATGCGGCGTCCGGCCGGGTGAGCACCGCGATGACCTCATGACGCGGCGAGTCGATGAGGCTCTGCAGCGCGGGCAGCGCGGGCTCCGGAGTTCCGGCGAAGACAAGACGCACCGGCACAGTGTAGGAAGTCAGCAAGAGCCAGCGACTTTTGAGGAGTGCGCGATGACGTTGACCACCATCTCGGGGCTCCCGGCCCACGTGCTGCTCGTGCACGCCATGGTGGTGTTGGCGCCGTTGACGGCGCTGCTCGAAATTATGTGCGCGCTGTGGCCGGCGGCGCGGCGACACCTGGTTTGGCTGGTGCTTGCTTTTGCGGTGGTCACGACTGTGCTGACGCCGATCACCGCGAACGCCGGGGCGTGGCTGTACGACCGGGAACATCACCACCACGACATCTTGAACACCCACGCCGACCGGGGTAGCTGGATGATCTACTTCTCGATCGCGCTGCTCGTCGTGGCCGTCGTACTGGTCTTGGTGCACCGGCGTGAGGTTCGGGCCGCCACACCCGGGTTGGTCGTCAAGGTGCTGGTCGCCGTCGTCTCGATCGTTGTGGGCGCGGCCGCCATCGTTCAGGTGGTTCGGATCGGTGACTCCGGGGCCCAGTCCGTGTGGGCCAACGAACTCACCAAATCGGACAAGCCCTAGTCAGCTCGGGGTGAACTGGCTCAAATCGTAAATGCCAAGACCCTTCTCGATGTCGGCGACTTTGGCGACGACTCCCTCGAAGCCCGTCGGTCCGAACCGTCGATGTTCCTCGTCTTCGAAGGTTTCAGCCAGCTCGCGGAACTTCTGTGCAGGCAGCACGTCACGCAGAGCGGGAAAGACAACCGTGTCTTCCCATGCTTCATGCGGCTCGTACATCCGGATGAAAGCGGACATATCGCGCGTCAAGGCATCTCGCGCAGGCTGATCAAGCACAGCCGTCGCGGTGGCACCGAGGACACGATCCGTCACCGCGCGGCCACGCTGGTGCTGAGTGCGCAACACGGTGGTGACGTCGCGGAGTTTGTTCGCTTGTTCCAGCGCAGGAAAGACGTACTGCTCTTCGAGGTGTTCGTGGTAGTCCTCGATGAAGCTTCGGATAATGCCGGCACTCGCGTTGAGCGCCTGCGCTGGATTCTGATCGTCAAGCTGCAGGCGGCGGATGCCCTCTCGATAGATCAGCAAGATGCGCTTGAGCACGCCATGCTCACGCATCAGGTCTTCAGGCGGAGTGACCGGTACTTCATCCACTGGGGGTGCCTTGGGAGGCGAGCTACTGCATGCTGACAGAGCCAACGCACTGGCCGCCGATAGTGAAATCCCGATGAGGTGGCGCCGGCCCACGGCCGGCGGAACGCGATCTGGCATGGCCACAGCTTGTCGCATCGTCGTGGCCTGGCAAGCAGTTCGACCGAGAAGCCTCCGTCTATTCATCTTCGGCAAGGCGTGGAATCAGCCCGCCGCCAACACGTCGTTGACTTGTCGCGACGAAAGACGTTGCCGCACAGTCAAAGGCGAGTGGCCTACAGGGCGATCGTTGCCTTTTCGTCGATCGTGATGGTCGCGGGCAGTGCTTGGCCGATCTGGTCTTCGAGGCAGTCGGCGTTCAGTCTCAGCAAATAGACCGCGCCGCTGGCCGGGATGACCACGGTTTTCTGCGCGACCGCTCTCGACTGGGCGCCTTGCGTCCACGTTCCGCCGAATTGGGAGGCAGGGAAATTGGCCAGGGTGCCGGTGGCGCCGTCGCCCATGGGCTTGAATCCCGGCAGGTTTTTCAGTTCCCCCGAGGCAAGATCGAGGAGCTTTTGCTGGTCGACGTTGCCGACGAGTTTGGACACCGTCGCCACGATGCTGGGTGTGTATTTAGCGGCTTCCGGGCCGGTGTCGACGATGGCCCAGTACGCCGTGGCGGGGGTGTCGGGTCCGGCAGCGGCCCAGCCGTCAGGGATCGGCAGGTCAATGGTCGGCGCGCCGGGATCGCCACGGTGCACGGCGGTTTCGGTGATGCCGTTCTGCTGGATGTAGCTCGCGATGGTTGGGTTTGGACCCGGTACGAGGGTCCGCGGCGCCACCTTCGCTTGGCTCGCTTGCGTCGTGACGGTCGTCGTAGTGGTGGAGGTGGCCGACGGTTTGCTCGCCGCTGAGTTGCTGCTGGGCTTGGAACTACAGCCTGCCACCCCAATAGTCACCGCGAGAATGGCGATCGCCAGCCGATTGATCGATGCCGTCCGTTGCATGAAAGCTCCTGTCGAGTCAGATTTCAGGCGGGACGACCTGACCTGTCGGCGAAGCGTAGCCTTGCTTCGGCGAATTAACTCGGTATTAGTGTTCAGCGTCGAATTCGATGGGCAGGGCCGTTGGTCCGGTGATCCCGACCAGTGGCTTCCACGGGGCCGGGCCGCTGCGGCGTGGGTTGGGCATGCGGCGCGTGATGACGGTCAATGCTTCGGCGAGCTCGGCTCTGGCGAGGTGTGCGCCCAGGCAGTAGTGGATCCCGCCACCGAACGTGAGCATGGTCGCCGGCGCTTCGCGGGTGATGTCGAGGCGATCGGGATCGTCGTAGACGTCGGGGTCGCGGTTGGCGGCGGCGGTGTTGACGATCACGTGCGCGCCGGCGGGCACCATCACGCCGTCGAGTTCGACATCTTCGACAGCCTTGCGCATGGTGGCGAAAATGACGGGGCTATGGCGCATGAGCTCGTCGACAGCCTGCGGCGCGAGCTCGGGATGCTCAGCGAGCAGGGCCCACTGCTCGGGGTGATCGCACAGGTCCTGCACGGCGGCGGCCAGCTGATTGCGGGTGGTGTCGGTGCCCGCCATGAGCAGGACTGCGGCGAGCATTATCAGCTCGTCGGAGGTAAGTCGGTCGCCATCCTCTTCGGCGCGGATCAGCTCAGAGACCAGATCGTCGGTGAGGGTGTTGCGCCGCTGGTCGACCATGTCGTAGATGTAGGCGTCGAGTTTGTCGAAGGCCGCCATGATGACCGGGGTGTCCTCGGCGACGTTCCAGTCGAAGATTTTGAAGATGTCGTCGGCCCAGTCGGAGAACAGCTGCCAGTCCTCGCGTGGAGCGCCGAGCAACCCGCTGATGATCGGAATCGGATACCGGCGCGCGATGTCGGCGACCACGTCGCAGCGCCCCGTGGCGGCGACCGGGTCGACCAGCTCGGTGATGACCCCGGCGATCGTGGTCTTCAATCGCGCGGTCGAGCGTGGCGTGAACGCCTTCGAGACCAGTCTGCGTAATCGATTGTGATCGGCGCCGTCCCGGCTCAACAGACCCGTGATGGCCTTGTCCCACACCGGCCCGCTGGTAATGCCCTGCGCCTCAAGTGAGCCGCCCTTCGGAACGCGAAACCTGGTATCGCGCAGAACAGTCCGGACCAGCTCATAGCTGAGGACCTCGGGCCCGTGCGGCCCCAACGCGACAGGCCCCTGCAGACGGGCCTGGCGAATGAGCCTGTGCGCTGCGTCAGGACTGTGTGCGTGCTCGTAAGCGATAGGCGGTAGCCCGGCATCAAAGACGGTGGGCAGGTAGCCATTGATGGCGTCGACGGTCATGGTGGCCTCCTCGGATTCGACGAATTCGACTATCCGAGGTCGCGAGGCTCAGACCATCGGTCAGAACGCGTAGATCTGCGCGGTCAGGGGTCGTAGATACGCGTTTGCGCTGATGTTTTGCGGTCGCACGGCACGCATGCTGGCTAGCATGAGCGACATTGAGCCACGTGCGGATGCGCCGCTGGTGGACTGGAGCGAGCTGGGCGTGAGCGGGTTGCTGCCTACCGGAACAGTGACGTTGCTGCTGGCCGACGTCGAGGGCTCCACGCGACTGTGGGAGACCCAACCCGACGAGATGACTGCCGCGATCGCACGTCTGAACCAGGCGGTCTCGGACATCATCGCCACCCACGACGGCGTGCGGCCCGTCGAACAAGGTGAGGGTGACAGTTTCGTGGCGGCGTTCGCCCGCGCCTCTGACGCGGTCGCGGCGGCGTTGGAGTTACAGCGGGCTCCGCTGGCCCCGATCCGATTACGAATAGGCGTGCACACGGGCCAGGTGCAGCTGCGCGACGAGGGGAACTACGCCGGTCCGACCATCAACCGCACGGCACGGTTGCGGGATTTGGCCCACGGCGGTCAGACGGTGTTGTCGGGTGCGACCGAGGCCATGGTGATCGACTGGCTCCCGGCCGACGTCTGGTTAACCGATCTAGGAACTCACCCGTTGCGCGATCTGCCTCGCCCGGAGCGAGTGGTGCAGTTGTGCCACCCCGATGTGGTTAACGACTTCCCGCCGCTGCGCGCGCAGAAACCCGTTGTCTCCGAACGTCTCCCGGCGCAGCTGACTAATTTCGTTGGCCGCGACGCACAAATACAGGATGTGAGGCACATCCTGGCGGATAACCGACTGGTGACGTTGACCGGCGCGGGCGGAGTGGGCAAAACCCGGCTGGCGGTCCAGGTTGCGGCCGGAATGGCGGGCGAGGTCAGCCGCTTTTCTGACGGAGTGTGGTACGTGGATCTGGCGCCGATCACCGACCCCGAGCTTGTGCCGCTGACGGTGGCCTGTGCACTCGGTCTGCCCGACCAGCCGGGCCGCTCAACCATCGACAGTCTGCTGCGGTTTGTTTGCAACCGTCAGATCCTGGTCGTGCTGGACAACTGCGAGCATCTGCTGGATGCCAGCGCCGAGCTGGTGGTCGCGCTGCTGAGTGGGGCGGCGACGCTGACGCTGCTCGCCACCAGTCGTGAGGCGATCGGGGTAGCCGGTGAGGTGAGCTGGCGGGTGCCGTCGCTGACGCTGGCCGATGAAGCCATCGAGTTGTTCACCGACCGGGCCCGCCACGCCCGCCCCGACTTCGCCCTCACCGACGACAACGCCGCGACGGTGGGCGAAATCTGCGCGCGCCTAGACGGGGTACCGCTGGCCATCGAGCTCGCCGCCGCGCGGGTGCGCGCGTTATCGCTGCCCGATATCCTTGACAGCCTGCACGACCGCTTCCGGCTGCTCACCGGCGGCGCGCGCACCGCGGTGCGCCGCCAACAAACCCTGCGCGCCTCGGTGGACTGGTCACATGCGCTGTTAACCGAACCCGAAAGAGTCTTGTTTCGCCGGCTGGCGGCATTTCTGGGCGGATTCGACCTGGACGCCGCCCAGACGGTCGCCGGCGGTGGTGAACTGCAGCGCTTCCAGGTTCTCGATCAACTCACCCTGCTCGTCGACAAATCCCTCGTTACCGCCGACAACAGCGGCGGCGCAACGCGCTACCGCCTACTGGAGACGGTGCGCCAATACGCCCTGGAAAAACTCGGCGAATCCGACGAAGCCGACACCGTGCGGACGCGCCACCGCGACCACTACACAGCGATGGCGGCGCTGCTCGACGCCCCAGCAGGCAGCGATTATGAACAGCGCCTCCAGCAGGCCAACATCGAAATCGACAACCTGCGCGCCGCGTTCGGGTGGAGCCTCGAAAACTCCGACGTCGAGCTGGCGCTGGCGCTGGCGTCGTCCCTGCAGCCGCTGTGGCTCGCGCGGGGCCGCATCCGGGAAGGGCGGTCCTGGTTCGACACCGCGCTTACCGGCGTCGACGAGCAGCACCCCGATGTACCGCCCGCGGCGCGGGCGCGGGCGTTGGCCGACCACGCGGTTCTTGATACTTGGGCTGGCGTCGCCGCGAGGACGGATCAGACCCAGCAAGCGCTGGCGATCGCGCGCGAACTCGATGATCCGGCACTGCTGGCCCGGACCCTGGCCTCCTGCGGCTTCGTCGCCGCACAGGGCTACCGCGTCGAGCTGGCCACGTCTTGCTTCGCCGAGGCGATCAGCCTTGCCCGTGCGTTAGACGATCGATGGAGGCTGTGCCAGATCCTGGCCTGGCAGGCGATGGGCGCCTTTACCGCGGGCGACCCTCTCGGCATGCTCGCGGTTGCTGAGGAGGGACGCGAACATGCCGACGCGATCGGTGACAGGCTCAATTCGCGTATCTGTGGCTTTTGCCTCGCAACAGCGCAGATGGAGCTGGGCGCCCTGACCGGAGCCGTCACGCAATACCGCGAGGTGATCGCCGAAGCCGAGGCGGCTCACGATGAGATCTGGAGGGTGTTCGGTCTTAGTGGTCACGCCATGGCACTTGCACGCCAAGGGGAGGCGGCCGCGGCCCAAGCGGTGGCGGAGGAGGCCTTCAAGGGCGGCGCGGAGGTTGGCGGAAGGTTCGCGGTGGTCGGGCATGTCGCACTGGCATTCGCGGCGCTGGCCGCGGGAGATCGTGCAGCCGTACACGGGGCTCGCGGGGCCGCCCCTCCTATGACCGTCGTGAGTGGTGCCACGGCGGCAATGCAGCGAGCCGGCAATGCCGAGGCTGCGCTAGCAGACCAGGATCTCGCCGCGGCCCGACGTTGGGCCGACGAGGGCGGCTCGACAACAACCGGGCTGCACTCGGCGATGGCACAGTCGGTCCGCATCCGGATTGCGATCGCGGCAGGAGAACCCGCACTGGCCGAGTGCGCCGCCCACGACGCGCTAACGTGCGCTGCCGGAGTCAAAGCACACCTTCACATTCCCGACATCCTCGAATGCGTCGCCACTCTGGCCGGCGACGCTGGCAGTCACCGCGAAGCGGCGCGTCTTTTCGGAGCGGCTGCGGTCATCCGGCAGCGGATGGGCGCGGTCCGCTTCAAGGTCTGGGACGCTGGCTATGAAGCCTCGGTAGCGGACCTACGTGATGCGTTGGGCGAGCAGGACTTTGAAGCGGCGTGGGCCGAGGGCGCGGCGCTGTCCACCGAGGAGGCGATCGCCTATGCCCAACGCGGCCGCGGCGAACGCAAACGCCCAGCCAACGGCTGGGGATCGCTCACCCCGACGGAGCGCGACGTTGTACGCCTGGTCAGCGACGGGCTCGGCAATAAGGACATCGCCGCAAGGCTTTTCATCTCGCCGCGCACGGTGCAAACCCATCTCACCCACGTCTACACCAAGCTGGGCCTGACCTCCCGCGTGCAGCTCGCCCAGGAAGCGGCCCGCCGAACCTGAACGCCGCTGACGAGACGGCAGAAAGGACCAACCCACCGGTTCCATTGCGCAGGAAAGGGTTTCAAAAAATGACTGAAACGAAGGTATCTGACCTGACCATAGAGGTCCGCAATCCCGCCGACGCGCGGGTTGTCGGTGACGTGCCGAACGAGCGGGCCGACGCGGTCGCCGGCACGGCCCGGGAACTTCGCCTATTTCAGCCCGAATGGGAAGCGATCGGCCCGAAGGGCCGCACGACGTGGCTGCTGAAGTTCCAGGACTGGGTGCTTGACAACACCGAGCGCATCGCCGACGTAGTGCAGTCGGAGAGCGGCAAGACACGTGCTGAGGCGCTCACCGAACCGACCGGCGTCGCCGACCTTCTCAACTACTGGGCCGGCAACGCTCAGAGGTCTCTGGCCGACGCCCACCCGACACAGCTCGGCCTCGTGGGCCTCGCCAAGAAGCTCACCACTACGTACCGGCCCTATCCGCTGGTCGGCGTGATCACGCCGTGGAACTATCCGTTCGCGATGCCCGGACTGGACGTGGTGCCCGCGCTCGCAGCCGGCGCTGCGGTGCTGCTCAAGCCGTCGGAGGTGACCCCGCTTTCTGCGGTCGAGTTCGTCCGCGGCTGGCGAGAGGTCGGTGCGCCTCCGGTGCTCGCCCTGGTGACTGGCTACGGCGAAACCGGCGCCGCCGTGATCGATGCTGTCGACTACCTACAGTTCACCGGGTCGACGGCAACCGGCCGAAAGGTCGCCGTGCGGTGTGCGCAACGGCTGATCCCCTACAGCCTCGAACTCGGTGGCAAGGACCCGGCGATCGTGCTCGCCGACGCCGATCTGGAGCGCGCCACTAACGGCATCGCATGGGGAGGCCTGGTCAATTCGGGGCAGGTGTGCGTATCGGTGGAGCGCATCTACGTCGAGGAGCCGGTGTACGACGAGTTCGTCGAGAAACTCACTCGCAAGGTCGCCGCGTTGCGGCAAGGCCAGGACGGCCGAAGCTGCAAACACGATGTGGGGGCGTTGGCTACCTCTGCTCAGCGCGACATCGTGCAACGCCACGTCGACGACGCTGTCGCCGCGGGCGCCAAGGCTGTGACGGGCGGCAAACCGACGGGGACGGGCACGTTTTTCGAGCCGACGGTGCTCGTCGACGTCGAGCAGTCGATGTCATGTATGACCGAGGAGACGTTCGGCCCGACGCTGCCGGTGATGAAGGTGGCCGATGAGGCCGAGGCGATCCGACTGGCCAACGATTCGGCCTATGGTCTGTCCGCGACGGTGTGGACCACCGACAAGGATCGCGGCGAACGGGTGGCCCGCCAACTGGAGGTGGGAGCGGTCAACGTCAACGACGTGGGGTCGAACATATTCGCCCACGCGGTCCCGATGGGCGGCTGGAAGCAGTCGGGCATCGGTACGCGGGCGGGCGGCGCCGAAGGAATCCGCAAATACTGCCGCCAGCAGGCCATCACGTCACCGCGAATTCCGACGGCCTCGAAGGAACTGCTGTGGTATCCCTCCTCGCCGCACAGGGTGAAGATTGCACTTGGCGTCTTGCGAGCGGGCGCCGCCCGGGGCATGCGCCGATTCGGCATTACACCGCGCACGAAAAAACCACGCGGTGAAGCGTCATGTTGACCCGGGAGCAATCCGCTAAGGCAGTCGGCGAATCTACGCGTTTGCGCTGATGTTTTGCGGTACGCGCTCAACGCATGCTGGCTAGCATGAGCGAGATTGAGCCACGTGCGGATGCACCGCTGGTGGACTGGAGCGAGCTGGGCGTGAGCGGGTTGCTGCCGACCGGAACAGTGACGATGCTGCTGGCCGACGTCGAGGGTTCCACGCGGCTCTGGGAAACCCAACCCAACCAGATGACCGCCGCGTTGGCCCGGCTCAACCACGCCGTGTCAGAGATCATCGCGTCGAACGACGGCGTACGACCGGTCGAGCAGGGTGAAGGTGACAGCTTCGTGGCGGCATTCGCCAGAGCCTCGGATGCGGTGGCCGCGGCGTTGGAGATCCAGCGCGCCCCGCTCGCCCCGATCCGGTTACGTGTCGGCGTGCACACCGGCGAGATCCAGTTACGCGACGAGGGTAACTACGCCGGCCCGAGCATCAACCGCACGGCGCGGCTGCGCGATTTGGCCCACGGCGGCCAGACCGTGCTGTCGGGCGTCACCGAAGCGCTCGTGCTGGACGGACTCCCCCAGGATGCCTGGCTGACCGATCTCGGCACGCATCCCCTCCGCGGCGTTCAACGCCCTGAACGTGTTGTGCAGCTGTGCCATCCCGACCTGTGCAACGAATTCCCACCGTTGCGGGCGACGAAAGACGTTGTGTTTAAGCATTTTCCGGTGCAGCTGACCAATTTTGTTGGGCGTGAAGCCGAAATGCAGGATATGCGCGAGCTTCTCGCCGCCAACCGGCTGATGACCCTCACCGGTGCGGGCGGGGTGGGCAAAACCAGATTGGCTGCACAGGTCGCAGCGCAAATAGCCGGAGAATTCGACAACGGTGTGTGGTGGGTCGATTTGGCGCCGATCACCGATCCCGATTTGCTGCCCGCGGTGGTGGCGCGGGCGTTCGGGCTGCCCGAGCAGCCGGGGCTTTCGACCATGGATACGCTGCGGTGGTTCCTGCGCGAGCGTCAGATGTTAGTGGTGCTGGATAACTGTGAGCACCTGCTCGACGCCTGCGCAGCGTTGGTCGCCGCAATACTTGGCGTCGCAACGGGGGTGACATTCCTGGCGACGAGCCGTGAGCCGATCGGTGTTGCCGGGGAGCTGAGTTGGCGGGTGCCGTCGCTGCCGCTGGCCGATGAAGCGATCGAACTGTTCGTCGATCGGGCTCGCCACGTTAGATCCGACTTCGCTGTGACCGACGAGAGCGCTTCGACGGTGCGTGAGATCTGCACACGTCTAGATGGGTTGCCGCTGGCGATCGAACTGGCGGCGGCGCGGGTGCGCGCCTTATCGCTGGCCGAGATTCTCGATAGCCTGCACGACCGTTTCCGGCTGTTGACCGGTGGTGCGCGTACCGCGGTGCGCCGACAGCAAACGCTGCGGGCCTCGGTGGACTGGTCGCATGCGCTGCTGACCGAGCCAGAACGGGTGCTGTTTCGCCGCCTGGCGGCGTTTTTGGGCGGCTTCGATATCGACGCCGCCCAAGCCGTCGCCGGCCAGGATGGAGTGCAGCGGTTCCAGGTGCTTGACCTACTCACTTTGTTGGTGGACAAGTCGCTGGTGGTTGCCGATCATGCCCGGGAGCGAACCCGATACCGGCTTCTGGAGACGGTGCGTCAGTACGCGCAGCAGAAGTTGGGCGAGTCCGGCGAGGCCGACGCCGTGCGCTCACGTCACCGCGATCACTACACGGCACTGGCAACGCAACTCGACAGGCGGTCCGACACCGACTACGGGCGGCGCGTCGAGCAAACCGAAGCCGAGATCGACAACATGCGCGCCGCATTCGCCTGGAGCCGGGAGAACGGAGATGCCGAAGTGGCATTGAGGCTGGCGTCGTCGCTGACACCCCTCTGGCAACCACGCCCCGCCGAAGGCTTGGCCTGGTTCGACGCCATCCTTAATGACGACCTCAACGAAGACAAGGCCCCCCATCGACTGATAGCTCCGGTTGTCCGTGCGCGGGCGCTCGCCGACAGGGTCCTGCTCGCCACCATGATCGGATGGGACGCGGTCATCCCGAAGCAAGCTAAAGAGGCCCTGGCGATTGCGCGCGAGCTTGATAACCCGTCCCTGCTGGCCCGTGCGCTGGGCGCCTCCGGCTTGGTCGACGTCGACGCTGAGACGGCTCGCGGGTACCGCGCCGAGGCGATCGAACTGGCCCGGACACTGGGCGACGGATTGAGACTCAGCCATATGTTGAGCATCGAGGCCATCGGGGTAACGATCACAGGTGACCTCGGTACGGCGCGCGCCGCCGCTCAAGAAGGATGCGACCTCGCCGACGCGATCGGCTACCTTGCCGGCAGGGTCCGGTGCCGCTGGAGCCTCGGACTAGCGCAGCTGGCGCGGGGCGAGTTGGCTGAAGCGGTCGCACATTTCGGCACCGTGAGCGCCGTGGCAGAGGCAGGCAATCATCTGAACTTTCAGAAGTACGGCTTGGCTGGCCAGGGTATGGCATTGGCGTGGAAAGGCGATACCGGTGCGGCAAGAGCCGCGGCGGACAAGGCTCTTGAGGGCGTCGACGACCTTGGCAGCCTTGCCGCCGGACTCGCCTACACCGCGTTGGGCATGGCGGCTCTGGCGTCCGGCGATGCTGCGACCGCGCTGAGCGCAACCGAAGCGGCCCGCCGGTACGAAACGAGTGTTCCGCCCGCGATGGCTGGAGCATGGCTCGCGTTCAATGCGCAGGCTGCACAGGCCGCCGGTGACCTGGCCGCGGCGCGCCGCACGGCCGACGAGGCGGTCATGACCGCGACGGGGCTGTATTTGATCTGGGCGCTAACCACGCGTGCGCGCGTCGCGACCGCGCAGGGCGAGCTCGAGCAGGCCGAACGCGACGCCCACGACGCCCTCGCACGTGCTGCCGAAGTCGAGGCGTGCCTGGGGGTTTCCGACAGTCTGGAGTGCCTCGGCACGCTCGCCGGTGCTGCGGGTGGTCACCGCGAAGCCGCCCGACTGTTCGGCGCGGCGCAGGCTATCCGTCAACGCATCGGGGAGGTACGTTTCAAGGTCTGGGACGGCGGTTATGAAACTTCGGCGGCCACGGTTCGTGATGCCTTGGGCGACAAAGACTTCGAGGCAGCGTGGGCCGAGGGTACGGCCCTGACCACCGAGGAGGCGATCGCTTACGCGCAGCGCGGCCGCGGCGAACGAAAACGACCCGCCAGCGGGTGGGGATCGCTCACCCCCGCCGAGCGCGACGTCGTCGGCCTGGTCAGCGTCGGGCTCGCCAACAAAGACATCGCCACAAGGCTTTTCATCTCACCACGCACCGTGCAAACCCACCTCACCCACGTCTACACCAAACTCGGACTCACCTCGCGGGTGCAGCTCGTCCAAGAAGCAGCCCGCCACAACTGACGGCGAAACATTCCGTCCTCGACCGGCGGCGATATACGCGTTTGCGCTGATGTTTTGCGGTACGCGGTCCGCGCATGCTGGCTAGCATGAGCGACATTGAGCCACGCGCGGACGCACCGCTGGTGGACTGGAG
>JBAWAV010000129.1:0-6859 GCA_049589475.1 Mycobacterium sp.
GATCTGAGCGGATCGCGGATGTCGAACGCCACTACGGCCGACGCTCTCCTGAGTCGGGGTTCGCGCCTCGCGCTGTCGGGTTCTTCTCAACTCGTCTTTCTGGTGCCCTCGGTGAGATTCGAACTCACACTGCACGGGTTTTGAATCCGTTTCCTCTGCCAGTTGGGATACGAGGGCCTGCTGGGTTTCGGCCTCCCACCATAGAGGATCGGCTTCGGCGCGCCGACTCACAGCCCCGCAGTCGATGATCAGCCCGGTTCACGACAGAATGTTCCTCATGACCGATGGCGACGCCCAGACCCCGCACCGCGTTCTGATCGCCGAGGACGAGGCGCTCATTCGGCTCGACCTGGCCGAAATGCTGCGCGAAGAAGGCTACGAGATCGTCGGCGAAGCCGGCGACGGCCAGGAGGCCGTCGAACTGGCCGAGAAACTGAATCCCGACCTGGTGATCATGGACGTCAAGATGCCGCGCCGCGACGGCATCGACGCCGCGTCGGAGATCGCCAGCAAGCGCATCGCGCCGATCGTGGTGCTGACGGCGTTCAGCCAGCGCGACCTCGTCGAGAAGGCCCGCGACGCCGGCGCGATGGCCTATCTGGTCAAGCCGTTCACGATCTCTGACCTGATCCCTGCAATCGAGGTGGCGCTCAGCCGTTTCAGCGAGGTCAGAGCATTGGAGCGCGAAGTCGAGACGCTGTCCGACCGGCTGGAGACCCGCAAGCTCGTCGAGCGGGCGAAAGGTCTGCTGCAGGCCAATCAGGGCATGACCGAGCCCGAGGCGTTCAAGTGGATTCAGCGCGCGGCGATGGATCGGCGAACCACCATGAAGCACGTCGCCGAAGTCGTTCTGGAGACGCTCGACACGTCCAAAGACGCGAAAAGCTAGCTACCGCGCGACGATCACCGATGAGCCGTGGCCGAACAGGCCCTGATTCGCGGTGACGCCGACCGTGGCGTTCTCGACCTGGCGACCGGTGGCCTGACCGCGCAGCTGCCAGGTCAACTCGCAGACCTGAGCGATCGCCTGGGCAGGGATGGCCTCGCCGAAGCACGCGAGCCCACCTGACGGGTTGACCGGCACCTTGCCGCCGAGGGCCGTCGCACCGCTGCGCAGCAACGCCTCGGCTTCGCCTTTGGGGCACAACCCCAGATGCTCGTACCAGTCCAATTCCAGGGCGGTGGACAGGTCGTAGACCTCGGCCAGGCTCACATCCTCCGGCCCGATACCGGCTTCGGCGTATGCGGCGTCGAGGATCTGGTCTTTGAACACCCGATCCGGCGCCGGTGCGACGGCGGTGGAATCCGTTGCGATGTCCGGCAATTCGGGAAGATGCTGCGGGTACCGCGGGGTTACCGTGCTCACCGCGCGTACCGACGGCACGCCATCCAGGGAGCCGAGGTGCTTGCGGGCGAAGTCGGCGCTGGCCACGATCAACGCGGCCGCCCCGTCGGAGGTGGCGCAGATGTCGAGCTGTCGCAACGGGTCGCTCACCACCGGGCTGGCCAGCACGTCCTCGACCGAGGATTCCTTGCGGTAGCGGGCATTCGGGTTCTGCAGGCCGTGCTGGGAGTTCTTGACCTTCACCTGCGCGAAGTCTTCGGATGTCGCGCCGTAGAGGTCCATTCGCCGCCGCGCGAGCAACGCGAAGTAGACCGGGTTCATTGCGCCGATGAGGTGGAACCGTTGCCAGTCCGGGTCGTTCTTGCGTTCACCGCCGACCGGGGCGAACGCGCCCTTCGGCGTGGTGTCTGCGCCGATGACCAGTGCGACGTCGCAGAACCCGGCCAGAATATGGGCCCGGGCGCTCTGCAGCGCCTGCGATCCGCTGGCGCACGCCGCGTAGCTGGAGCTGACCGGGACGCCGTTCCAGCCGAGCTTCTGCGCAAACGTCGACCCGGCGATGAAGCCCGGGTATCCGTTGCGGATGGTGTCGGCGCCGGCGACCAGCTGGATCTGCCGCCAGTCCAGTCCGGCTTCGGCCAGCGCGGCCCGGGCGGCGACCACGCCGTACTCGGTGAAGTCGCGGCCCCACTTGCCCCAGGGGTGCATGCCGGCGCCGAGGACGTAGAGCGGTTCGGGAGCACTCATGAGGCGATCCTCCAGGCGTGGACGATGCGTTCGACGCCGTCGGCGTCGGTGAACAAGGTCATGGTGGCCAGCTCCATCTCCATACCGACCTTCAGGTCAGCCGCCAGAGTGCCGTCGACGACCTTGCCGAGCACGATGATTCCCTCGTCGGCCAGTTCCACCGCGGCGATGGCGAACGGCTCGAAGGGATCCGCCGCGGGGTAGGGCGCAGGCGGTGGGTAACGGTTCTCGGTGTAGCTCCACAACGTTCCGCGGCGCGACAATGCGACGGCCTCTAGCGTGTCGCTGTCGCAGGCGGGATTCGGGCAGTTGTTCTCGCGTGGCGGGAATACGTAGGTGCCGCACTTCGGGCACTTACTGCCGATCAGGTAGGGGCTATCGGCCCCGTCAACGTTCGAGTCGGTGGCAAACCACCCATCGATAGCCGGTTCTGGGCTGGTGACCTCTGGCACCGGGCCAGCCTACCGAGCGCAGCCGCAAAACTGAAACGTGTTGCAGTTCGCCGCCAGGAGGTGCAGCGGCTACTCGGGGTCAGACCCAGTGCCTAGAGTTGACGCCGTGAGCCCCGCGAGGACCGCAACCAAGAAGACCGAACCCGGCAAGGCCGGCGACGACAAGCCGACGCTGATGCTGCTGGACGGCAACTCGCTGGCCTATCGAGCGTTCTATGCGTTGCCGGCCGAGAACTTCAAAACGCAGGGTGGTCTGACCACCAACGCGGTATACGGATTCACCGCGATGCTGATCAATCTGCTGCGCGACGAGTCGCCCACCCACATCGCGGCGGCCTTCGATGTGTCGCGGCAGACCTTCCGCGCCGAGCGCTACCCGGAATACAAGGCCAACCGGTCAACCACCCCGGACGAGTTTCGCGGGCAGATCGATGTGACCAAGGAAGTGCTTGCCGCACTGGGCATTACGGTTCTCGCCGAGGCGGGGTTCGAAGCCGACGATTTGATCGCGACGCTGGCGACCCAGGCCGACAAAGAGGGCTACCGGGTGCTGGTGGTCACCGGCGACCGCGATGCGCTGCAGTTGGTCAACGACGACGTCACCGTGCTGTATCCGCGCAAAGGCGTCAGTGAACTGACCCGGTTCACCCCGGCCGCCGTCGAGGAGAAGTACGGCCTGACGCCCGAGCAGTACCCCGACTTCGCCGCGCTGCGCGGCGACCCGAGTGACAACTTGCCCGGCATCCCCGGTGTGGGCGAGAAGACGGCGACGAAGTGGATCAGCGAATACGGCTCACTGCAAGCCCTGGTCGACGGGGTCGATTCGGTGCGCGGCAAGGTCGGTGACGCGTTGCGAGCCAACCTCGCCGGGGTGATCCGCAACCGCGAGCTCACCGAACTGGTCCGTGACGTGCCGTTGGCGCAGACGCCGGACACCCTGCGGATGCAGCCGTGGAATCGCGACCAGATCCACCAGCTGTTCGACCAGCTGGAGTTCCGCGTCCTGCGCGATCGACTGTTCGACACGCTCGCCGCCGTCGAGCCCGAGGTCGACGAGGGATTCGACGTCCGCGGCGGAGCGCTGGAGCCCGGCACGGTCGGGCAGTGGCTGGCCGACCACGTGGCCGATGGGCGCCGAGCGGGGCTCGCGGTGGTCGGCACGCACCTGCCTTACGGCGGCGATGCGACCGCGCTGGCGATCGCCGCGGCCGACGGCGACGGCGCCTTCATCGACACCACGACGTTGACGCCCGAAGATGATGCGGCGCTGGCGACATGGTTGTCCGACCCGCAGAAGCCGAAGGCCTTGCACGAAGCCAAGTTGGCCATTCACGACCTCACCGGGCGCGGCTGGACGCTGGACGGGGTCAGCTCCGACACCGCGCTGGCCGCTTATCTGGTCCGCCCCGGGCAACGCAGCTTCACCCTGGACGACCTGTCGCTGCGTTATCTGCGTCGGGAGCTGCGCGCAGAAACATCTGAACAGCAACAACTTTCGCTTCTCGATGACAGCGACGGCGTCGACGAGCAAGCCGTCCAGACCGCGGTTTTGCGGGCGCGCGCGGTGGTGGACCTCGCCGACGCGCTGGACGCCGAGCTGGCCCGCATCGACTCGACGTCGCTACTGGGCGAGATGGAACTGCCGGTGCAAGGGGTGCTGGCCGGCATGGAGGCCGCAGGAATCGCCGTCGATCTGGACCAATTGAGTTCGCTGCAAAGCCAATTCGCGGATCAGATTCGTGACGCGGCGGAAGCGGCGTACGCGGTCATCGGTAAGCAGATCAACCTCGGCTCGCCGAAACAGCTGCAGGTCGTGCTGTTCGACGAGCTGGAGATGCCGAAAACCAAGCGGACGAAGACCGGCTACACCACCGACGCGGATGCGCTGCAATCGCTGTTCGACAAGACCGGTCATCCGTTCCTGCAGCATCTGCTCGCACACCGTGATGTCACCCGGCTGAAGGTGACGGTCGACGGGCTGCTGAATTCGGTTGCCGGCGATGGCCGTATCCACACCACTTTCAACCAGACGATCGCCGCGACCGGCCGGCTGTCGTCCACGGAGCCCAACCTGCAGAACATCCCGATTCGCACCGGCGCCGGCCGACAGATCCGCGACGCTTTTGTTGTCGGCAGCGGCTACACCGAGCTGATGACCGCCGACTACAGCCAGATCGAGATGCGGATCATGGCGCATCTGTGTCGCGACGACGGCCTCATCGAAGCCTTCAACACCGGCGAAGACCTGCACTCGTTCGTCGCGTCACGGGCGTTCGGTGTGCCGATCGACGAGGTGACCGGCGAGCTGCGGCGCCGGGTCAAGGCGATGTCCTACGGGCTGGCATACGGGCTGAGCGCCTATGGGCTGGCGGCTCAGCTGAAGATCTCCACCGAAGAGGCCAAGGTTCAGATGGATCAGTACTTCGCCCGATTCGGCGGAGTGCGCGATTACTTGCTCAACGTGGTCGAGCAGGCCCGCAAAGACGGCTACACCTCGACGGTGCTGGGTCGCCGCCGCTACCTGCCCGAGCTGGACAGCAGCAACCGGCAGGTGCGCGAGGCCGCCGAGCGGGCGGCGCTCAACGCGCCGATCCAGGGCAGCGCGGCCGACATCATTAAGGTGGCGATGATCGAGGTCGACAAGGCTCTGACGGCGTCAGGATTGTCATCGCGAATGGTGTTGCAGGTGCACGACGAGCTTTTGTTCGAGGTCGCCTCCGGCGAGCGTGCGCAACTCGAGGAATTGGTGCGCGACAAGATGGGCGGCGCGTACCCGCTCGACGTGCCGCTGGAGGTCTCGGTGGGCTACGGCCCGAGCTGGGACACCGCCGCGCACTGAGGCTGCTGCCTTCGCCCGCTGTTCACCTCATTCGCGCCCCGATAACTGTCTGGGGTTCGGTTCGTGTGGGTAAGCCGCAGACGATAACGAGGAAGGCGTGTCATGAACGCAACCTGGATGATCCCCTTCATCATCCTCGGCGGTGCCCTTCAGACCTGCGGCGCAGCCATGAACAGTCAGCTCTACAAGCACATGCTCAACCCGTGGCTCGCGTCGGCGATTTCGGCTGCTGTGGTCGCGATTTTCTTCGTTGCGATATTCGTCGTCAGGTCGAAACCGCTGCCCAGCGTGCAGGACGCCATGTCGATGCCGTGGTGGGCTGTTGTCGGCGGTCTGGTCGGCGCCGTACAGGTCTACGCGGGCCTGACCTTGGTGCATAAGGTCGGCGCCGGCACCTTCATGGCGCTGACGGTCACAGCGGCGCTCATCATGTCTCTCCTGATCGACCATTTCGGTTGGCTTCGGGTTGAATCCCATCCGATCAGCCTGGGCAGAGTGCTGGGTGGCGTGCTCATGGTCGGCGGTGTGGCATTGATCACCGCGTCCTGACGGTGCGAGCCCCAACGCGTTTTCGACAACTCACAGGAGCGAGTTTGGCCAGCGTGTACACAGTCGAGTAGCCTCGACGGGTACGTATGTTCAGCGACGATGCAGAGCGCGTAGCGCGATGCGGAGGAACTGGACGATCGAAGTCAGTGTCCCTACAACCCCAACTTGTCCGGAGCAACCCAACAATATGCCGAGTCCCACCGTCACCTCGCCGCAAGTAGCCGTCAACGACATAGGCTCGAGCGAGGATTTTCTCGCCGCCATCGAGAAAACAATCAAGTACTTCAACGATGGCGACATCGTCGAAGGGACCATCGTCAAGGTCGACCGGGACGAGGTCCTGCTCGACATCGGTTACAAGACCGAAGGCGTTATCCCCTCCCGCGAGCTGTCCATCAAACACGACGTCGACCCCAACGAGGTCGTTTCCGTGGGCGATGAAGTCGAAGCCCTCGTCCTCACCAAAGAGGACAAAGAAGGCCGTCTGATCCTGTCCAAGAAGCGCGCGCAGTACGAGCGCGCCTGGGGCACCATCGAGGCGCTCAAGGAGAAGGACGAGGCCGTCAAGGGCACCGTCATCGAGGTCGTCAAGGGTGGTCTGATCCTCGACATCGGCTTGCGTGGCTTCCTGCCCGCCTCGCTGGTCGAGATGCGCCGCGTCCGCGATCTGCAGCCGTACATCGGCAAGGAGATCGAGGCCAAGATCATCGAGCTCGACAAGAACCGCAACAACGTGGTCTTGTCGCGTCGCGCCTGGCTGGAGCAGACCCAGTCCGAGGTGCGCAGCGAGTTCCTCAACCAGTTGCAGAAGGGCACCATCCGCAAGGGTGTGGTCTCCTCCATCGTCAACTTCGGCGCGTTCGTCGATCTGGGCGGGGTGGACGGTCTGGTGCACGTCTCCGAGCTGTCCTGGAAGCACATCGACCA
>JBAWAV010000130.1:0-3795 GCA_049589475.1 Mycobacterium sp.
CCGAGACCGGGCGGCCCAGCAGGCTGCACAGGAAGTCCAGGTCGTGTACCAGCATGCCGGCCAGGTAGCCGCCGCCCTGCTCGCGGTCGTACATCCAATGCGCCTGCAGCGGATGACTCGGATGCCAGTAGGACGCGCTGCGACTGACCCGCGCGAGGTACTGGTGGCCGAGGAAGCCCGAGCGCACCCGGTCCGCGACGGCCAACCAATCGGGGTTCCACCGGTTCTCGAAGCAACACGCGGTCGGCAGGTTGGCGTCGGTCGCGGCACGCACCATGTGGCGGGCCGCGTCGAGGTCACCGGCCAGCGGCTTCTCGCACAACACGGGCTTACCTGCCGCCAATGCGGCGATCGTCATCTCGTGGTGCAGCACGGTGGGAGTCGCGACCGAGATGACGTCGAGGTCGTCGCGGGTGACGAATGACTGCCAATCGGTGGAGGTCTGTTCGATGCCCAGTTTGGTCGCCACACGTTCCAGCCGCTCGGGCGTGCGCGCACAGAGCGCGACGGGCTCGAAGCCCTTCGCCGCCCGGAAACCGGGCACCTGCACGTGCGCGCCCCACCCGACGCCGATGATGCCGACCCGTAAGGTCATGCGCTCTCCTCCGCTCCTTCGACTGCAGTGACACCAATGTTAGATAACTCATGCCTCCAGCGAACAAATATCGCGCCATTGCACCATTTGATCCAGCACCCCGGCATTGCCTATAAGTGACATGGGTGCCAGAATCGGGTGCTGTGAGCGCAATCGACACCGACGAGCAGCAGTTCGCGCCGCTGATCGATCTGCGATGGTGGCAGGAGCGTCCGGCCGACCGGAGCGAGCTCTACCGGCGCCTTCGCGAGGCCGACGGCCCGGTGTTCGTCCGCACCAACCGACCCGACTCACCACGGCCCCGCGGGTTCTGGGCGGTCGGCACCCACCGCGACGTCGTCGACATCAGCCGCCGCCCCGCCGACTTCAGTTCCGGGCAAGGCACGCAGATCTTCGACCAGACCGCCGAGATGCGCGAGTACCGCGGCTCCATCATCGACATGGACGATCCCGAGCACATGCGGCTGCGCAAGATCGTCTCGCGCGGTTTCACCCCCCGCATACTCTCCGAGCTCCGCGGACTGGTCGAAGAGACCACCGCCGAGATCCTCGAGGAGATGCCGCAGTCGGGCGAGTGTGACTTCGTCCCGCACTTCGCAACGCTGCTGCCGCTTCGCATCATCGACACCATGCTCGGCGTTCCACGCGAACACGAACAGTTCATCCTGCGGGCAACCAACATCGTGCTCGGCGCTTCAGACCCCGAATACGTACCCGACCAGACCGTCGCGGGCATCGGAGCAGCGGTCACCGAGATCAGCGAACAGCTCATCGAGCTGCTCAAGCGGATCGCCGAGGACCGGATCGCCCATCCGCGTGACGACGTGATCAGCAAGCTGGTCACCTCCGACGAGGAGAACCTGACGCCCCAGGAGCTGGCGAAGTTCTTCATCCTGCTGATCGGCGCGGGCAACGAGACCACCCGCAATGCGCTGACGCACGGGCTGCTCATTCTCAGCGCGCATCCGGATCAGCGCGACCGCCTGCTGGCGAACTACGACGACATGGCCCCCGCCGCGGTCGAGGAGATCCTGCGCTACGCCAGCCCGGTGATCCACTTTCGCCGCACGGTGACCCGCGACGGCGTGACGCTGACCGACCCGCAGGGCAAGGTCACCCACACCTTCAATGCGGGCGACAAGGTCGTGGTCTGGTACCCCGCTGCCAATCGCGATCCCGCAGTCTTCGACCAGCCGGAGCGCTTTGACATCGCGCGAAAACCCAACAACCACATCGCCTTCGGCGGCCCGGGACCACACTACTGTCTGGGCGCGCACTTGGCCCGGCTGGAGTTGAACGTGGCGTTTCGGATGCTGTACACGCGCTACCCCGACATCACCGCCGCGGGCGAACCGGTCATGCTGAGGTCGAACTTCGTCAACGGCATCAAGCACCTTAAGGCCACCTACACACCTTGACGTCCTCCCCGGACTGAATTCCGGGGATTCCACTCCCATCCCATCGACTTACGCGACAGGAGCAGCGAGTTGAGGTTCACGGTTCGCAGACCGCCTACCGGCGAGGTCTCCCCGTGCAGTCACCGCCCGTCCGGCGGCAATGTTGCGTGCAGCGTTGACGTCAGCATTGCACCGCCCAGCCGTGCAGGCTTCGCACTCGAAAACCGCTTGACTCTTACGGCTTCCGGGAGCGACGTGTCCGCACGCGGAGCATCGTTGCGACGTATACGCGGCCGGAATCTGCTCGACCCGACCATGAGCCTTGTGCTGCAAACGCGCAGCGAGCAGCCCCCAACCGCTGCGGCTGATAGCCCGGTTCAGCCCGCGCTTCTGAGCAACGCGCACACCGGGCCGCTCTGCAGTTCCCCGTGCAGTGCGGGTCATCGCACGCACGTCAAGGGCTTCAATCCTGATCGTGTCGAAGCGGCGCGCAATATCGGTGGTGGTTTTCTCGACCCAGTCCTTGCGCCTGTCGGCCTCACGCGCCTTCAGATTCGCGATCGCCAGTTTCGTCTGGGCGCGCCGGTTGGAGCCACGCTTGGCGCGGGCGAACCGCTTCTGGAGCACCTTCAAACGCCTGGCCTCACCCCGCCTCAGACCAGGTACTTGAAACAGCTCACCGGTCGACAGCGCCGCCGACACGACAACGCCACGGTCGATACCGACCACGCTGCGATCGCCCGGACCGGCAATGGGGTCAGGGACGTAGGCGAACGCGATATGCCAGCGGCCGGCCCGATCACGGGTGACACGGTAGGACTTGACGCCCGTAGGAACCGGCCGCGACAGGCGGAAACGCACCCAGCCCACCTTGGGCACCCAAACCCGACCGAACCGGCGGTTAAGACGCTCGACGTGATGACGTTTCACCGCGACCTGCCGGAACCCTTCGTGCACATCAGCTTTGCGCCACCTTGGGCGACGGTGCGTGCCGGTGAAGAAATTCCGCATGGCCTGCGCGAAATCCCGCAACGCCTGCTGCTGCACCGTCTGACTCCCCGCACGAAGCCACCCGCACTCGGCACGGGCCTCGGTCAGCTGCGCTGCCTGCTCGATGTAGCCGGGAGCCTTGCGCCCAGGCTGCCAATGCTGTTGCTGCTCCACCGCCAGATTCCACACATACCGCGCATCCCGACAATGCGCCAAAAGTGCTTCCTCCTGCTCAGGGACGGGCAGCAGCCGAAATCGCGACATATGCGCACGGTAACCGTCAACACCGACATCCCCGACGTGGCACACCCGCGTCACACCGGGGATCGGCTTGCCCCCCGGACTGAAGTCCAGGGCTTCCAGCCAAAGAAGATTTCATGAACACGCAGGCAGCGATTCTGTCTGACGTCGCAGACGGCGTCATGACGATCACCTTGAACCGGCCCGAAGCGGCCAACGCGGTACGTCCCGACGACCGTGATGCGCTCATCGCGTTACTGGGCGCCGCCGACGCCGAGGAGAAAGTGCGCGTGGTGGTGTTGCGCGCCAACGGCAAGCACTTCTGCGCCGGCGCCGACGTGGGCTCGCTGGCCGAACGGCGCGCGAAGGGCGAGAAGCGAGTGCTGGAGCCGACCCGGCGCATCATGAACGGCGCCCAGAAGTTGGTGGCCAGCGTGCTGGACTGCAACAAACCGGTGATCGCCGCGGTGCACGGTGCGGCGACGGGCCTGGGGGCCCACGTCGTGTACGCCTCCGACCTGGTGATCGCCACCGAAAACGCCTACTTCGCAGAGTCGTTCGTCAAGCGTGGGT
>JBAWAV010000131.1:0-4754 GCA_049589475.1 Mycobacterium sp.
ACCGCACGAAAGAAGTTTCGGCCGACACGCCCAAAACCGTTCACGCCTACCCGAATAGCCATAGTGATCTCCTCGTAGTTCTGTGGTCTGGGCGCATCATCACTTGCACGCCACCTTGAGTCTGACCGCGCTTCGGCCCGAGCAGCAGAGGACAAGGTCCTTGCTTTCTGGGAGTTCAGGATCGGCGTTGCAGCCGCGCTTGAACTTCCAGGCGGTTGCCCCATATCGTCGTGTCCGCTCCCGCCACGATCAACGCAACTTCCCCGGTGCTCGGTTGGATGTCGACCACAGCGCGACGTGATGTTCGAATCCTGTTGTCGGCGTGACTATCTCATCACGTTCAACCGCGGTCTCGATGTCGCGCGTGCTCCGCGATGCGGAGGTGATTGCCATGCTCGTCCAAGCATGGGTAGGGTCGTCCCTTCGGCTCGATCAGCAGCAGAGAGGTTCCGCAGGTGGCTGTCGTCGTTGCCTTCGGCTCGTTCCTGACGACACTGCTCGGCGGTTACGCGGCTGTGCGGATCGGTCCGTATCGCAACCTGGTGCTTGGGTTGGCCGCGGGATTGATGCTCGGTGTAGTGGGCTTCGATCTGCTGCCCGAGGCATTGAGTCAGGAGCCGCACCTTCTGGCGGGCATTCCGGCCCCACTAATGGCTTTTGTGTTGGGATTCTTGGTGTTGCACGTCATCGAGCACACCGTCGGCATCCATCGTGGCCCGGCGGCCAACGACGCGGAGAATTTCCAAGCGCCCGGCGTCGGACTGCTTGCGGCATCGGGCCTGGTTGGCCACAGCGTGATGGACGGATTTGCTATCGGTGCCGCATTTCAAGCAGGAAGCCGTGTGGGCGCTGTGGTCGCCGTTGCGGTGATCGGTCACGATTTCGCGGACGGGTTCAACACCTACACCGTGACATCGCTGTACGGAAACGATCGTCGACGGGCACTGACCCTGCTCGCCGCGGATGCGGTTGCGCCGGTTGCCGGCGCGGCGCTCACCCTGGCGATTACGATCCCTCACCACATATTGGGGCTGTACCTCGGGTTTTTCGCCGGTTTTCTGATGTATCTCGCGAGCGCCGACATCCTGCCCAAGGCGCATACCGGGCATCGGACTCCGCTGACGCTGGTGTGCACGATCGGCGGCGTGCTGTTCATGCTGGCGATCATCGCAGCGGCGAGCTAGCGGTTGTCCGACCCGAGTCATCCGATCCACTTATCCGATCCACCTATTGAACAAAGCCCAACCGCTCGGTGCGCATCCTCGGGCCAGGCTTGGCCGCCCAGAACATAAGAACGCGTGTGTCAGTTCGAGCCACGCACGCGAACGTTACGGGTGTACATCGTCACGCTTTGACCGCCGCCGTTCATCCGATGTTATCGGGGATCGGGGACCTATGCCCCTAGGCCCTTGTCGGGATCTCCGTAACGTCGGGCTAGTCAACGACAGGACGCCATCGGAGTCGGCGCAGCCTCCTACTGGCGAGGTCACCACGCACGCCACCGTCGCGACCGCCGGGGATTCCCAGAGTTTTTCGGCTCCGCAGTAGCTACCGTCGCCGACGTGGGCGCTATCGAATAATTTGGAGCACTAGTGCTCGATACGAAGACCGACGTTGAAACCACGAGTCGGCAGTTGAGCCGGTTGCGCGACGACGTGGACGACCTCCTGGCGCGATTGGCCACAGCTGAGTCACAGTGGTCCTGTTGGCTTACCGGTGTGGCGACCCAGAATCAATCGAGCGCCCGAAACATGCTGCATTATTGGGCAATTCGGCAATGTGATCTGCGCGACCTGCAGGCGCGGCTGGCTGCCCACGGGCTGTCCTCGCTGGGTCGCAGCGAGCCCCACGTCGAGGCGACTCTGCTCTTGGTGAGGTCGGCGATCTGTGCCATGCTCGGCGATGCCGGGCAACGCCCTGCGCTAACAGGCGCCAGCGTCGAGGACGGTCCCGAACTGCTCCGCCACCGAACGCAGCAGCTGCTGGGCCCGGAGCCGGTCGATCGCGTAACCCGCATCATGGTGACACTGCCCTCCTCGGCTGCGACCGACCCGGACTTGGTTCGCGAGTTGGTGGAACGCGGCGTGAATATCGCACGCATCAACTGTGCGCACGACGATGCCGAGGCATGGCGCTCCATGGCGCAGCATGTCAAGCACGCGGCCGAAGCGACCGGCCGAACCTGCTTGGTCGCTATGGACCTTGGGGGACCAAAGCTGCGGACTGGCCCCCTCGAACCCGGGCCGCGCATCGTGAAACTCCGGCCATCCAGGAATGCGCTTGGCCAGGAAACCGCCCCGGCGCGGGCATGGCTGACTGCGGCGGAAGACCCGATCGACCCGCCCGACGCCGGCATGGTGTCGCTGCCGGTGCCCGGGGAATGGCTCAGCCGCCGCCACGGCGACGACGTCCTGCATCTGCACGACACCCGCGGCTCGAAACGCAGGCTGTCACTGAAAGCCGTTGGCCAGAAGCCAGGCGCCCAAAGCGGATTCGTCGTGACTGCCGGCAAGACCACCTACCTCGCCACCGGGACGGTGCTACACGTCCACGGCACCGAGGATTCGACACACGTCGGAGAACTCCCGCAAATCGAACAGAGCCTTGTCCTGCATCGCGGCGACATTCTCGAACTGACCAGGGATTGCTCGCCGGCACCGCTGACCGCCGAGGGTGTTCCGCGCATTGGTTGCACGCTGCCCGAGATCTTCGATCATGCTCACGTTGGGCAGTGGGTGCACCTCGATGACGGTCGGATCAGCGGCGAGGTCGTCAGCGTAGGTGCTGGCGTGCTGAGGTTGCGGATCGACCACGCCGCAGAAGCGGGATCGCGCCTCCGCGCCGGCAAGGGAGTCAATGTGCCCGACGCCAACCTCCCGATCTCCGCCCTGACCGACAAGGACCTATCCGATCTGTCAACGGTCGTCGAGTTGGCCGATCTGGTCGAGATGTCTTTTGTACGAGACCCTTCCGATGTCGAGCAGTTGCTCGATGCGTTGGCCCGCCGCCACGGCGACTCACTGGGAATCGTGCTCAAAATTGAGACCCGGCAAGCATTCGAACATCTTCCGCAACTGCTGCTTACGGCGATGCGGCATCCGCGCGTCGGTGTGATGATCGCTCGGGGGGACCTTGCCGTCGAGTGCGGCTACGAACGCCTCGCCGAGTTGCAGGAAGAGATTCTGTGGCTGTGCGAGGCGGCGCACCTGCCCGTGATCTGGGCCACCCAAGTACTCGAACAGCTCACTAAGACAGGCAATCCCTCGCGTGCGGAGGTCAGCGACGCGGCAATGAGCGAGCGGGCCGAATGCGCGATGCTCAACAAAGGGCCGTACATCAACGACGCTGTCGTCGTGCTCGACAGCATCCTTCGGCGAATGACGGATCATCACTACAAAAAGAACGCACTGCTGGGCTCCCTGCACTCTTGGTATCCCGGTTCGCGCCACGAGCAACCGTGAAGCACGTGTGCCGCGAAAACCCGTCCATCCGAAGGCGGACTTGAGACTGTCCACGTCCGCGTGGGCGCTTAGCTACGCGATACCAGCCACCAGGTCAGACGTGAACTATGGCCGGCGCGCGGCTTCCAGTAATAGCCGCACCGGAAGCTCAGCGGCGACCAGCTCGCCCAGATTGGCGCCCTTGCCAGCGTCCCCCACCGACTCGTCGGTCCGGAGGGCCGTAAGTCACCTATCTTGCTGCCGGGTGTTATCAGGAGGCGTAAGTCATTAGCCCTATAGGGGCCAAATGCTCTGGTGGCCAGCGCCGTCGCGATCCATCCTGTGAAAGCGAAGGAGGGCGATGATGCCCAAGAACTGGTTAGTGATGGAGGGTGACGGACCCTCGGCGCCGTTTCGCGCCCGATTGGCCGGGGCAGGGCGGCACCTGCCTGCCACCGTGCTCACAACTGACGATTTGATGGCGAGCACGCGTCATCACACGCACATCGATCTGGAACGACTGACGGGCATCTACGAACGTCGCGTCTCGACCGGCGACGAGGACTCCTACAGTCTTGCCACGTCGGCGGCGCTGGATTGCCTGGACAAGGCACAACAGCAGGCGGCGTCGCTCGATGTGGTGATCAGTTGCAGTATCACGAAATTCCGCGGCGGCCTGACGCAGTGGGTGGAGCCGACGATGAGTAGTGCCGTAGCCCGCGCGATCGGGGCCGAGAAAGCAATGACCTTCGACCTGTCCAACGCATGCGCCGGAATGCTGACGGGTGTCACGGTGCTCAACGATTGGATCCGGCAGGGCACCGTCGAACGCGGTCTGGTGGTCAGCGGCGAGTACATCTCACAACTCGGCCAGAACGCGGCCCAGCACATCCGCAACATCATGAGCAAAGAACTCGCCTGCCTGACACTGGGCGACGCAGGAGCGGCACTCCTACTCGAACGTGCCACGCCCGGGTCTGGTGGCATCAGCCTCGCCGGTTTCACCACCGTTGCCGATCACAGCCGGCTGTGCCTCGCCTACCCGAAGGGCCATGATCCGGGTGCACGGATGTTCACCGACTCTCGCGGGATCCAGCGGGCAGCCATTGCCGACACCCCGCTTTTGCTACACGAAGTCCTCGAAGCGGCCGGCATTGCGATACACGACATCGATCACGTCATCACGCACCAGACCTCGGCCCGTGCGATACGCAAAGGGATGGCCGCGATGTCGGCCTCATTCGGTGACAGCCCACGGCACGACGCCGTGATCACGGTCGATCGGTACGGGAACACGGCGTCGACGACCCACAC
>JBAWAV010000132.1:0-32456 GCA_049589475.1 Mycobacterium sp.
GTCATTCCGCGCACCCCGTCGATGGTGCTGATCACCTCGCGTCCCGAATATCGGGGAGGGCTGACGCAGGTGGCCGGGGCGCAGACGATAGCGCTTGCCCCACTGGGTGATTCGGACACCGTGGCGCTGCTGGCGGAGCTGCTGGGGTCGGATCCTTCGGTTGCCGAGCTGGCGACGATCATCGCCGAGCGGGCGGCCGGGAACCCGTTCTTCGCCGAGGAGATGGTGCGGGAGTTGGTGCAGCGCAACGTGCTGGCCGGTGAGCGCGGCAGCTATGTCTGTGGCACGAACGCTACCGATGTCACCGTGCCTGCCACGGTGCAAGCGGCCATCGCGGCGCGCATCGACCGGCTGACCGCCCCGGCCAGGCGGACGTTGAACGCGGCGTCGTTGATCGGCGCCCGCTTCGGGGCGGAGCTGCTCGCTGCGCTGGACATCGATCCCGTGTTCGATGAGCTGCTCGGCGCGGAGCTGATCGATCAGGTCCGGTTTGCCCCAAGCGCTGAGTACGCCTTTCATCATCCACTGATCCACGCGGTGACCTACGAATCGCAGCTGAAATCCGATCGCGCCGAATGGCACCGGCGCCTGGCCGCCGCGATCCAAGAGTCTGAGCCGGGCTCGGTGGAGGAGAACGCGGCGCTGATAGCCGAACATCTGCAGGCCGCCGGCGAGCTGCATGCAGCGTATAGCTGGCACATGCGCTCCGGCGCGTGGTCAACCAATCGCGACATTCCTGCTGCCCGGCTCAGCTGGGAGCGGGCACGCCGGATCGCCGACGCGCTGCCCGGCGACGATCCCGATCAATTGTCGATGCGCATCGCCCCCCGCACCATGCTGTGTGCCACCGACTGGCAAGGCCGAGCAGTCCACGAAAGCCGGGGCCGCTTCGCCGAGCTGCGGGAGTTGTGCACCGCTGCCGGGGACAAGGTCTCACTGGCCATCGGCATGACGGGGCTGGCCACCGAGCACCTCTATTCGGGGCGTGCACGTGAGGGATCGCAGCTGGCATCCGAACAGATGGCGCTGCTGGAGTCGATCGGCGATCCGAACTTGACCGTGGGGTTGGCGTTCGTAGCCTTCGCCACCTGGTTCGCGAGCGGTGAATTCGGCGAGATGTTGCGGTGGTCGCAGACCGTCGTCGACCTGGCTGCGGGGGACCCCGCCAAGGGCGCCGGGTTCGGTCTGGGATCGCCGCTGGCGATCGCGGTGGCATTTCGCGGCGTTGCTCGTTGGTGGTTAGGGCATCGGGGATGGCGGCGGGACCTCCACGACGCCGTCGCGATGGCCCGAAGCAGCGACCCGGCAACCCTCGGCCTGGTCGTCACCTGGACCTATGGCGTGGCGATTGTGTACGGCGTGCTTGCGGCCGATGACTCCGCGGTGCAGGCAATCGAGGAGGCGGTGCAGACCGCCCAGAGGTTCAGCAGCGATATCGCCCTGACCTACGCCGAGTACGCGCTGGGTACCGCGCTGCTGTACCGGGGCGCCGGGGACGACCGTGATCGCGGGCTGGAGATGGCGGCGCAGGCCCGCGAGTGGCAGCGCGAGCGAGTGCCTTTTCTAGTCCCGGTGACCGAGGTGTTGGTCGCTTGGGCGAGGGCCAGGCGAGGCGACCGCGATGCCGTCATTCCGGTGATGCGCATAGCCGTCGAAGAGCTGCACCAGGAAGGACGGCTGGGGTATGGCATTTGGGGCACCGGCATTCTGGTGGAGACGCTGCTGGACGGTGGTAGCGAGGGCGACCTGGCCGACGCCGAGGAGGCGTTCGCCTGGTTAGTGGACCTGCCGGCAGACGACGGCTCGGCGATACGCGAGATCACGCTGCTGCGGCTGCACGCGCTGCTAGCCCAGGCCCGCGGCGACGACGTTGCCCACCGGGACTTGGTCAGTCGCTATCGCGCGATGGCGGAATCGCTTGGCTTCGAAGGACACATCGCCTGGGCCGCGGCGATGATCGAGGGCACGAAATAGCCGCTATTCGACTATTCCGTACGCTTGCCGGCTCCCGACGGCCCGGTCACAACGACGAACTCGCCTGCGTCCAAAGTGAAGTCGAAATCGACGAGCACGCTGAAACTGCCGTCACCGACGCGCATCACCACAGCCCTGCCAGCAGTGCGGACAGGTCGCCGGCCAGCCCCGGCAGCTCTGCGGCGGACGATGTCGCGGCAGGGAGCGACTCGAAAAAGAGCGAGGGCTCGAAGAAGCTCGGGCCTACCGCCTCAACGAACGCGGTTGGGAAATTGATGTCACCGAACGGCGTGGTGAAGAATGCCTCCGGGGTGCCGCCGATGTCGCTGTAGACCAGGCCGAAAGAGTTGGCGCCGGTCGCTTCGGCCGACAGAGTGATGTAGAAGTCGTTGTACTGCTCCCCTACGGTGACGTTGCCGGCGATGTCCTGGTCGACGACGATGTGGTCGTTCGCGGTGAGCCAGAGGGTGTAGTCGCTGCGCACCACGCCCTCGAACGTCTCGTCTGGCGCGTTGAGCACGCTGAAATCCTGGTCCCACATCGTCCCGGTCACCCATGGGTGGCCGCCGTCAAAGGCGAAATTGAACCCCACGTCAACCGGCGTGGGCGCGCCGGGGTCGTCGAGGTCGGCATGCGCCGTAGCTGCGGAGAAGGCCAGCGCGGCCAGCGCCCCCGTCAGGGTGAGGGTGATGCGGATCATTGGTCAGCTCCCCTTCTGTTGTTGTTCCTCGCGCAGCGTGGTCAACGGCGTCCTGCTCCGCGAGAGGAATCGTCACTCAGGTGCGGTGCGACGAGCGCAGTAGCGCGCTACTGCAATTCGCCCGATCTCGCCGCGGTGCTACCGAGTCGCGGCCTTGGGCGCCACTGATAGACGCGGTCCGTGGTGGCCCACAAACGGACAGATCGACGGTGCTGTCAGACGCGCTCGTGCTAGCGATCGTCTGTTGCGTTCTGCGCCGCAATAAGTTTCGCTTCGGCCATGCGGTACAGGCCATCCAGTGCGGCCTGCTCGACCCCGACATACTGGCAGATCACGTCGGCGGCGACGCCGGCGTCGCGCAGCCGCAATGCCAGCGAGTACGGTAACGGCAGCCTGCGGAGCGCGCGCTCGCGTTGGCTGAGTTCAACGGCCACGTGAGCAGCATGCCTATGTACGCTTGGTGCCGACCCAGTATGGCGACACTGCATTATTCGCCGACGCAGGTGGTCAGGTCGAGTTGTTCGCTCTCTTCACGTTCTGTCGATGAGGTAGCAGGGCAGCGAGTTCGTCGCGGCTGATGGTCCCGGTCCTCGACATGGCCCGGTAGATGTGGCTTTCAACGGTGCGCACAGACAGAGTCAGTCGCTCGGCAACCGCGCGGTTCGACAGCCCCTCACCGATCAGCATCACGATCTCTCGTTCGCGATCGGTCAACGGCACGGGTTCCCTAGCCTGACGAAGCGCGGGAGTCCATGTGCCGCCGCATTGCTCGGCGAGCGAATCGGCGCGTGCGGCGCAACCCAACGCCGATCCCCGCAGGCCCTGACTTCGATACGCCAGGGCGGCTTGGGCGGCGGCGTCGACAGCGGCAACGAGGTCGCCCATCCGCTCGAATTCTTCTGACACCGCTGTCAATTCAGCGGCGTCACCGCCACTCAGTGCGACCGAGAACCGCGCAGCGACGCCAACACGTGGTCCCTCGACGATCGCTTCGAGATCGCGCAATCTGAGTGAGCCGGAACGGTCACCGAACTGGGCAGCCGTTTGCAGACAGACTACTTCCGCCGCGAATTGTCCTTTGGCTGCGGCTCTTTCGGCCGCCGCTAACAAGACGACGATCGCCTGACTGACAGCTCCCTGGCCCGCGACTACCCACGCCTTGGCCAGGCTGCTCTCATAGTCCAGCGACCGAAAAGTACGTTGCAGATTCTCCAGCGCGGCAAGCGCGGCAGCTGCGTCGTCGGTCGAACCACGCATCGCGATCGCAGTCGTGCGCGCGACGTGATACCGATACCCCCAGCCGGTGGCATGTGTGGCGGACAACCCTTCTGCCGCCTGCTCGAGCAGCACACGAGCGGGATCGAGGTGACCGGCACCCAGCGCGGCCCGACCTGCCACCGCGGCACCGAGTAATCCAGCCGCCCCAGGAAGATCGGCCGCCTGCCGGCGCGCCCGCTCGGCCACTTCAAGGGCGTCCGCAATTCGGCCAGCCAGCAGCAGTGCGCTCACGTGCGCATCTGCGATGTTGAATCTCATGTGCGGAGCGTCGAAAGAGCGTGCAGCAACTGTATATCCCGCGTCCGCTACGGCTTCGGCTTCAGCTGTGCGGCCCGCGTCCGCGGATATGGCGGCCACGACCCAGGCGATCTCGGCGCCAACCACAGCCGGCAGGTCTTCCACCGCAAGCTTTTTCGACGCTTGAATCGCCGCATCCGGTTGGTCCGTCGCGAACCAGTACACCGCGAGGAAGGCATCGATATAGCTGCGCGCCTGCGGTGGTGTGGTGCGCGACGCCTCGTCGATGATTTCCTTCGCGCGCGCGGGGTCACCTAGTGCCCAGAGCATGTTGCTGGCCCGCAGGAACGCCAATCTGGCGTGGTCGACGTCGGTCAACTCGCTGGTGCGAATCTCGGTGAGCACCGTGTCGGCCTCCTCGCCGCGACCTAGCCACGAAAGTGCATGCGCGCGAACAAAGTTCGGTTCCGGTCCCGCGCCGGCTCGGATTGCCGCTTGCGCAAGTCGATCAGCAAGTGGCAGATCCGCCAACCAGACGGCGCCGTGGGCTGCCTTGACGAGTAGGTCCGCATCGGGTGGCAGGTCGGAGTCGAGACACAAGGTGGCCCGGCGCACGACGACTTGGATGTCTTCGTGGTCATCAGCCGCGGCGAGTTCGGCGGCGACCAGTCCGCGCAACCGTCGCAACCGGGTGGGTGCCGCGCGTCTGCGGCGCACCTCACCGTAGAGCGGGTGCGCCACCCGGACCTCCACGCCGCCAACGACTGGCTCCAGCGTGATGATGCCACGGGTGTCGGCCTCCTCGATCGCCGCCGGATCAGCGATGCGCCGCAGCGCCGCCAGTTCGATGGGCTCCCCCACTGCCAATGCGTCAATCACATCGCTAACCGGCGCGGGCAGGGCTCCGATGCGGGATTCGATCAGCTCGACCAGGCCGGGCGGCATGACGGGGTCACCGAGCCAGCGCCAGTAGCCGTGCCGGTGCACGATTCGGCCGTCAGCGACCTCCTGTTCGACGATGTTGCGCAGATACAGAACGTTGCCGCGCGTCAGCTTCCACAGCCGCTGAGCGGCAGCTGGATCCACTGGTCCAGCCAGAGTTGTCGACAGTAGCGTGGTGGTTTCATCAAGCGACAGCGGCTGCAGGTCGAGCCGGTCGAATTGGCCGACCTGCCATATCTCTTGCACAGCGGCGCCAATCGGTTCACCATCGCGAATGGTGAGAATCACTTTCGCGACGCCGCGCTGCACGATCTGGTGCACGACGAACGTCGACAAATCGTCGAGCAAGTGCACGTCATCGACACACACGACCACCGTGGCGCCCGAAGACGCGGCCGTCAGCGACTCGATCACCCCCCGCAGCAACTGAACGGTATCGGTGACACCCGACGGCGCCCAAGCGGTGAAAGCACCGAGTGGAACCGCCCGCGCCGAGGACGTGCCGGCAGCCCACCGGCATTCGCATCCCTGCGACTCAGTAGCAGACAAGGCCTCCCGAGCGATCCGGCTCTTGCCCACGCCGGCCGCCCCGTAGACGACAATCCCGGACGAATCCGGAGCCAAGACGGCGGCCTCGATGGCTGGCATCTCCTCCAAGCGGCCGATCAATGGCCACGACAAGCGCATCCCCAGAAGCCTAGGGGCGCCGGCATCGCGACGCGGAGCATACGAGCGACTTCGGCAAGGCGCGCGGTTTCCAACTGACCGCAGCTCCATCCGCGGTAGTGTTGGCGCCGGACTCATCTAACGAAACCGCTTATCGCAGCGGTCTTGTAGGGATGGAAGTAAGCGGTGAGGACTCATCCCAATTGACTCCCGTCTTGCGGCGGGGTGCCGTACTCGCGCACATGCTCGCAGCGGGTGTCGTTCTGGTGCAGTGCACGGCCGCGCCGTCACCGCCCCCGGCCGCCCCATCACCGGCTGTCACACAACCACCGTCGGCGGCCGCGTCGTCGTCGACCAGCGCTCCGCCAGCACGTGTGACTGCGACGGTGGAGCCGGTGACCGCCGCCGAACTCGGCACGACCTGGCGTCCGGGTTGCCCCGTCGAGCCGGAACAGTTGCGACGGGTCAACGTGGACTACCTCGGATTCGACGGCCAGACCCGCCGCGGCGCGCTGATTGTGCATGAAGATCTGGTGCCGGACGTCATCGCGATCTTCGAGCAGCTTCACCGACTGGGTTATCCCGTCGACAAGATCCGCACGGTCGACCACTACCCGGACGCTAACGATGAGTTGTCCATGGAGGACAACAACACTTCGGCGTTCAACTGCCGGTACATCCCAGGAACTGACGAATGGTCACCACACGCGTACGGCCGGGCTATCGATATCAATACGCTGCTCAACCCCTGCCTCTACGCCAGCGGGTATTTCGAACCGGAAAACGCGGCGGCCTATCTGGACCGCAGCCGCACCGACCCGGGAGTCCTACACAACGGCGATCCAGCCGAACGCGTCTTCACCGATCGTGGCTGGCAATGGGCTGGCAACTGGCCGACTCCCGACTACCAACACTTCGAGCGGCCCTGAGCCTCTCCGCCTGATCAGGCGTCAGCCCGTCAAAGATGCAGGGCCTGTCCCGTCGCCGTCGCAACCTCACCGCGCAGATTCGACATCGGTGGACTGCCTCGCGTATGGATCGAGTTCGAGAGCAGAACTACGTAGGTGTCTGAGCCCGGGTCCATCCAAAGCGAGGTTCCGGTGAAGCCCGTGTGGCCAAAGCTGCCGATCGGAAAGATCATGCCTCGCGACGTGGACTGGCCCGTGTCGATATCACAGCCAATGCCGCGCAGGTTCTGCCCCGTGATCGCCGGATAGTACGGCGCGAGTAGCGGATCCGTTGAATTCGGCCTCTGTGCGGCTGCTGCCCGGAATGCGTCGTTTGCTGCTTCGAGTTGGCGTGCGTTATGTCCCGGCTGCTGCGGGGTCGTCATCAACTCGAGGGTCGCTTGCTTCAACGGAAACATGCTCGGACGGCCCGCCAGCCGGTCAAGCAAGGCCTGCGCGAAGACGCTGACATCGTGCGCCGTCGAGAACACGCCTGCGTGCCCAGCCACTCCACCCATGCGCCGCGACGTCGTGTCCTGCACTGTGCCTCGAAGCAGGTGATCAAGATCGGGATTCTTGCTCGGATCGGCTCTGCTCTCTTCGTCACGTGCTGTCGGTGCGATGCGGGGCAAGAGACCCGTGCTCCATGTGCCCGCGGCGCAGGCGTCCGGCATCCGGTCTTTCGGTGCGGGAGCCCAGGCGATCGCGGCTCCTACGGTCGTGTGTGGGCCACAGGCCTTACTCGGCGGAAGGTAGTGGGTGTCGTGCATGCCAAGCGGCTCGAATATGTGCCGCTGAGCATAAGCGTTCAGGGCCTCACCTGTGACCTTCTCGACCAGCGCGCCAAGCAGGAGAAAGTTGATATCGGAGTAGCGGAAGGTGCCACCGGGACTTGATTCCAGCGGCGTGGTGAGCGCGCGATGAATACCCTCTGCTTTATCGGGCCGGTCCAGCCCCCACGGATCTTTCAGATCAACATCCCCGGGTTCGCCTGAAAAATGCGTAAGCAACATACGAACAGTCACCTTGGCACGTCGTGGATCATTCGCCGTATTGAAATCAGGCAAGTACTGCTGCACGGGATTGTCGAACTGAACATTGCCTTGTTCATAAAGCACCATGACGGCAGTCGCCGTTGCGAGGCTCTTAGTCAACGACGCCAAATCAAAGATCGTGTCCTCGGTCATCGGCTCCGCAGGTGCGGGTGATCCATCTAGCCCGGGTTCGCCTGAAAGCTTGCGCGAGCCGTAAGCCTGATGGAAGACAACCTTGCCACCGTGTCCGATCACAACCACAGCACCTGGCAGTTTGTCCGCCGCGATCGCGTCATTGATCAGCTTGGAGACTGTCGCGAAATCAGTTGCGGTAGCGGCATCGGGCACCTTGGGCGATGTCGCGAAGGCAGGTGTGGAAGCCGCAACCGACGGCCGCGTCGTCTTCCCGCTGTCGCTTAACGCCGGGTGTGCTGCATCGCCACGCGAGCAAGCCGCAACGAGTGCAAGAACGACGCTTCCAACGGCAATGGCCTTTCGCAAGGCCGGCACTGAAACGATGACCATCACTCAACGACAGACTAGCGGCACCCGTCAGCCGACCGCCGCGAGCAGCTTGACGGCGACGTTGATCGATGCGCTTGCACCCAGCAATGCAATCACGGTCTCGACGGGCTGTGTAGTGACACCGGATACAAATGAGCGCCGACGCAAGGTCTGGTCATGAGCGTGCGCGCCGTTGCCGACAAGTTCGCGTCTTGTTCAACGTTGTGCTTCCGATTCGCCATACTGGCGTTTTTTGGCGTCCTCAGGTCCAAATCCGGGCGCTGCATTTTGGGCTGATGGTCACTGGGCCTACGCCGCCGGCGCGCCTAGCGTGGCTCACATGGAAAGGCTTAGCGGACTTGACGCAGGTTTTCTGCATATCGAAACATCCACTCAGCTACCAAATGTGTGTTCAATCGTGGAGTTGGACACGTCGACGATGCCTGGCGGCTACACGTTTGATCGATTTCGCGACGAGTTGGCCCTGCGGATCAAGGCCATGCCGGAGTTTCGCGAAAAGCTAGCCGACAGTCGGCTCAATCTGGATCACCCGGTCTGGGTGGAAGACAAGAACTTCGACGTCAATCGTCATCTACACCGCGTCGGCCTGCCCTCTCCCGGCGGCCGAGCGGAACTGGCCGAGATCTGCGGGCACATCGCCTCCCTGCCGCTGGATCGGCGACGGCCATTGTGGGAGATGTGGCCGATTGAGGGCTTAGAGGACGGCGATGCGCACAAGGGCGGCCGCTTGGCGGTGATGACCAAGGTCCACCATGCCGCCGTGGATGGGGTGACCGGGGCCAGTCTGCTTGCGCAGTTGTGCAGCGTCGAGCCCGACGCGCCACCACCTGACCCTGTCAATGGTCCCGGTGCCGCCAGCCCGCTCGAGATCGCCGCGGGCGGCCTGATGAGGTTTGCCTCCCGTCCGCTGCGACTGGCCACTGTGGTGCCGATGACCGTCTCGGCGATCTTCGACACGCTGCGCCGCGCCCGCGCCGGCCTTGCCATGGCCGCACCGTTCAGCGCGCCGCGGACGGCATTCAACGGTCCGGTCACCGCCGAGCGCAACATCGCATTCATCCAGCTGGAGCTCGACGACATCAAGACGGTGAAAGACCGCTTCAATGTCAAGATCAACGACGTGGTCACGGCGCTATGCGCGGGTGTGCTGCGACGGTTCCTGCGTGATCGCGGCGAGCTGCCAGACAAATCGCTGGTGGCTATGGTGCCGGTTTCGGTGCACGACAAGTCCGACCGGCCCGGCCGCAACCAGCTCTCCGGGATGTTCTGCGACCTCGAGACACACATCAGCGACCCCGTCGACCGGCTGCGGGCGATTGCCGAAGCGAATTCCGTTGCCAAGGAACACAGTTCGGCCATCGGTCCCACGCTGCTGCAGGACTGGACGCAATTCGCCGCCGGGCCACTGTTCGGCGCGGTGATGCGGCTGGTCGCCGACACCCCCCTTATGCAAAACCCGGTGCACAATCTGATCATCTCGAATGTGCCCGGACCCCAAACAACGCTGTATTTTCTGGGTTGCGAAGTGACGGCGTCATATCCGCTTGGGCCGGTATTCCACGGTTCGGGGCTGAACATCACAGTGATGTCGCTGAACGGCAAGCTCGGCGTCGGCATCATCTCCTGCCCGGACCTGCTGCCCGACTTATGGAAATTGGCCGACGACTTCCCTCTCGCACTTGACGAACTTCTTGAACACGCGACGTCATGGAGACGACGGTAAAAGGCAATAAAAAGTGCCGGCAGTACAAATAGGACAAATCCAATTCGCAGAAACCGACGGCGCACTATCCTGCCCCAATATGGGCGCTGATGACAGCCCGGAGGTGGCGCGCGGTGAGGGCGGGTGATGGAAGTGAGCAGTTCTCTGCCTCAGACAGGCTCGCATCCGGCAGGCTCTGGCGTCACGTCAAGATTGCACTGGATGTCTTCGGCGAATCCGGAGCGGACTCCGCCCGGGTCATTGCGGGCGCGCTGGCTGCGTACGCATTGATCCGCAACATCCTGAGCTGGCCGGATGCCTCGCCCGGAGCGACCTGATGACTGCCGAAGCGCGTCCGAGCGTGCCGGCTCTGGCCGATTGCGCGAGTGAGCAGCTGCACCTGTCGGGCCGAATTCAAGCCCATGGAGCGCTGGTTGCCGCCGATCTGCAAGATCGCCGCATCACGTACGCCAGTGCCAACACCCTTGAGTTGATCGGGGCGGAGGTGGATCAGCTTTTCGATTCGCCGGTAATGAGCATCTTCTCCCCCGATGAACAGCAGCGGCTTGAGCAGGCGATTGAGCAGACTGGCTACCGGCCTTCGTCGCCCGATTTGTATGGAATGCGGCTGGCAGCTGCATCCGAGAGCAACGTCGATGTGATTCTGCATCAGAGCGGCGGGCAGATCGTCATCGAGATCGAGAGGGCGCACGCGGACGATCAAGCCGATCTCGTCCCGGTTCTATATGCCTCGCGGGCCATCGGTGAGGCGACGAGCGTGCCCGAAGTTGAGGCGGCCGTTGCGAGCACACTGCGCGCAATGACCGGATTCGACCGCGTGATGGTCTACCGGTTCCATGAAGACGAGCACGGAGAGATCGTCGCTGAAGATCGTCTTCCAGGGCTGGTCCGATACCTTGGGCATCATTTTCCGGCGAGCGACATTCCGCCCCAAGCCCGCCAGATTTACACCAGAAAACCGTCACGCTACATACCCGACGTCGACGAGGGCGACGTCGCCGTGATTGCATCGCCGCGCATGGCCGGCACGAGTCTTGACCTGAGCCGCGCTGCGCTGCGCAGCGTTTCGCCCTTCCACCTCGAATACATGCGCAATATGGGTACAGGAGGGAGCGTTTCGTTTTTCATGGCCGATGAAGGCCGGCTGACCAGGATCGTCTCGTGCTTATCTGAAAACCCCCGATGGCTCTCGCGATCGAGGCGCAGGTCGTGTGAACTGTTAGTCCTGCAGGCAAAACTCCAAGTCTCTGCAGCTGAACAGATCTTCAGACTGAACGATGCCGCCAGCCGCGAATCTATCCGGGCCCGGCTCAGGGCGGCGATGCAGAACGCGCCCACAATTGCCGAGGGACTCACGTCAGCTTCCGGTGACCTGCTGGAGCTCTGCCAGGCAGACGGAGCAGCTGCATGCGCGGACGGGCAATACCGGTCGATTGGCGCAGCGCCATCCGAGGATGCCGCACGACGACTCGCGGGCGAAATCCGCGCCGCCCGGTCCCCAGGCACGCCCTGGGCCACCGACCGCTTGCCGCAATCGACAGCTGACTCTCTCGGTGCGGCTGGCTGCTTGTTCGTCGGGCTCGGCGCGCCGGATGACTTCGTGGCCTGGTTCCGGCGAGATCGTCCGCAGCAGCTCCGCTGGCTGGGGGATCCGCACGCTCACTCCACTGGATTGATCAATCCGAGGAAGTCATTCGATACCTGGCTGGAGCGAGTCAGCGGCTCGAGTGGGCCCTGGACAGAGACCGACCTGCAGGCGGCGCAACTGGTGGCACATGACGTCGAATCGGCCCAGCTGAGCCGAGCCCAGGCCAAACTTGCGCACCTCGGCCTGCACGATTCGCTGACGGGGCTACCAAATCGCCGCCATCTGAGCAGCGCAATGGCCGCCATGCTGGCAGGAGCAACGCCAACTGATCCCGTGGCCGCCATCTTCATCGATCTCAACCTGTTCAAGGAAGTCAACGACGAGTACGGGCACGAAGCAGGCGATTGCGTGCTGCGTGAGGCTGCGCGGCGCATTGCCGAGGTAGCCCGCACCGGGGGTGACATGGAGAGGTGGGCCGATGCGGGGGACCCGCCCGCGGTCAGGCTGGGCGGTGACGAGTTCGTCGTGCTGCTGTCGTGGGCAGATGCCGAGGGCGCCGCACTGGTAGCTGACCGGATCCGTCAGTCGCTGCTCGAGCCGATCGTAATCAGCCCAGACCTCCAGCTGACCATTAGCGCGGCGATTGGAGTGGCACTGGCGACAGAGCCCGAAGAACCGCGCGATTTGCTGAGACGGGCCGACGCTGCCATGTATGAAGACAAGCGGCTGCGCCCCCGGCCCGCCGCTGAGTCCGAATGAACAACTAGCTCCTCAAGGGGCTGCCTGGGCTCGCTGTGCCGAGTTCGGGGAGGCCGCGACGGTGAGGGATTGAGCGCTGCGAAAGCGGTACTGATCCCAAACAGCTTGGCCCAGCGTGGTTTTAAGGACGTGCGAAGTCACCGACCGCGATCATCTTGTTGCCGTCCCAGGCGATTGCGAAGCCGGCTGCGGTGAATGCGCAGTCCAGGATGATCGCACGGTGTGCAGGGCTTTCCATCCATAAGTCGAGCGCTGCGCTCGGAGTCGCATGGGATCCGGTGCCCCAGTAGACGATCTCACTCGTGTAGGCGTTCCTGGCGTAGCCCGCATCGGCGATACGCGCCTGGGGTGAAGAGCCGTCCGAACCGATGTGGCCGCGGTCAACACCGTTAATCACCAAGTCATTGGCGTGCCGCTGCGCGGCGACCGTCAAACGCGGGTCATCGCCGATCACCCCGCATGTCTGGCGAAGTTGGTTGACGCCGTTGTAGATTGCGGCGCTCAAATCGTCTGCGCGGGAGGCAAAACCAGCAACGGCGCCGAGAGCCGTTATCACGACAGCGCAGATCGAGAATGCACTGACGACCTTGACCTTCGTAAACATGTTGCCCCCTGCCGCAGCACTCCCTTTGCTGACCTGGCAAATAAATGCTACTCAGCTCCGACGATGAAAGGTCAGGAATCGCGAATTCATTTGCTAAGCCGACAGGTGGCAGCGCATCCTAGTTCCACAGCCGTTGCGGGCCGAGAGGAGAAACCTATGGCCCCAGACCGTTTGAGGCGACTTGTCAGTTTGTGCGCCGCGCCGCTCACGGTCGGCCTGTCGCTTCCCCCAACTGCCTTCGCCGACAATCCATCCTGGAACGGCGAGTACGCGATCACGTTCATGGTCGGTCCAAAGTCCGGGACCAGCATGGCCGCCGGTGACCCCGAGGGCCAGCACACGGAAATCTACGGATTCCGATCAAGCTGTACGAGCGGAAAATGCGTCGCCACGATCGTCAGCGGCCCTCCGCCGAGCAATCCGACGGTTCCGCAACCCGTGCAATTCACCTGGGACGGGTCGTCCTGGACGCAAGTCAGCGAGTTCCAGTGGGACTGCATGATGCACGACACCACGATCCAATGGAGTCCGGCCCGATCCAATGTGCGCTACACGCCCCAAGCCGACGGAACGCTTGCCGGCGTCATGCACACCGACATCTTGAGCGGACCGTGCCAGGGCTGGATCGAGATGGACATGACGGCCGAGCGAACGTGAACGGTATAGCGGGGACCCGGTTCATCGATCACGGTCTATCCGAAGGGGTCCGCGTGGCAAATGTGAAAGCCTGGGCAATTTTCGCTGCCGTCTTTGGTCTGGCTGCGTGTTCGTCGTCCTCACCATCGCCGCCGAAAGCCGCCACAGCAAGCTCAACGACCGCACTGCCAGCGGTCACTACGACTCATGCCGCCCCCGACGCGACCGCCGAACCCAGCACGACCGCATCCTGCGTCGGGTTGTCGATCTGCCCCCCGCCGCCCCCGGACGCTGAAGGCAACCCAGCCTGCTACTACCGAGATGGTTGGGCTGCCGACACGTCAGGCTCTGGGATTAATGTCTACTACTTCCGCGAACCGTCCAATGCAGTTAACGGCGAGCAGGTGACCGCCGACGTTCGTCTGAAGGACGGCACCACGGCCTCCCAGATCGCCGCAATCGACCCGGGTCAATTGAATGATCAGATCCAGTTCCCCGGCATCGACAAATCGGCAGTGCAGGAGGTCTTGCTGACGACTAGCGCCGGGCGGTGCTTCGTCATCGGCCCGGGCAATTAGCCTTCCGGATCGATCCGTGGAACCCAGCGATTCCTGGGTCGGCGGGTCACCTCAAGGAGCACCATCAGCCGAGGGCGGCTGCCAGGGCGTTGGTGCCGGCGACGATCGCCTCGAGTTGGGTATGCGAGAGCGGGGCGAACAGTGCGGCCATCTGCGCGGTCGTCGCCGCTTCGGCCGCGGCCTTCTGGGCCTCGATCTCGGGGGTACATTCGACCATGTCCTCCTCGGAGAAACCATGCAGCTTGAAGTTGTCGAGGCCGCGGTTGAACTGACAGGCAGTGGCAGCCGAGAGCCCGGTGGCCTTCACCGCGTCGGTGTGCACGCCGCCCCGCAGCTCTCGCAACAGGATGGCGGCCCGGTAGGCGCGGGCGGCGGCCGTCGGCGGGGTTGGGGCTGAACGGTAACCATCGAACAACGGCCAGCAGCCCGTGGGAACAGTTGCGACGAGAGCACCCACCGCGTCGGTGAACGCGCCGAGCGTGGCCGAATCGACTGCAGCGAAGGCATCCTCGGCATAGTCGTCGGCGGCACCGAGATGGGCTGCCGCAATCGCGTCTTCGCTGGCCAGGCTGCGACCCCGGGTCACGACCGCGGCGATCGCCCCGGGCTTGAAGAAGTAGAAGATGGCGTCGGCCGTGTCTGGGTCGACGCCACCGAGCACCGACGCTCGACCGGCACCGTAGAGGGAGATGACGTCGAGGCCGACGGCTTCGCCGCGAGCGATGGCCTGTTTGGAGAAGTAGAAGTTGGCCGCCAGGTCCCCGAGGGGGCCGGCGATGGTCGAGGCTGCGGTGGTTGCGTCCATCGCCCCAACCTAGCCAGGCTGCATCCACTGCTGACAGATCCGCGTTCCGACTTTTCCAATCCACACGGATGTCACTAGTGACCGATGTAGGCGTCGGCCAGCCTGCGTGAGGCGGTTCAATCGGTGCCTTTGGTCCCTCGGCTTGCGTCTCTTTCGGCCCTGACGGTCACGGCCTCCCTGCGCGACCCTGCCGGTGGGTACATCGCCGATCAGGAAAGAACTGAAATGTGGCAACCACGACGTGGCGCGATCGTGGTAGGTGTTGACGGCTCAGCCGCGGCAGTGAGCGCCGTCCGGTGGGCGGCCCGTGATGCAGCCCTTCGGAATTTGCCGCTGACTCTCGTCCATGTCGTCGATGCCCCCTTACCCGAGTGGTTCGAGGCGGCCACGCCGGTCGGCTCCAGACAGTGGCAGAAGCGGCTGGCACGCGATTTCATCGAGCCAGCGATCGAAGTCGCCGAGCAGAGCACTCGCGAGTGCGGTCCCGTGGAGATCGAAAGCAGGGTGTTTCATTCCGCCACCGTCCCGACGCTCGTCGGCATCTCCGCAGAGGCGGGAATGGTCGCAGTCGGCTACCGGAGACATGGCGGCCTGCGGGCTCGCAGCTCCCTGGGCTCGGTGAGTTCGGCATTGGTCTACCACGCGCATTGTCCAGTCGCCGTGATCCACGACGACCAAGCCGTGATCGGCAATGTCGCACGGGCGCCGGTGCTGGTGGGCATCGACGGCTCACCGGCATCGGAGGCGGCGACTGCAATCGCATTTGAGGAAGCCTCCCGACGAGGTGTCGCCCTCATGGCTTTGCACGCCTGGAATAACCCCCGGGTTACCGACTCCACCAGGTTGCTCCAAGACTCCAAATGGGACGCTCAGCTATCCGAGGAGGAGGAGACGCTCGCTGAACGGCTGGCGGGTTGGCACGAACGCTATCCCGACGTGGGGATCCGTCGCATCGTCGAAATTGGTGATCCGGCACATTGGCTGATCGAGGCGTCCGAGCAGGCGCAACTGCTGGTGGTCGGCAGCCACGGCTGCAGCCGGGCCAGGGGCATGTTGCTGGGGTCGGTCGGGGCGGCGGTGGTCAACAGAGCCAGGATCCCGGTGGTCGTGGCGCGTCAGTTCTGACGACCGCGTTGAAGGCTGGCATTGCTGATACGGATGTGATGTGCGTAAGCGCCGGCCAGGTGGATCAAGCGAATCAGATGGCAATTCGACCTTGATGTCCTACAAGAACTTCATGCTGGCGATGATGGTTTTGCGCTCATCGAGCTCTTGCGGTGCTTGATGCTGGGTGGCGGTTCTACCCCCGACAGTGACGCCCTGCCAAAACGTGCGTCCAGCGGTCGGCAGGACGACCACTGTTGCCGGTTACGTGGAAGTCGGCGAAGTTCAGTAGCGGACTACTCAAGCATCGCGTGAACAGATCCGTTTTACTCATCTGAGGCAGGTCACCCAGGCCGCGAACACGCGGAAGGAGCCCCGACATGAGGTTGGCCGAGAACCAGGCCCGTGGAACTTTCGGCAGTATCCTCGGAGCTTCCGTCGACGTCTCGGGGGCCATCGGTTTCGTTCAACTCCGAGTCGGCGTCATCCAAAGCTTGCTCACCCAGGACAACGACGTTCAGGCCACCCCGGACGCCATTCAGACCGAGTGCAGCGAGGGCCGATGGAAGCGTTAGGACTGTTCGACCTGTTGAGTCCTTACTTTCTGGCCGGGGTTGACCTCGGTCCGACCTTCCACGAACTCCTGTCGACTGTCCACGTCGACCAACTGGACACTTGCTTCGACGAAGAAGGCGTTGCCGTTTGGGGAGTCGCCCGGCTGGATCCTTCCGCCGCCACGTCGTCGTTTTCGCTGACGCCGAACGGAGCCAGTGTCTCCGGCAGCGGCAGCACCGGTGGAAGTAACTCCTCTTCTTCCACTTCGAGCAATTCGGTCTGGGACTGGCATGACGTCACATTCCAGTTCCGCATCACCGCGCCGCGCTCGCCGTCCTCGATGATCGCGTCGGCAATGAGTGCACTGGCCAACGTACCGACAGTGCAATCGACGCTTCCTCCGTTGTTCAATACCTGGGGCAGCAGCACCGCGGCGCCGTCCGATTATCCGAACTTGCAGTTCCAGCTTGACCTACTCTTGACCGTCGCGACCGTGCATCTACCGTTCCTCACCGGCGCGAAGCTCGATCCCAATGGACTTCTCGAGGCAGACCCGGCTAATAAGAACGTCAAGCTCGTCCTGCCGAAGATCCTCGTCACCCTCACACAGGACGGCACCCTCGGCCAGCTCGATTTCGTACTCGATTCCTGGGGTGCAGCAACCATTGATGACCCGGACGACACCGGCGAAGCGCAGCTCATCCAGATGCTGCCCCCCTATGCGCTAGTGGGCGACGCGGGCCACTTCGGGTTTGGCTTCGACAAAGCGGTTCTTGACCTAAGCGATAGTCACACGCCTCCCGAACTTCTGTCGCAGTTTGGTGTAGGAGACAACTGGCAGGGCATCTATCTTCCCGATCTGCGAATATTCGTCGCGCCGAGCGGAGCTCAGGGGCTTGCGGTGGACGTCTCCGCCCACGATCTGTTGATCGGAGTCGGCAAAAGCTCAGGTGTATCAGGTGATTTCGAGCTCGACGTCATCAATGAAGACACCAAGCCGCACATACAGGTCATCTTCTACGACGCGCAGAATAATACGATTGCCGAAGACCAGCAGAACGGTGCGATCGCAGTTTCCTTGCCGCAGAACTGCAATCTTGTGGTCGACGTGCGCCAGGCTGTTCCGCCCTACACGATAACGGTGGATGGGACGGACATTACTTCGAACCAGACCCTTCCCATCACTGGGTTCACCGCAGCGCACAAGTACGCAATCGTCGTCACCGATTCGGCGTCTCCGCCGAACATCACCAATCTCACCGTGGATGCAGTCCCACAGGCCACCAGCGGGAATCCTCCACCCGTACCGAAAAAGGACCAGTCCGGAATGGCTCTCGCGCCGGCGGGGGGCGCCACTGACGCCCCGGCGGGGGGCGCCACCGACGGCATCCACACCATCAAGTTGACAAACCCGCAGCAGGGGACGGTGCAGTTTGCGCCCTACGTGGACGGGATCCAGGTCAGCCAGAACGGCGGCGCGCCGCAGACCCTCACCTCCGATACCATCACGATAACCGCGAACACCGGTGACACAGTCAACATTTCGGCCATATGGCCCGGAACCGCCAGCGGCAACGAAGTCGAACTCAAAGGCTGGTTCCACTTCGATCATCCGCCAAAGCCAACCACGCCACAGGCGCCGCCGGCAGGATTGCAAAACCCGCAATCCTTATCCTCGTACGGTGTGCCGAATGCCGGCGATGTAGCGCCGACGGATCACATCGAGGTCTCGGACGAAGAAGACGTAACGCGCACAACGACTTCCGTTCCGTTTACTGCACCGATGGTCGGTAGCAGCGACCTGAATCAATTCATCGCGGGCATGGCCGACAACAGCCAAACCGACGTGAGGATTGTCGGGTTCGCCAGCTTCGAGCACAACGCGACGCCAACCAGTTACAACGACGATCTCTCGTCTCGTCGCGCGGTCGCTCTGGCAGAAATCATTCAGGCGGCGGTGCAGGGTTCGGCGAAACAACCGCAGATCACGGTTGTTGCAAAGGGCAACGACCACGACGACCTAGTAGACGATGCGGTACTGCCCGGAGGTGTTTCCGCGCAAACCGCTTGGGGCTCAGGAACATCCCCGGACTCGCAGTATGTGTACGCCGACTATTGGCTGGCGCATGCCACCTACAAGAGCACGCAGCCCGGCCCCAGCGCGACAGTCAACGCCGTGGTGACCGGCCCCCCTGCCGCAACTCAACCCCCCACCCCTCAGCAGCCAACGCTGCAGAAGCCTCCCGGCGCAGATCAGAATCGGCCGGCGTTTTTCCGCTCCATCAAGATCATCGTTCGCGTTGCACAGAACACTTTCATTGCGCTCGAGATTTCGGGGGAATTCCAGTTCAGCACGGCTGCCCAACAAGGCCTGCAAGGCGCGGCCCAGAAGGCTTCGTACGACTCCGGCGGCGATCATTCGATGACCGTGAAGAACCTCCCGGGAAACGCCAACCCGGCAGACGGCACCACCGATTTCGACCTGATCATCTCGCACGACGATTCAACGAACACCTGGACCGAGCAACTCACCATCGCGGCCGCGAAGAACGACAAGGACGGCCTGATGCGCTGGGGCGATCCGGTGACTGACGATTCCACCGATCCTGCAGTAAACCGCTTCCGCGATTTCATGGGCACCCTGCTGGTGTTTTCCCCGCTGCTGCAGGATGTCGCCGCGGCAACCGCGAGCATGGGCGGATGGAAAGAAGGTCTGCTCGATGGCGCGGCTCTGGGTGTCGCAGCGGCAATTTCGCAGATCGGCGTTTTGCACGCCGAAACCATCACGCTCTACGGGGGCGAGTTGCTGGCGCAGGAAGGAAGTGCGGGCGGTGAAGCCGCCGTCTTCCTGGACGTTGAAACAGACCTCTATGTCGACTTGCTCGGCATCATCACCACCAAGCCGAGCAAGCCGATCAAGGTTCGCTATAAGGCGGTAGGCGTAAAGATCGTCTGGGGCGCGGGCCCTGGAAACACGCTGATGCCCATCGTTTTTGATGCGAGCAAAGGCTATTCGATTGATGTCACCGATCCCGGAACCTTCCATCTGCCCGCCGGGCTCGCGGACATCGTCCAGGTGCTCGGCACCAGCATTGCCCGTACCAACCCGCTGAACCTCGAAGTGGACGTCGGTATCAAGGCCGACCTGGGCATCGTCAGTGTCGACCGCGCGAAGGTCCGCTGGCCGCTGGACCCGCTCGGGGTGCCGACTATCTCCGCGCTCGGCGCTTCGGTCAACATCCCCGGCGCGTTCAAGGGATCGGGATATCTCAGCATAGGCAACAATGGCGTCGCCGGCTCGATCGATGTCACCATCGTTCCCATCAGCCTTCGTGCGAAGGCCGAGTTCAACATCCAGCAGACTCCGCCCGACGCCTCCGGCAATACTGCGACAGGCGTTGCCATTTCGCTCGAAGTGGATTTCCCCGCACCCATCGTGCTGGGCAGTTCGGGGCTCGGCATTTATGGACTCATTGCGCTCTTCGCGATGCACTTCGGACGCACCGTAGACGACCCGATGACCTGGTATTTGCAAGTCAAGGGCGACCCCACCGATGTTGCAAACGCGCATAGCAACGGCTGGCAGGCAGAAATCGGTCATTGGGCCTTCGGCGCCGGCGCTGTCCTTGGCACCATGGACGGCGGCTTCGTCATGAACCTCAAGGGCATCCTGGTGCTCGAACTGCCTGGGCCGCGCATCTTGTTGTTCATGAACGCAAACGTTCTGGTGCCGTCGCTGCCCGGACTGCAGGGCGACGCTACGGGAACGATCCTGGCGACGCTCGATCTCGATATCGGACGCGGCACCCTAACCATTGGCCTGCAGGTCAACTACAACCTCAGCCCGTTCTTTGCCATTTCCATTCCTGCAGACGCATTCTTCGACTTCACCGACCCGACCAACTTCTATCTCGACCTGGGCAGCATCGCGAAACCCGCGACGGTTTCTGTCATTAACTCCTTCACCGGTTCCGGATATCTCGAAATCCACGGGCAAGGCATCCCGGATTTTCCGGGCTTCAATCTTCCCACGCACGCGCTTTCCGGTTTTGCCATCGCGATGGGTATCGACGTCGCGCTCATCTGGGGCGACACCAGCATCAACTTGTATCTCGAAATCAGCGCGACGGCGGCCGTCGGCATCGGCTTCTCACCATTTCTGCTGGCCGGCTCCATCACCATCAGCGGACAGCTTCACCTCTTCATCGTCTCGGTCTCCGCGAGTGGAAATCTCACGGTTACCAGCGACGGCACAGCCGCAAACACCACGATCACCGGCAAGATCTGTGGCAGCGTCTCGTTCCTGTTCTTCAGCGTTTCGGGCTGCGTCGGGTTTTCGCTCGGGCCCGGAAAGGTAACGCCGCCCGCGCCGCCCCTGGTCAATGCCCTCTTTCTACAAAGCCGTTCGCCGGCTCTGGTGCAGGGCACCGGAGTGGACCGTCCGATCGATGCCAAATTGGCCAATGGGGGTACGGATCCGAACAACCTGCCCAAGGACAGCAACGGCAAAACCGTTACGGTGCCGATCGATTCGATCCCGGTGCTGAAGTTCGCCTTCTCCCCTCAGCTTGATGCCGCATTCTCCAGCTTCACGCAATCTCCCGGCAATGCGCCCACGCTGCCGAGCGGCGGCTGGTGCAAGCGGGGTGAAGACTTCTACCGCTACACCATCCAAAGCGTCGCTCTGACACAGGTTTCCGGTCCGGGACCGACGCTGCTGAACGACGCCGCCGGAGTGCCCTCGGTGTGGCGCCAGAACGCGGCCGCAAATGGCGGAGACGACCGCGCCATCGATCTCGCTCTGCTCGACTGGACCCCATTCGCAACACCGCAGGCTGTTGTCGCGGGGAGCTCATTGACGACCACCGTGACCACGACGTGGAACTCCGTCTGCGATCCAGCGGCGCCCGCGACATCGGTCTTCTGGTGCTTCAATCGCGCGAATGTAGGAACGTCGCCGGATGGCTGGACGCTCCAGGGCACCGCATGGCCCGACCCGCCGGACACGGTTCGCTCCGCGCCGCCCCCGCTGACGCTCAAGGTTAATGAGCTGTGGCGCACCGGAATCGGGCTCATCGATTCGTTGCTGCCCGTCGAGCCCGCTTACGTATTCCAGCTGCCGCTGCCCTGTATCTCACCGAGGCTCACCCAGAAGCCAACTCAGACACCCCAGCGAACCGGATTGGTCAACATCGAGCATCCGACCCTGCGCGATCCGATCGTCCAAAACGAGATCCTGCGGCGCCTGCCACAAACCGCACAATTCGCGTCTCTCTCGCATGCAGCCGATCTGGCGGGAAGCGCCTCCGCCATCCACACTCTTTTTGCCACTCCTGATGCACAGCGAACGGCTACCCGGAATCTCGCGGACACGCTTGCCCGGCTGCAGCCGTCTGAGGCTCGCTGGGCGTGCAGCGGGCGCGCTCTTGCAGCTCCGTTCACTTCGGACCTGCCCCGCCTCAACGCGGAGTTCGACCTACTCACAAAGGCGTTGAGTCCACTCGCGAAGAACAACGAGGATTTGGCCGATGCGCTGCACTTCTACGGCAATCCGCTGGTGCGTGTACGCCTGTTCCTCTGGGTCACGGTGGAATTGATCCGATCGAGGACTCTTGTGCTGCGCGCGCTCGATCCGAACGGCAAGGGGATTTCGGACACGGTCATCAATGAACCGATAGTTCACGCCTACACCGACCTACCAAGCACCTGGTACGAGTCGGGAGGAGTCTGGAGCAATGACGCCCTTTTGGATTGGGAGTTCCTGACGGTTTACGGCGCTGTCGAATCCGAAGAGGCACCGGACTACTACGGTTTGAACATTGTCGCGACGGTCGACCTTCCCGCGGGGACAGACTCCTTTTTGCTGGGCATTCTCGAGGAGGAAAATTCGGTACGGGCCGCGTTGCCTCCGCCCTATGTGGTGGCGGCCGTCGAGGGCTGGAGCGTCGCCGAAGTTGGTCGCGAAACCTTCGATTCGAACACCCAAGTGCAGAACCAGCAGACCGTTGCCGGTGCGCTCAACGGCGACCCTGCCAAGTTGCCGCTGCTCGAGCCAGGCTCGGTCTACGGCATCACGGTCAACTACACGGCAGAATCGGCAACCGACGACGGCAACGGTAATCCGGCAAACCCGACCAGTCCGGTCGCGGCATCGCAGGCGCTCTACTTCGCAACCGACAGCACTCCGCCGGTTTCCCTGGCGCCCTGGGTGTTGTGCGTCTGGCCCGGCAACGACGAGGCGCATTTCTTCTACTCGGAACCGATCACCGTGGTCTTCGCGACCGATGCCGTCGAGCAGCTGCTGACCGCCTACGGCGAAACGCTGCAGGGCCACGCACGTGCGGCAACCTTCCGCCCGCCGGCGAGCACCCCGCTCAATCAACAGCCTATTCAAAAACTGTTCCCGCTCACTCCGGTGGACGGCGTCGTGCTGACGCCATGGGAGGACGCCATCCGGGCCCTCTTGAACAGCGGTGCGGCGCCTTGTATCAACGCAAGCGGCACCTCAGTGCGGCACGGCAAACAGGTATTCGATTTCCCTCTCGACGGCATGACGCCCTACATCTTCGATCTCGAAAGCGATCCCGCACCGCCCGTGCCAACAACAAACTGGCAGCCCGGCGATCCTCCACCACCGCCGGTGAACCCGTTGTACCGCACAGCCTTCGAAACGTCGCGTTATGCCTCGCTGGACGAGATGATCGCCGATATCAAGGGCACCAATACTGCGTACCGTCATCTCCCCGCGGGCGCGTCCGCACAATTGGCGGCGCTCTCCGCGAATCCAACGGACGCGGAAATGCAGGCCGCTCTCATGGCCGCCGGCCTGGGCAGTCTGCCTCTTCCCAAGCAGCCACAAGTCACGGTCTTCTGGGAAGATTCCTCAACCACACCCGTCCCCGTCGGTGTGCTCTTCGAGACTCCGGAGCCCATCCGCCGCAGCCGACAGACGCCAACGCCGATCATGGACTCGAGCACTCCCCCCGTCATTACCGAGTGGCAAATGCAACCCGCTGTCTGGCTCGACCTCGTCGAGAGTGCCGGCACAGTCAGCGCCACCATCGCAGCGAACACCAGCGGCAATCGGACGTATGTCGCGCTTAAGAGCGGGGCGCGAGGCAATACGCTCCACCTCTCGATGCGGCGGTTCGCCAAAGCGCCGATTGATATAGCCGACGGCCAGCACGACACTGCGCTACTGGACATTGCGCTCAATCAGGCGCCGTGGGAGGACCTATGAGCCGCATCGTCTATCCCCCATGGCTTCACCTCGCCGCGTCAGTGGTCAGCTGGGAAGAGGTCGCTCGTCTGAATGGAGCAACCTCCGGCGCCACCGCCCTGTCTCGCCGGAATCCGCTCTCAGAAACGTTGCAATTGCGCTGGATGGTTCCGCCATATATCGGCCTGCCGCGCAAGCCTTTCACCACCTGGATCTTTACCGGGGAAGTCACCCTGAAACTGCAGCCCCAATCTGGGGTACCCCTGTACGGCGGTGTGCAGCGGATTGACTTCCCCGATGCAATGGCGATGCTCGTCTTCGGCCTGGATCTCACGGGCCCGGGTGCCTACGTCTTTGCATACTCCGCAGCCGGGCAATTGCTGACGGGCGCGACCTCTGACGGAACCACGGGCGTCGTAGTGCTCGAGATTCAGAACAGCGCAATCGATTATGTTCTGGTCGGCGGCACCGGATTGGTCGGCGAAATCTTTGGGATCACCGCTGCGGAGTTCGCTAATCTCCCCGACTGGATTGAGGTCGAAACTGTCGGCCTGCCCGTGGACCAGAAAGACTTCGCTTCAACGACTTACTCAGTCGCGAACCAGGGATTCGTAACCGCTCCGGTTTCACCGAAGGCGGCAGCGGAGCGACGCCTCAAGGATGGTGCTCCGCAGATGGGTTGGGAAAACACGCTGCCCGACGGGAATCCTGCTCCTCCGTTTGTTCCGCCGACAATTCCCGGATTGTTCAGCGACTTTGGCTCAAGCGTGCTGCCGAACATCAAGACCATGCTGAACTCAAGTTCGGGGCCCAGCGCGGACTCGTCCATCGTGGTGGAGCAGAACATACCCACGCCGCAGCAGGCGGGCGGGGCCGCGGCTTCCTCATCCCAGCCATCGAGCGCGACGTTTTCACCCTTGGCCCTGTTGCTGCTCGGTTCCGGCAGCGATCCCTACAACGCGCTGGGCCTTGGCTTCGGCACCGCATATACCGTCGATGAGCTGACCAAAATAATCGGCGGCCTGACCGAGAGCAGGAACAACAGTGACCGGTCGACATCCAGCTACCCAGCAGTCAGAACTGTCACGCTCAACCGCGACATTTCGGCGCTGATGGTGAGCTGCGGGTATGACATAAGCCTTTTGGGTCTTGAGATTTCGGGCGAGATGGCCGATGTCGTCTTCTTCGACGGATTACAGCTCGGCGTCACTCCGGCACCGCAAGATCTGACTGCCGACACCCTCCGCCTGAATCCGCCACTCGCGGTCGATGCACCGTACACCGCCACGGTCGACGCCACCTGGAGTCGTCCCGCGCCGCTTATCCCGAACCAAACCGTTGCCGCAAGCTATGCCGTGGCGCGCTCGTCTACGGCAGCGGATGTCACGCTGCTCAATGCGCAACGCGTCGGCGGCGGATTCATGCCCTTTCTCGCATCGCTGCCGGCAGATGGCGACAGCAGCGCGCCAATCCTCTTTGAGGACAGCAATGTTGCGCCGCCGGAAAGCGGCAATACGTTGAACTACTCCGTCGCGGGACAGGACTGGTTCGGCGTTTGGAGTAGCTGGGTTGAAACCGCCGCCAGTCTTCCTGCGGCGCCGGTGTTTTATGCGTCCGTTACCGATGCGAAGTGGACGATCCCTGAGCCGGCCAACTCACCCTATCCGGCGACACTGACCGTGTTGTTCTCGTGGGACTGGACGACCCGCCGACCTGAAGAAGTGGATCTGCTGATTGCGCTTAGTACGTTGTCGGATCCCACATCTCCGCTGCCCTCCGTGCCTGCGCCGTCCGGAACGCAGTACAGCATCGGCGGCGGATACTCGGGCGTTAAGTTCATATTCGGCACTGATCCCACCGTTGCGCCGACAGTTCCCGGCGGTGCGGCATACAGCGTGGAGATTGTCCCGGCGACCCCGCCGACACCGCCCGATGGAACGCCTCCTCCGCCGATGCCCGGGAACTTGAACGTCGTCCAGTACCAGGCAACCATCCCGGGCTTCAGCCTGAACTTCGCCGGCGCCGACGAGGCCGCAGCCTTTGTGTATGCCCGAAGCAAAGAACTGTTGAGCCCCACCTGGACAGTGACGGAAAAGCCACGGGTGGCGCGTCTTCAGAGTCCCATGCCACCCCCCGTTCCCACCTGCGACTCCATCGTGTGGGCCACGTTGCCGGATGCGCTCGGAGTCAGTCGCGCTCACCTCAAGTGGAACAGCAATGGCGCTCCGCCTTCAGCATCCTTCCACGTCTATGAGGCCACTGAAACCGGCTTGTTGGACGTTGCAGGTATGCCGCCTGCTGATCTCACCCACCCCTACGCTTCGCGTCTGGCCACACTTCGAAATCTCAACATGGCCGCATGCCGGAAAACCTTCCGGAAAGTTACCCTGCCCGTAATCCCATACACTGACGTCGATTTCGAAGTGGAACTGCCGCGCGGCGGCCGCATTCTCTACACGTACGTCGTCACCGCCGTTTCAGCAAACAATATCGAGAGCGCATTTCCGTCCGACGCAACCACCTTTACTGCCGTAGCCGTTCCGTACGTGGAAGTGCCACGCGCACCACGCATTTCGGTAAAGCTCACACAAAGCGGAGGCATCTACGAAGCCGTTGTCGGGGTGGAAAGCCGGGTGGGCCTTTCACCCGACCGCTTTGTGCTTTATCGCACCAGCCGAGAAGGTTTGTCGCGCTCGGTGGATCTGATGGGACCGCCATTGACCGACTCGACCCAGTCTGGTTGGAGCAACACAGCTCCCGACCCAAACGATGGAACGTGGACTGGCGTTTTCACCGATGCGGACGTGGCAGGTTCGTGGAGCCCGACCTGGTACCGAGCAATTGCGTGGCGCGACGATCACCTCACGGATGGGAATGGAAATCCACTCGGCGCGTTGGGCGGGCGATCCCCCTCGAGCAGTGCTTTCGGAATCGTCGTGCCGCCGCCCGACCCGCCCGTGCTGCCCTACGTGGCCCCTATTGCGACGGACACCACGAACAAAACCGCATTGATCGCCATCGTGACCAGCGCGCCCATTGCGGCCACTGCGCTCGGCAGCCACACCCTCAACGTCACCGTGGATGACCCCGCGCAGCCGAATGCCGCCGCAATGAGGACGTTCCGTATGGAGACCGCGCTGGATCTTCTGCAACGCACGACCACGGTCCCGACCAGTGGCAAGCCCGGTGATGCGGCGCGCTATGCGTTCGGCAACGAGTGGAGCGCCTTGCTGGTGTGGGTGCCAAGGCCGGCTCGCTCCAGTGCATCCACGGACGCCTTCAACGTCACGGTGACGCTGACCGATCCGATCAACCGTTTCACCGCGGAAACCGCGCAGGTCGGGTGGTGGACATAATGGACCCAACAAGCCTGGCCGCCCGTTTGCAGCAATATCTGGTCGAAAGCCTGGGCGTCGCCGCCCCGTTGCTCGGCGCGCAGTGGGCGTCGTCGAATCCCGCGTACCACGGTGTGGACGGAACCGGTGACAGCACCCCGCCCATGTCACTCACTTTTTCAAGCGCCTGGAACGCACCGTTCACCGGAATGCTCAGCTATTCGGGTAGCGGTACTGATGCGCAATTCACCCTGGACGGTCTCGTGATCACCGGCTCGGTCGCCGTGCTGTCACAGCACCCGCACGCGCAACTGAGGCTGCGCGACATATTCGCCAGGCGCTTTGGGAACGACGGCAGCAGCCACAGTGTGCGGCCGGTGCCAACGACCGCGGTGATCCGCATGAGTTCGCCCCCGAGTCCCCTGCCGGTCGGATTGTCGCTCGTGAATGCGGGCGACCCAGGGAACACACTGCCCGCCGGCACCGTCACCTTCCACGATGCCAACGGCCTGCTGATCGATCCGCTCTTTGTTGCGAGTGCGTGGACTGACATCCTGAACAACTTCGAAGTACTCGGCCCAAACGGCTTTGCGAAGAGTCAGCTCAACAAGAGTGCAGGCTACGTCGATTCCATTGCAGCTCTGGATACTTCGAATACTCGATACATCCATATCGTCAACCCCCACGGCGGAAGCTGGACCGACCCGGGCAGTGGGCACGGCCTTGCCGTGACAGCGTCGGGCACGCCGACGCGCATCTCCAGCTATCTGCCCGCGGCGTTTCCAGATAGCGCGACGCTCGGCGCGGAGGACACATCCTCGACCCAGCCGCTGCGCTGGGGACCGGCGACCTTCGGAGAGCTGGGCAAGACATCCTTCTCAGCGCCGGCACTTGCCGCAGGCGCGTCCCTTACGCGAGATTTCTTGCGCGTCATTGCCGTGGACCTCAACAATTTCCTTCTTGGCAACCGAACTACCCAGGACGTCGATGGTGTCCTTTACGCGGATGCCGGCACCGCTTCCGAACCAGCGCCGCTTGTCCGCGAAGGCTCAACGGTGCGCTTCTGCACCGATGGCATCGCAGTCCTCGGCGAAGCGCACACGCTGCTCTCGCATGCGCCCACCGGGGGCACCTCGTTCCTGGAATACCTTGTCTCCCCTGCCATCAGCGACAGCTTTTCCATCCCGTCGGACACCAGCGCGAACAGCCGCTGGGGCAAGGCAACCGCAACCGAAATCACGCCATCGGCTGTCACGCCGCAGGATTGGGACCCTTCGGCCGCTACGCTGATTCGCCCCGGCCAGAGCACCAAGGACGGCAAGCCGTCCATTACCGCCGCGTGGAACTCCGCGTCGGGTACCGACATCGTGGTCACGTTCGCGGCAGGAGCCGCTCCCGCAGGTGCTTTCCTACGCATCTATAACCGCATCTTCTACACCGGTCCGTCGCTCGATCAGAGCGCGACATTGTTCCGCGGTGACGGCGGTTCCATCATCGCGGGCGCCGCGTCACAACCCGTGCAAGTCTTGCTGAAGGACCCGCTCAACCTCGCTAAGTCGGGACAGATCGGTGATGCCACACTGCATTTCGATCTACATGTCCTTCCCAACGCCGGTTCGCCACCGCGTGAGCGTATCTTCGGCGGCTACTCGCTGCCGGTCGGCAAGTTCAGCGCAACCAGCTTCACGCTTCCTACCGCAACCAACAACTTCTCGATCGTTCCGGTGAACCGGCGCGGTATCTGCACGGCAGCCATGCTCGGCCTGCATCCATCCAGCAATTTCAGCCCGTCGGTCGTCGCCGCCGACTCGGTTGCCGCGCAAGTCGTCGAGCTCATCCGCCAGCTCTTGCAATTCAACACGCAGGCCAACGCTGCGCGCGAGGCTCTGCGCATTCCCACGATGGCCCGCACAGAAACGATCGCGGCCGTCGGCATTTCGTCCGGTAGCGCGGGTAAGTGGGAGACGGTGCTCTCGGGCGGATTTCTCCTCCCCGAGTCGCATGTCGAGAAATATCAGCAGGGAAATCCAGGTGGGGCCGCAGGTCCGGAGACTTCCGTTACCGGAATCTTCGCGGGAGACCAGCTTGGCTACGATCTCGCACTCGCCGCAAACCGTCGGGCCAACGATCTTCTCAATCGCCTGGAAGATTACGACAACGCTATTTTCAACGCGCCGCCCGTGCCTACTTCGCCGAGCACGATCAGTGGGGCCGTGCTGCAGACGGTTTCCGCCTGCGTCGAGACTCCGGAATTCGGACTGCTTCCGGAAAGCGATCTCGCCGGACTGCCAAACACGGTGGCCGATCTCAAGAACTACATCCAGGGCAAGATCAACCTGCCCAGCAGTTTGAGCATGCCTGACCTGTTCAATGGCAATCCTGCAAATGGCGACAGGATCGTCGCGGAGATCAAACGCGAATTTTATGCGGCTAGATACGGGCGCCGCGACTGGCAATGGTCGCTCGAGTTCGCCATCTCCCATGCGCGCGATCTCATTTATATGGAAACGCAGTGTCTCACGCAGAACGACGACAATGAAGCCTATTCGTTCGACCTGGTAGACACGCTCGTGCATCAGTTGAAGTCCCAGCCGAGCCTGCGCTTCATTCTCGTCTGCAACAAGAAGCTGTCATTTGACCCCAGCTATAACGCGTGGGCGCAATACTTCTATGGCAAACGCACCGATGCCTGGAACCAGATTGCCGCGGCGGCCCCGGGCCGCGTGGTTGCTGTGCATCCCATCGGCTTCCCCGGCCGTCCGCTGAACATCCGCACCACGGTTGCGATCGTCGACGACGTCTGGTGCTCCGTGGGCACAGGCGTCCCGCGCAAACGCGGCTTCGGCTTCGACGGCGCGATCGATGTTGCACTGCACGATGCGCAGATTGCCGACGGCCGCGGTAGCGCGATCCAGCAGTTCCGTCGAACGCTGATGGCAAACATTCTCGGGACACAGGCGCCGCCCTCTGGGGGGTCGCCCAACGCTGACTGGGTCCGCCTCACGCAGCCGCGTGCCGCGTTCGCAGCTTTCAGTGAGCTGGTGCAGCAGGGTGGCCGCGGTCTGGTTGAACCGCAGATCTGGGCCGGCCCGGACCCTTCGCTGATTCAGGCGCAAAGCGCGGAACTCGCCGACCCGGATGGTCGCGACCTGTTGAACCTGTTGCCGGACTTGCTGACCGCGCTGACGCTCGGCCCCCTTGAAGGGCCGCCGAGCTGAGCTGCTTTTGGCACGAGTCGGTGAGCGTTGCCCGACGCCCTCGAACCGAGCTCGACCGATGCTGTCGGAACGTATCGAGATGTGGTCGCGTCGACGAACTGGTGAACGCTGGAGTCGTGGCTGGGCGCGGACGGTAATGGCCAGCTTAGGATCGATCCGCTACGCCGCTACCGTCGATACCGCATCCAATCACTCGATGACAAGGTGCTGCTGCTGAACGAGGACGTCACCGTGCACACAACTTCAGAACCCGTGTTACCGCTTCGCACGGTCGGCGGCGCTGAAGCTGTTCGCCTGGCCGTCGTGGTCGGCGCGCTCGGCGTCGTGTTCGGCGACATCGGGACCAGTCCGATCTACACCCTCGCGACCGTCTTCAACCCCAGCGACCCGCACCCGGTCCCGCTCAACACGCACAACGTCTACGGCGTCGTGTCACTGCTCTTCTGGTCGGTGATGACCATCGTCACGCTGACCTACGTCACCCTGGTGATGCACGCCGACAACGACGGCGAGGGCGGCATCATGGCGCTCATCACGCTGCTGCGGCGTTTTGGCGGGGAAGGGGGACGCCGGACCCTCGCCGCGCTGGCCGCGCTGGGCATCTTCGGCGCCGCGCTGTTCTTCGGCGACAGCATGATCACGCCCGCGATGTCGATAATGTCTGCGGTCGAGGGGCTCAAGGTCGTCGAACCCTCTCTCGCGGAGTGGGTCGTCCCGATCACCGCGGTGATCAGTGTGCTGCTGTTCGCGGTTCAGCGCTACGGAACGAACGCCGTCGGTCGACTGTTCGGTCCGGTGATGATCGGCTGGTTCGTCTCGATCGGCGCCTGCGGCGTGAAGGGCATCCTCGGCCACCCGCAAATCCTCAAGGCGCTGTCGCCGACCTATGCGGCGACGTTCGTGTTCGGGCACCCCAGAATTGCGTTCTTTGCACTCGCCGCAGTCGTGCTCGCGGTCACCGGCGCGGAGGCGCTGTACGCCGACATGGGCCATTTCGGTCGCAAAGCCATCACCCGGGGCTGGCTATTCGTCGTGCTGCCGGCATGCACTCTCAGTTATCTCGGCCAAGGCGCGCTGGTACTCGGCGACGAGTCCGCGGCGAGCGCCCCGTTCTTTTTACTCACCCCGCACTGGGCGCAGCTGCCCATGGTGCTATTGGCAACCGCCGCAACGGTTATCGCATCTCAGGCGGTGATCACCGGGGCCTATTCGGTGGCATCGGCAGCAGCTCACCTGAGCTATCTGCCGAGATTGCGAATAACGCACACCTCGGAGTCGACGATGGGCCAGATCTATGTGCCGTGGATCAACGGTCTACTCATGGTCGCGGTGCTCATTCTGGTGTTCGCCTTCCGCAGCTCTGCTGCGCTGGCCTATGCGTACGGTATGGCGGTCACAGGGACGATCACCATCACCACGCTGCTGTTCTTCTACACCGCCCGGAAGAGGTGGCACACGCCCCTGTGGCTCATCGTGATTGGCGCCGGGTTGCTGTTGACGGTGGATCTGTTGTTCCTCGCGGCGAACCTGACGAAACTGGTCCACGGGGCCTGGCTGCCGCTGCTCATCGCCGTGGTTGCGTTTACCGTGCTGTCCACGTGGCAGCGCGGACAAGAGATCGTCACCCGAGCGCGGACGCAAGCTGAAGGACCGCTGCGTGAGTTCGTCGATCGGCTGGCCCACGCTCAGCCGCCATTAATACGCACCCAGGGCACGGCGGTTTTCCTCAACCGCGGAAAAGAGACCACGCCCCTGGCAATGCGGGCCAACTGCGAGCACAATCACGTGCTCCATGAACACGTAATAATCATGGCGATCGACACCCTGCCGGTCCCGCGCGTACCCGAATCGGAGCGAACGGAAATCGACGACCTCGGCTATGGCGACGACGGGATCATTCATCTCACCGCGCACTTCGGGTACATGGAAGCGCCCGATGTCCCCGGCGTGCTTCGCCTTTTGGACCCGTCGCAGACTGAAGGCCAGATCGACGTCGACGACGCTTCCTACTTTCTGTCCGACCTCGAAC
>JBAWAV010000133.1:0-7273 GCA_049589475.1 Mycobacterium sp.
ATGATGTAGATGCCGTTGCGGTCGGTGAAGATGAACCGCTTCATCTTGGGATTCCAGCGACGGGTCTGATGCCCGAAGTGGGTGCCGCTGTCCAGCAGCTGCTTCATGGTTACTACGGCCATGGTTATGCCTTAACTGTGTCGGTTATGCCCAGCGTCGGGTGAAGCCAGGCCCTGGCGACTGTTGCGATGCCGGACCCGTCGTGAGACGGGACCGCCCGGCATTCGGTGCGAACTCCTGGTGGAACGGGAGACGCGGTACAGACGCGCGAAGTCAACTCGCAAATACGGGTTGCGCAGAGGAGTTTACACGGTTCGGCCAGGTGCTTTGTCCACAGCGCCGACTGGCCGGTTTGCCGCCGCCGAGGTGGACTGAACAGGTGCGCTGGATTCTTGTCGTGGCCGCGGTGTTGTGTGCCTCCCCGGCCCGCGGCGACGCCGTCCGGCTGCGGTGGCCGCTGCGTCCGCCGCCGGCGGTGGTGCGGGCCTTCGACGCGCCGTCGCCGAACTGGACGCGCGGTCACCGGGGCGTGGACTTGGCCGGTCGGCCCGGCCAGCCGGTATACGCCGCGGGCGCGGCAACTGTGGTGTATGCCGGGATGCTGGCCGGCCGTCAGCTGGTGTCACTGGCCCATCCGGGCGGTTTGCGCAGCAGCTACGAGCCCGTGGAGGCCGCGGTGCGGGTCGGACAACAGGTGGCCGCCGGCGCCGTGATCGGTCAGTTGGCGGCCGGGCACCCCGGCTGTCCTGCCGCGGCGTGTCTGCACTGGGGAGCGATGTGGGGCCCGGCCGCCCGCGCCGACTACGTCGACCCGCTGGGCCTGCTGGCGTCGACGCCGATTCGGCTCAAGCCCCTGCGGAGCTGAAGGCTTCACAACAGTCACCGCAGCACCCGGAAGTTCCGGGCCACGGTTGTGCCCGCCTCACAGCGACAGCTATCGCGTTGTCGCTCGAAGGCGGGCACCTCCGCTCATGCCCGAGCTCAGGCTCGCGGGTGGGCCTGGTCGTGCACCGCACGCAACCGGGCGACTGTGACGTGCGTGTAGAGCTGGGTGGTGGCCAGGCTGGCGTGACCCAGCAGTTCCTGCACGACGCGCAGGTCGGCGCCGCCTTCGAGCAGATGGGTGGCCGCGCTGTGCCGCAGACCGTGCGGGCCCATGTCGGGCGCGCCGTCGACGGCGCCGACGGTCTGGTGCACCACGGTGCGAGCCTGCCGGACGTCGAGCCGACGCCCCCGGGTGCCCAACAGCAGCGCCGGCCCCGATTCCGCGGTGACCAATGCCGGGCGCCCGTCGGCCAGCCAGCTTCTCAGCGCCTCCGCGGCCGGCTCGCCGAACGGCGCGCTGCGCGGCTTGTTGCCTTTACCGAGCACCCGCAGCAGCCGGTGCCCGGTGTCGACGTCGTCGACGTCCAAGCCGCACAGCTCGCTGACCCGGATGCCGCTGGCGTACAGCAGTTCGACGATCAAGCGATCACGCAACGCCAGCGGATCGCCTTGCTCCGAACCGGATTTGGCGGCCGACATGGCGGCAAGCGCCTGGTCTTGCCGCAGCACCGCGGGCAATGCCCGGCGGGCCTTGGGCACCTGCAGTCGGGTCGCCGGGTCGCCGTCGAGCAACCCGCGTCGCACCGCCCACGCAGTGAATGCCTTGACCGCCGAGGTGCGGCGCGCCAGCGTGGTGCGGGCCACGCCGGCACCCGCACTCGCGGCCAGCCACGACCGCAACAGCGGCAAGCTCAACCCCGGCACGCCGGTCCCCGGCGCACGCTCGTCCAAAAACGCGAACAACGACCGCAGATCGCCAAGGTAGGCGCGCCGGGTGTGCACCGATCGGCCGCGCTGCAGCGCCAGGTAGTCGTCGAATTCGTCGAGGATCGCCTCCACTACCCCACGGTCGCAGGAACCTGGTGTCAGGCTGTGCTGACGCGCCGCAGGGTGTCCGGAGTGAGATCAGCCAGTGACCGGTATCCGTCGACGGCCATGGTCAGGTCTGCTTCGGCCAGCAGCGACCGCAGCACATGCACGATGCCGTCGACGCCGCCCAGCGCCAGCCCGTACGCGTAGGGGCGTCCGACGCCGACGGCAGTCGCCCCGAGCGCGAGGGCTTTCACGATGTCGGCGCCGTTGCGCACGCCCGAGTCGAACAGCACCGGCAACCCGTCGGCGGCTTCCACGACGCCCGGCAGGCAGTCCAGTGCGGGCAGCCCGCCGTTGGCCTGCCGTCCGCCGTGGTTGGAGCAGTAGATGCCGTCCACGCCGCCGTCCTTGGCGCGACGCGCGTCGTCGGGATGACAGATGCCCTTCACGAGCAGCGGCAGCGTGGTCAGCGAACGCAGCCACGGCAGGTCGTCCCACGTCAGGGGATTGCCGAAGAGCTGTATCCACCGCAGCACGGCGTCCTGCGGGTTCTCTTCAGGGGTCTGGGCCAGGCTCGCGCGGAAGACCGGGTCGCTGGTGTAGTTGGTCAGGCAGCGTCCGCGCAACTGCGGGAAGTTCGACGTGCTCAGGTCGCGTGGTCGCCAACCGGTGACCCAGGTGTCCAGGGTGACGACGATGCCTTTGAAGCCGGCCGCCTCGGCGCGGTGCACCAGGCTGGCGGCCAGCTCGCGGTCGGTCGGGGTGTAGAGCTGGAAAAATCCGGGGGTGTCGCCGAACTCGGCGGCGACGTCTTCGAGCGGATCTTCGGTCAGCGTGGACATGACCATCGGGACCCCGGTGCGGGCGGCGGCTTTCGCGGTGGCCAGGTCGCCGTGGCCGTCCTGCGCGCACAACCCGATCACCCCGATCGGCGCCATGAACAGCGGGCTCGGCAGTTTCAGCCCGAGCAGGTCGACGGACAGATCACGTTGTGCCGCACCGACGAACATGCGCGGCATCAGACCCCATCGGTGGAACACCTCGCAGTTGGCGCGCTGGGTGCGCTCATCGCCCGCGCCGCCGGCGACGTAGGACCAGATTGACGGCGGCAACGCCTTCTCGGCCTTGGCCTCCAGTTCTGCGAAGACCATCGGCAGCTTCGGCACGACGCCGGCCAGGCCGTGGAAATAGATCTCGTTCTGATAGTCGCCGAATGCCATGCGACGAGCATGCCAGCCGACGGCTCCGGCTGACGAGGCCCTACGAAGCCCCGGCCTCGGCCGCGGCGAGCTCCTTCTTCCACTGCCGGAACGTCTCTTCGGTGCGGCCGCGTCGCCAGTAGCCGGAGATCGACGCCCACTTCGCGTCGACCCCGCGCTCTTTACGGATGTAGGGCCGCAGGTTGTGCATCACGGCCTGGGCTTCACCGTGCACGAAGGCGTGGACCTGCCCGGGCAGCCAGTGGGCGGTCTTGACCGCCTCGACCAGCGGCGAGTGGTCGCCGGCCCGCTCCTCGCCGACCAGATCGGCCCGACCTCCGCGCAGGATCCAGTTGACCTGGACACCGTCGGGCGCAGCGAGCGGAATTTCGTCGCCGGGCTCGGCGACTTCGATGAATACCTGGCCGATGGCGTTGGCGGGCAACGCCTCCAGCGCAACGCTGATCGCCGGCAACGCGGTCTCGTCGCCGACCATCAAATGCCAGTCGGCTGCAGGATCGGGACGGTAAGCGCCACTCGGGCCCATCAAGTATGCGGGTTGTCCGGGTGTGGCTTTCGCTGCCCATGGACCGGCTGATCCGTGGTCGCCGTGCACGGCGATGTCGACGGTGAGTTCGCGGGCGTCCGTGTCAGCCCGCCGTACGGTGATCGTCCGCACCACAGGCCTTTTGGCTGCCGGCAGGTCGGCGAAGCTGTCCAGTGTCAACGGGTGTGACAGCGCGGCCACATCGACCTCGTCGTCGACGAACACCAGCTTGACGTAGGAGTCGGTGAACTCGCTCGGCGTGAAAGTGTCAAAACCTCTGCCGCCGAGCACAACTCGGATCATGTGCGACGTGATGTGTTCGGTGCGCACCACTTCGAACGTGTGCACTGGTCGACCGGGCACCTGGCTCCTCCCCTGAGCGTTGACCCTGTCGACTATACGAGTCGATGCGGTCATCCCGGTTGGCTACGTTTGCGGACGATTCGCCAGCAGCCGTCCTGACGCTCGACCAGGCCGGCGACCTCGAGCATCGCCAGCTGCGCCAGCACCCGCGCGGGCTGCAGTGCTGCGGCGACAGCGATCTCGTCGACGGTGGCGACGCCGCGCCCCGGCAACGCCTCGTACACCCGCCGCTCGTCGTCGCCCAACCCGTCGAGCGGTGTCGCCGGATGAGGCTGCTCGGACGCCAGCTCACCAATGCGCCCGACCAACTCGACGATGTCTTCGGCTCGGGTGATGACCTCGGCTCCGCCACGCAGCAGCGCATGGCATCCGGTCGATACCGACGACGTCACCGGCCCCGGCACCGCGCCGACGACTCTGCCCAGCTCCCGCGCCCAGGCGGCGGTGTTGGCCGCCCCGCTGCGCAAGCCGGCCTCGACCACAACGGCTGCCCCGGAAAACGCCGCCACCAGACGGTTGCGCGTCAGGAAGCGGTGCCGGGCCGGTCGCACCCCCGGCGGATATTCGGTGACCAGCAGCCCGTCGACGCCCACACGATGCAGCAACGCGGAATGTCCTGCCGGATAGGGAATATCGATTCCCCCGGCCAGCACCGCGACGGTGACGCCGTCGGCTGCCAGCGCCGCGCGGTGGGCCGCGCCGTCAATGCCGTAGGCACCGCCGGAGATCACCGCGACGTGGCGCTCAGCCAGACCGGTCGCCAGGTCGGCAGCGACGTGTTCGCCGTAAGCGGTCGAGGCCCGCGTACCGACGAGGGCCGCTGCGCGCTGCGACGTGTCGTCGAGTCGCGCCGGGCCCAGCGCCCACAACACCAGCGGCGGTCTGCCTTGCGGCTTGGCGCCGGCGGCAAACGCCGTGAACGCCAGTGAGGGCCACTCGGCGTCGTCGGGCGAGATGAGGCGACCGCCGCGGCGGGCAAGCAGGTCAAGATCCTCTGCGGCCCGGTCAATCTCACGTCGCGCGTCGGTATGGCGGGCCAGCGACTCGTCGACGTCGCCGCGCCGCACCCGCTCTGCGGCTTCGACCGGTCCGACTCGGCACACCAGTGCGGCCAGTTCGGCGCACGGCGATTCAGCGACTCTCGACAGATAGGCCCAGGCGCGCGGCGTCGCATCGGTCATCGTGAGGCTCCCGGCTGGCGGAAACTCAGGGCGACGGCCACCTCGTCACGCCCGGGTGACGTAAGACCGGCCAGATCGGCCAATGTCCACGCGACCCGCAACGTCCTGTCCGCGCCGCGAATGCTGAGCAGCCCGCGATCCAGCGCACTCCGCAGAGGCTCCATCGCCGCATGGTTGGGCCGGAACCGTCGTCGCAGCAAGGTCCCGCTGACCTCGGCGTTGGTGCGACAGCCGTGGTCGCGCCAGCGCTGTGCCGCGGCGTCGCGGGCCACCGTCACCCGATGACGGACCTGTGTCGTCGACTCGGCATCGGCCGTCGCGAACGCGCTCATCCGCACCGGATTCATCTCCACTCGCAGGTCGACGCGGTCGAGCAGCGGTCCGGAAAGCTTGCCCAGATATCGACGTTTGGCCGCCGCCGCGCAGATGCAGTCACGCGGGTCCGCGGGCGCGCAGGGACACGGGTTCGCTGCCAGCACCAGTTGGAAGCGGGCCGGGTAGCGTGCGACACCGTCTCGTCGAGCCAGTCGAATCTCCCCTTCTTCCAACGGGGTTCGCAACGCCTCTAACGCCCTGACGCCGACCTCGGCGCACTCGTCGAGGAACAGCACCCCACGATGCGCACGGCTGACGGCGCCGGGCCGGGCCATGCCCGAACCGCCGCCGACCAAGGCCGCGACACTCGAGCTGTGATGCGGCGCGACGAACGGCGGCCGGGTGATCAGTGGCGTGGCATCCGACAGCAGGCCGGCCACCGAATGAATAGCGGTCACCTCCAGCGACTCGCTGTCCGAGAGCGGCGGCAACAGGCCCGGAAGACGTTGCGCCAGCATCGTTTTACCCACGCCCGGGGGCCCCGTCAGCATGAGGTGGTGCGCACCGGCGGCGGCGACCTCGACGGCGAACCGGGCCTGGGCCTGACCCATCACATCGGCCAGGTCCGCGGGCGGATCATCCGTCGGGACCAGCCCGCGGATGCGGTCGTCCAGCCGCGCCGAACCACTGAGCCAGCCCTGCAACTGTGCGAGAGTGCGCACACCCCAGACCTCGATGCCGTCGACAAGGCTGGCTTCGGGGAGGTTCTCCGCGGGCACGACGGCGATCCCCCAGCCGGCGATCTTGGCCGCCAGCACCGCGGGCAGCACTCCGCGCACCGGCCGCACCCGTCCGTCCAACGCCAATTCACCCAGCACCACGGCGGTTTCCAGCTGTCGCCACGGCGTCTTACGCTGCGCCGACAGCACGGCGGCCGCAAGTGCCAGGTCGTACACCGAGCCCACTTTCGGCAATGTCGCCGGCGACAGCGCTAGCGTCAGCCGAGACATCGGCCATCGGTTGTTGCAGTTGGTGATCGCGGCACGGACCCGGTCGCGCGACTCCTGCAACGCGGCGTCGGGCAAACCCACCAGGTGCACACCCGGCAGACCCGAGGTGATGTCGGCTTCGATCTCGACGATCTCGCCGTCCAACCCCAGCACCGCGACCGAGAACGCCCGACCCAGCGCCATCAGCCGACGCCCTGCAAGTGGGTGATCTCCGGGGTTCGACGTCGGCCGATCCGCACGCCGATCACGTCGATGCGGACCGCCACCCACCGCTGGTCCTGGGCGGCCAGCCAGATGCCCGCCAGTCGGCGCAACCGGCGTGCCTTCTGCGGGGTCACGGCCTGCTCCAGCCCGCCGAAGCCGTCGCCGGTGCGGGTTTTGACCTCGACGAACACCAGGGTGTTCGTACCGGGGTCGAGGGCGATCACGTCCAGTTCGCCATAGCGGCAGCGCCAATTGCGGGTCACGATTCGCAGCCCGAGCCCGGTCAGGTGGTCGGCGGCTAATCGCTCACCGAGCGCTCCGATTTCGGCTCGCGTCAACGTCGTCATGCCGCCACCCTGGGCCAGGTCACCGACACCGATATCCATTGCACGGCGATCACCGCCGGATAGGGACTGGTTATCCCCAGTTGCGCCGCGATCCACAGCAAAGGGCGCGCGCCGCGTTGATCTGCCGTTCAACCGTCGTTAGCATCACGTTAAGGCGATGAAGCTCGCCTTTAACCGCCGTACCGGCTGATGGCTTCTACCCGAGAGCACTGGGTTGAAGGCGGGGTGGTAACCGTGAGTCCAGGTTCCA
>JBAWAV010000134.1:0-2578 GCA_049589475.1 Mycobacterium sp.
GCGAGCCGATGACGATGGACGATTACCTCGGCGCGCGAATGATCTCCGAGCCGCTGTGCCTCTATGACTGCGACGCGCCCTGCGATGGCGCCACCGCCGTGATCGTGTCCCGTCGTGACGCCGCCAATGGCTTACCGCGGCACCCGCTGACGGTGGAATCCGTCGGGCCCGGCATGTTCGAGCGGGCGACCTGGGATCAGCGATCAGACATCACCACGATGGCCGCCCACGACTCGGCAGCGACGCTGTGGGAGCACACCACGCTGACTCCCGCCGACGTCGACATGGCTCAGCTCTATGACGGCTTCACCTTTTTGACCGTGATGTGGCTGGAAGCGATGGGATTCTGCGAGCACGGCAAGGTCGGTGAATTCCTCGGCGACGGTTCGCGCATCGCGCTGGACGGTGCGCTGCCGATCAACACCAGCGGCGGGCAACTCTCCGGCGGTCGACTGCACGGAATGGGTTTCCTGCACGAGGCATGTGTGCAGTTGTGGGGCGAGGGCGGCGAACGGCAGGCGCCCCGCACGCCCGAGGTGGTGGCCGTCGGTGTGGGCGGTGGACCGGTCGCCGGGTCGATGCTGTTGAGCAGCCGGTAGATCGATGACTGCGGTCGACGACATGACGCTCGGCGACATCGTCACCGACAACGCGGTCCGCTTTCCCGACGTCATCGCCTATCGACACGGCCGCCGCAGCGTCACCCACGCACAGTTGCGGGACCGGGCAGTCCAGTTGATCTCAGCCATGGCCGCGGCCGGGGTGAAGCGCCAAGACCGCATTGCGGTGTTGAGCCGCAACAGCATCGAGTTCGGCGAGCTGAACGCCGCCGTCCAGCTCAGCGGAATCATTTTGGCCACCATCAACTTTCGGCTCTCGCCATCGGAGATGGGCGATGCGCTGCACCGGGTAGCCCCGTCAATCGTGTTCTGCGCCGAGGAATTCCTATCGGTGATGGCCGATCTCATAGGGGGTATGCCGTCGGGGCCGATGCTGGTGGCCATCGGGGGAGACACCCCGCCGGGGATCACCGACTACGAGCAATTCATCGAAAGCGCCCGCAGCGGCGAACCCGAATTCGTGGCCCAACCCGACGACATCGCGTACCTGCTATTCACCAGCGGCACGACCGGCGCCTCCAAGTGCTGCATCCTCGGGCAGCGCGAAATGCGCGAGGTCGCTTTCACGATGAACAACGAGATGCGCTGCGGCAGCGCCGATCGCGGGTTGATCAACATGCCTATGTTCCACGTCGGTGCACTCGCGATCATCGGCGGCCTGCATGCCCGCGGTGGAACCGTAGTGCTGCAGCAACAGTTCGACGCGTCCGACGCGCTGCGGCTGATCGCCGACGAGCGGATCACTGTGCTGCACTTGGCGCCGGTGATGCTCAAAGCACTGCTCGACGAGGTGGATATGGACTCGGCGGTGGAATCGCTACGTCTCGTGATCTATGCGGCGGCGCCGATCACCGTGGCCATCCTGCAGCGTGCGCTTGCCGTGCTGCCGAATGCGAGCTTCGTCAACCTCTACGGCCAGACCGAGGTCATCGTTTCCGGGCTGCCGCCAGAACTCCACGTCCTCGACGAACCCAACGCTGCCGAGCGACTGGGCTCGGTGGGCTTCCCGTTTCCCGGCGCGCGAGTGCGCATCGTCGGGGAAGACGGGCGTGTCGTGGCGGTGGGGCAGACCGGTGAAATTGTGGTCCGTTCTGCTTCGGTGTTCCGCGGCTACTGGCAGGACCCGGTGGCCACGGAGGCGACGCTGCAGGACGGCTGGTGTCGCACCGGCGATATGGGTCGATTCGACGGACAGGGCCTGCTGTACCTGGTGGACCGCAAGAAGGACGTGATCATCAGCGGCGGCGAGAATATCTATTCGCCCGAGGTCGAGGATGCGGTCTGTGCGGTCGACGGGGTCGCCGCCTGCGCAGTGGTCGGGGTGGCGGACGACCGCTGGGGCGAAGCGGTCTGCGCGGTCGTGGTGCCGCGCAACGGTGCGTCTCCGACGCTGGAGGCGGTGCAGGACGGCGTGCGGGAAAGGCTGGCGCGCTACAAGGTTCCGCGCCGACTGGTGTTGGTCGGCGAGCTGCCCGTGTTGGCCAGCGGCAAAGTCGACAAGAAGCGGCTGCGCGCCGACCTCAAGGGCGCAAAAGTGCCCGGCGCAGCAGGTTGACCATCAATAGCGCGGCCCGCTCGTCGCTGACTGTCGTGCTTGCCGTCGTCGGCTCAGACATCCGGCCCAGGACCGCCACGAACACCGCACCCGCCACGTCGGCGTCGATGCCGGCCGCGAGGTCGACGGTGGACAGTAGCGCAGCAACCGCGTGATGGATCGCGCCGATGCCGTGGTCGACATCCGCATCCGAGAGCTGTTCTGCCACAGTGCCGTCGAACCACGCCCGGATCACGCCGTTGTAGGCGCGGTGGAATCGGACGTAGCCGAGCATCCAGTCCGTCAGCGAATCGGCGGCCATGGCCGGCAGCGCGGCGGCGTGCGTCTCGATCTCGACGACCGCTCGGCGGGTCAGCTCGGCCAGGATCGTGTCCTTGGTGCTGAAGTACCGGTACAACGTCGC
>JBAWAV010000135.1:0-10830 GCA_049589475.1 Mycobacterium sp.
GTCGTCGGGCACGTCGGCGAAGATCTCTTCGGCGCGGGCGCGGCTCTTGGGCCAGAACGAGTCCGAGTGCGGATAGTCGCACTCCCAGGTGATGTTGCCGACGCCGATGTCGTAGCGGTTCTTCACGCCGGCTTCGTCCTCGATGAAGCAGCCGGAGATGTTGCGCCGGAACAACTCTGAGGGTGCGATCGTCGGATGGATGTTCTGGTAGTACTTGTGCTTGCGCCACACGTAGTCGGCGCGCTCGATAAGATACGGCATCCAACCGACGCCGCCCTCTGAGAACGCCACCTTCAAGTTTGGGTGGCGGTGGAACACCGGGGAGAACAGCAGATCGGTGCACGCCGCCATCGACGTCGTCCCCATCAGGGTGATCATCACGGCGAACGGCGCTTCCGGCGCGATCTGCGGGGGGAAGCCACCCGAACCGAAGTGCATCACCGCCGTCAGGTTGGTCTCCTCCATCGCCGAGAACACCGGGTCCCAGTGGTCGGTGTGGTAACTCGGCAGACCAAGGTTGATCGGGTTGTCCGGCAATCCAATTGCCCGGCATCCCTTTGCGGCGACACGTTCGATCTCAGCGACCATCAGCGCCGGATCCCACAGCGGCACCATGGCCATCGGAATGAAGCGTGCTGGATCGGTCGCGCACCATTCGTCGAGCGAGAAGTCGTTCCACGCTTGCACACTCAGACGCGCAAGTTCCTTGTCCTCCCCTTCGAGAAAGATGGTGCCGCAGAACCGCGGGAAAGACGGGAAGCACAGCATGGCCTCGACGCCGTCGATGTCCATGTCGGCGATGCGGGCCTTGGGGTCGTAACAACCGGGAATCATGTCGTCATAGCGGACGGGTTCCAAGCCGTACTCTTCGGGCTTCTTGCCCGCGACGGCGTTGAGCCCGATGTACGGGTAGGGCCGGTCCTCGTACAGCCAGGACTGCATCGGCGCCAAGCCTTCACCGCGCGGAATCTCGACGATTCGCGGGCCTCGCTCGATGTACTTCGACGGCAGTCGGTCGGTCCATACCTTGGGGTGTTCGATCAGGTGATCGTCGACCGACAACAACTTCATGGACGGCTGCAATGGCATCGCAGGGCACTCCTTCGGTCACGCGGGATGGTGACTGCATTCACAGTAAGAACCGGTCCCCGAGAAAGTCAAGTGAGCACTTGACTAAGTGTTGCGATGGCGCTTAGTGTGGCTGGCGTCACAGCCCCTGGCGCGAGAGGTTTTTAGCGTGGAACTCGACCTGTCGAGCATGATGACCGATCCGGCTCTGGCCAATAATCCCTGGCCGGTCTACGCAGGTTTGCGCGATCACGCCCCTGCGATCGCGGCGCCGTTCAGTCGTTCGCGCAGCGGAAAGGTCGTCGTGCTGTCGCGGTACGAGGACGTCCGCAAGGCGCTCAGTCAGCCTGAGTTGTTCGAGGCCAACGGCGCCAACGAGATGGGGCAGCAGCGCCCCTGCATCCCGTTGGACATCGACCCGCCCAACCACGCCAAGTACCGCAAGCTGCTCGACCCGTTGTTCTCGCCGCGTGCGGTGCGAGCGCTGGCCGACGAAACCCGCGCGATCGCAAAGGAACTGCTCACCGAGATCGTCGAGGACTGCCGCGCCGATTTCCACCAGTCGTTTACGGTGCCGTTTCCCTGCCGCGTCTTCCTGAAGGTCGTCGGGTTTCCCACCGAGGACCTGGATAAATTCCTGGTCTGGAAGGACGCTCTGGTCCACGGGGAAGACGTCGCGGGCAGCGACGACCTCGAGGTTTTGCGGGAACTGTGGAAGAAGACGGCAAACGAGCTGTATGCATATTTCGACACCCTGTTGGATCGCCGGATCGCCGAGCCCGCAGACGATCTCGCCACTCGCCTGGTCCACGCCGAGGTCGAGGGAGCACCGTTGACGCGCAATGAGATGCTCGACGTTCTGTTCCTTCAGATGGCTGCCGGCCTCGATACCGTGACGGCCACATTGGACTGCGTGATCACGCGGCTGGCCAAGGACGCAGACCTGCAGGCCGCGGCGCGCAGTGAGCCCGAGAAGATGCGCCAGATCGTCGAGGAGCTGCTCAGGATCGAGACACCTGTGTCGCTGGTGTTGCGCTATGCCACCGAGGACATGGTGATTCACGACGTGGAGATCGCCAAGGGCGACCTGGTGATGCTGATGCTCGCAGCGGCCAACAACGACGACCGCGAATTCGACAATCCGCAGACACTCGACGTCGACCGCAACAACACCCGCCATTTGGCGTTCGGCGGCGGCGTGCACCGCTGCCTGGGCTCGCACCTGGCGCGCCAGGAACTGATGGTCGCGCTCGAGGAGATCTTTGCGACGCTCGGACCATTCAGCATCCCTGAGGGCGAAGAAGTCAACTTCGTGCCCGGCATCCGCACGGCGCACAGCCTTCCGTTGGAGTGGAAGGCGTCAGTCACCGCATAGCAGTCACTTGACGACGAGACCCGCGTCCACCGAGTGCGTGATGCCGGTGATGTAGCGGCCGGAGGTACCGCAGAGATACACCATGGCTTCGGTGATGTCGATGGCTTCGACAACCGGAACATTCGGCAATAGGTTCTGCATGGTTTCGCCGAATTCCGGGTGCTCCACCGCGTACTGCATGAACTGTTCGTTGACGACCATCGGGGTCATCACCCCGGTCGGATGTACGGAGTTCACTCGAATATTCTTCTCCGCGAGGCTGTTCGCGTAGTAGCGCATCAAGCCGACGACGCCGTGTTTGGCCGCGGCGTACCCGGCCGTACCGTGACTCATGGTGCTGAAGCGGGCGCCGCCTGCCTTGAGGCCTGCCGAGGAGCTGGTGATGACGATCGCGCCACCCTCGGCGTTGTCCAACAGCGCCGGCAGCGCCGCCTCGATGGCGAAGTAGACGCCGTTGAGCATGACGTTCACGGCATCGAGGTATGCGGTCATCTGATGTGACTGGTCACCGAGGATCGGCATGATCCCCGCGTTGGCCAACACGAAATCCAACCGGCCGAACTCGGACACTCCCTGTGCCACAACCGCTTGGAGTCGCTCGTAATCACGGACGTCGGCCTGTTCGGCGACGATGCGACGACCGGTCTTCTCCACCAGATTCATGGTCTCTTCGAGGTCCTCGCGGGTGGCCATCGGATAGGTGACGCTGTCGATCTGTTCGCAGAGGTCGACGGCGATGATGTCGGCTCCTTCCTCGGCGAAGCGCACCGCATGCGAGCGGCCCTGGCCGCGCGCCGCACCGGTGATGAAGGCGACTTTTCCGTCAAATCCATTGCCCATGTTCAGGTCTCACTTTCTCTCAGCTACGGAATCGAGCGACAAGTCGGGTGGCGCTCGCATCTTCGTTGATCTCGCGTAGCACCAGGTAGTTGACGCCGTGCCAGGCGCGTCTGTTGTACTGGCCCAACGAGATCCGTGTTCCGGGTCCGCCGGTCGCGGACGGAACTGCCTTCACTTTCTCCAGGCCTTTCATCACAGCGAGTGGGGTGAGCGTCTGGGCGAAGCCGATGCCGCGCGCCATGGCGTCGGCGCAGTCGAACGACAAGGTCGGGATGCAGTTCTCCTGCCGGTATCCCCAACGCTTCTCGAAGCGCTCCTGCATGGCCTGCCCGACCCGGTTTTCCTCGTCGTACTGGTCGACACCGATCCACCCCTGCAGACCCTTCATCCACTGCGGCACCACGTAGCAGTTGATGAAAGCGGTGCACATGTAGCGCGGAGGGTTGTAGTCGGTGGCGATGAACGCCGAGTTCATCTCGATGCCGGGCAGGCCGAAGCCGAAGTACGCCAACGCATCCGGGTTCCTTGCTTGCAGTCGCGCGACCGTCTTGGTCAGGTCGCGATCGGTCTGGCCGACGCCCTCGCTGTGCACGATCTCCAAGCCCTCGCGCCGACAGGCGTCGGTGAAGAACTCGGCATACTCATAGCCGGGCGCGGCTCGCTCAAAGACCACCGCGACCGTCTTCAGGCCGCGGTCGGCGATCGCTTCGGCAATCAGATAGCCCTCCTCGGGCAGATTGCCATTGCCGAAGCCGAACATGTACTCGTCGTACTGACGGTCGGTGCCGCTCCAGGTGATGGTCGCAACCTTGCGTTGCGAGGCGGCCATGTGCTCTTTGACCGCGAGGGAATTGTCGCTGATCATCGGCCCGATGATGCCGACGCAGCCCTCGTCGGTGAGCTCCTGCCACGCCTTCACCACGTCGTGAGCATCGCCGCGCGGCAGCCCTTCGACGTCGCGGATGATCAGCCTGGCCGGCCGGTCCAGAATGCCGTTCTCGAGAGCCTCGTCGAACGCCAACCGGCATGCGTCCAGGAAGGACTGCTTGACGTCCACGATCGGGAAGTCAAGACAGATACCGACTTTCACCGACGGTGACCCCGCCGGAATGTCGCCGTTGATGTCGCGGCCGGTCACAACGAATCTCCTTGCTGGTTTATGTGCACACCCTGCGGGGTGACCACGAGGTCCAGTGCACTATGCACTCCTGCGCTCGCTGAGCACACCGCTTTGATCGCGTTGAGCGCCCGGGTCGCCGTCGCGTCGCCGCCGGGAAGCTCCCCGCCGTCCAACTCGAGTTGCACCGAGACACTGGGAGTGCCGTCGATGTCGATGTGGGTGAAGCGGCGGCCCTTCGAACCCGCGGGACGTACCGGTGACCAGGAGTCGCCCGGCTCGTCGGGCATGGTGTAGACCCACGACATCCGCAGCCGCGCTTCACCGTCCACGATGCCGTCGAACCGCAACCGCACCGCCGCGACCGTGCCTTGCGGAATGGCGCCCGCCTCGAACTGGTAGTCCTTGTCGGCCAGCGCAACGTCCTGGTAGGCGTTGATGGACTCCAGTTTCCAGCCGTACCCGTCGGCCAGCATCTGCAGCGCGCCCTCGAAGTGCACCTTCCACACGTCAGCGGGCAGGTCGGTAATCGGGCCCTGCGGCACGGTGCCAAAACCGAGCGCTATGAACGACAACGGATCTGAATAGGTGCCCTGTAGCACGCGTTCGGCCACCCGAACGATGCCCGGCGCCTCGGACAGCGAGCCCAGATACACCGGCAACGCATCGGTGGTGAACCCTGGCGCGATTCCCGTCCCCATGAAGGCGGACTGACCGGCAGCGCAAGCCTTCTCGAGCTTGGCGAGCATGTCCGGGGGCAGCGACTTCGGATAGACCAACCGGATGAAGGTGGTGGTGACGACGTTCTTGCCGGACTCGAGCAGCCGGCACATCTCGTCGATGACGTCGTCGACCTCGCGGCCGAACTCGGTGGCCATGTAGGTCACGCAGTCCACATCGAGTGCGCAGAACTCGTCGAAGCTGCCGGTGGCGCGCACGCCGACGGGGTCGACGCCGACGAGCTCGCCGGAGTCCCTTCCGATTTTCTCTGGGCTGTGCACCAGGTGGCCGACCAATTCGACGTCGGGTCGCGCCAGGAGTTGACGCAATACGAGCGTGCCTGTGTGACCGGTGCCGTAGTGGGCAACGCGATAGCGTTTCATACCGGGGTTCCGCTGGTTGCGCGCGCGCCGACTGCCTGTCTGGTCACGATGTCTCGCCCCGCGATTGGATCGTGGATGCCGGGTTCGGCCGCGACGAGGTACGGAATAGCGTTCACCGCAGCCATTCCCGTGAGCGCGATCGCGGAGTTGAGGTTCTTCTCCCCGTCCTGGGCATCGAAGCACAGCTGCATCCGCATGTTGGGACGACCGGCCACCCGGTACACGACAGCGCTGGCCGCCTCCGCAACCGGACGCGGCCAGGAGTCCGGCCACGGCGTACTCGACACGGTCGCGAAATACTGCACCGAGACCACCGCCTTGCCGTCGACCTTGCCGGCGAGTTGCCACCGGTGGGCGCAGATCGTCCCGGCAGCAAGCACGCCGACATTGGTGTCCAGATCGGTGGGGGCCTTGAGTGTTTCCCAATCGAGATCGATGTCGTCCAGCTCGTAGCCCAGGATTTCGGCGATATAGCGCACCACGGTCTCCCAATCGTGGTTCACCTTGCCCGAGGCGATGCGTGCGGGCACGTGGCCGTCCGGCTTGCCGAAGCCCATGGATTCGTGCAACACCTCCCAGATCGGGTAGGTCTCGTCGAGGCCCAGTGCATACTCGTCCATCCGGTAGCTGTCGACCTGTCCGGCACCCGCCAGTAGCGCGGTCGGAATGTTCAGGCTGGCGACGCCGGGTTCGCTGCCGGTGGCGTAGAAGCTGGATTGCCCCTCCTGACAGGCGCTTTCGATGGTGTCCCGCCAACCCTGCGGTGCCGCGGGGGAGTAGACCATCGGGATGGTGGAGATGGTGACGACGTTGATCCCGGCCCGAAGCAGTCGCGCCATGTCCTCGATGGCCTGTTCTTCGCGACGCACGGCGGTTCCGCAATAGCAGAAGCAGTCCGGCTTGAGGGCAATGATCGCCTCGACGTCGTCGGTCGCGGATAGCCCGACGTCTGGGAGTCCGCACAACGATCCGGCGTCGACGCCGACCTTGGCCGGTGTCGTCACGAGCACCGCGATCAGGTCGAGAGTCGGGTCATTGATGATGCCGCGCAACGCCTCCCGGCCTGTCAGGCCGGTTCCGCCATGGGCAACTCGGTATCCCATGACTAGGTGGACAGTCCTTCGGTGACCAGAGTGGTGACGCCGGAACCGGCGGCGGACTCGACCCCCTTGACCTTGGACAGCAGCTTGACGATGGCCTCGCCGGCCGATGCCATGTACTTCACGCCGCACAATTCGGCGTAGTTGACCAATGAAAGCTCATCGATCACGCCGAGATCCAGGTAGGGCGCAAGACGCTCCAGTACCTGTGCTGACGTCCCGACGAATTGCACTTTGTCGATCGCCTCACGCGGGGTTCTCGCGCATACGTCGAGAGCTTCTTCGCGAGAGATCCACGGCGGGATGCAATCCCGGGAGAACATCCAGTTCTCACCGTACGGATGGGTGAGACCCCACCTCGTATAGGTGGCGCTGGTCGGCGTCGCCAGCATGGTGTTCCACAGGACGAACGGATGTTCGCGTAACTCGGCGAGATTCGCTTCGTCCTCGTCGAGCACAGTGATCATCGTGACCGAAATCTTGATGCTCGCAGGGTCCCGGCCGGCGCGCTCAGCGTGCTCGCGAACCGTTGCGACGTCCTCGGCGAACCGTTCGGGGCTGTCATCGCTGGCGCCGGGAATGTAGGTGAACCAGCCGTCGGCGTACTTGCCGATCAACTCGAGTACCTCCGGTCCGCCGCCGGCCACGTAGACCGGCGGCGGTGTGTCGCCATACGGATGAACCGCGACGATTGCGTCTTGATGCTTCCATACGATTCCGTCATCGCTCACGGGATCGGTTGTGCGAATGAACTTCTGCACCATCCGAAGGGAGTCCGAGAGCTTTTCGTTTGCTCCCTTCCGCGCGATCCCGTAGGGCTTCATCTGCTTGTTCTCGCCGTTTGCCAAGAGCAGGCGAACGCGACCCTTGGTGGCGTGGTCCAGCGTCAGCAGGCTCTGGGCGATGACCGACGGTGGACGTCGAACTGCGTCGATCACTCCATAGTGGAACTTGATGGTGCTGGTCTGCGCGGCCGCCGCCGCGATGATTGGCCCGGTGTCCATGAACGCATTGAAGGTGGGCAGCAGCGTGGCGACATCGGTGATGTCGGGTGTCCATAGTGAAGTGGGATGCGTGAAGCAGAGCTGGTCACCGTAGATGATGAAGTCCATGCCTGCCGCCTCGGCGCCGACAGCCGCGCCGGTTGCGAGTTCAAAGGGCGGGAAATGGACCCCGTAGACGCCGACCTCCATTACGTAGCCAGGGATGGCTTGCGCTCGACCGCTGGGTCAGCGGGCGTCAGCGGCGTGCGAGCGATCAGTAGGCGATCGGCACGCTGTGCCCACCACCACGTCAGAGCAACGCAGCCAATGAGCAAGCCCCACATGATGATTGCGCCGAGGGCGCCGTTGGACTGCGGGCCGCCGGATTCCGGCTGCATGGCGATCTTGCCCGGGTACGGAACCAGGACTCCGGTCTGAGTCAACATTCCGGCGTATTTGGTGATGGCGTGTGGCAGGTAGGTGGCGGCATACACGACGTTGCACAGCACGATGTACGCGATGGCCTGCAGACCCAGGCGGATGCCCGGCGATGTCGTCTTCGACTTCGCCCACACGTCCAAGACGGAGTCGCCCTCTGGCGTGGTGTTCCCCACGACGACCGCGGCAAAGACGATGAACGCCGCCATCGCCAAGGGAATATAGGCGGGGAGCAGGCCCATGCCATTGCTGATCGCGAGACCCGGTACCACCCGGGAGAACGTCCAAAGATGCAAGTACTGCGCCTGAAGGCCTTCGATCGACAGGTCCCAGATGATGCCGACTGCCAGTCCGCAGGACACCAGAGTGCTCACCCGATTGGTGTCGAACCGCTTGATGATCAGCTTGGCGATTCCTACCGCGATGAGCGCGGGCAGCAGAAAATACATGATGTAGCCCGGTGGAGCGATGACCGGCAGTTGTCCCTGGGTCATGCCGATCGGCCCGATGGCCGGAAGTCGGTGAAAGTCCGGGTGGAATTGGGCGTACATGGCGTTGTCGAACGGCGCCTCGATCCACGACATCGCGAAGATTCCGAGCACGAACCACAGACCCGGCAGGATCCGTCCGCGCTTGTAGCTCAGGTACGTAAACGTGCCGAGCATGGCGAAGAACACCAGCCAGCACAGTGTCTCGAATACGACGACGCCCCAATACATACCCACGCTCCTCTGCGGTGAGGTTCCAACCGATTTGAAGCGTATGACGCCGGTCACAGCGATGTCAAGCGAGCACTTAACTATCTCACGCGTAGCGGTGAGAAGGCCGCGTTGCGCTAGGTTTTGGGCGGTACCGGCTGAAGCCCGTAGACGACGAAGTTGGTCAACTCGTCGACAATCTCGGCCTTGCTCGGCGGTTGCTCGCCCTCCCCGTAGGACTCCGGCAGCAGCACGACATTGGTGATCGCCGAGATGATTCCCATTCGCAGCACCAGGTCTGGATTCGTCGACGTGAGCTCACGACGGCTGAGGAACTCGCCCATCTCCGGGCCCATTCCCTTCAGGACTTCCGCGAACTGCCGGCCGATGGTGACGGTGTCGAAGTCAGGCGGACGCTCCACGAGGACGTTGAGGATCGCACGAGCCAGACCGTGATTGCTGTCGATCAGGTCCACCACCTCAGCAACGAAACGGTGGACGATCTCCTGATGCGGCTGAGCCCGCAGGGCGTCGTTGCGGCGCCAATCGTCGGCGAAACGCTGAAGTGTGGCGAACAACGGATTGACCACCGACGCGAGCATCAACTCCGACTTCGAGTTGAAGTATCGAAAGATCAGATTCTCTGACACACCGGCGTTCTGCGCGATGTCCTTGGTCGTGGTGCCCCGATAGCCCCGTTCGGCGAAGAGTTGCTGCGCAGAATCCAGCAGATGCTGCTGCGCCGTCCCGCGCTTGACACGCACCTTCGCTGCGGGTTGCTGCATCCGCACAGCATATTGCGTTGATCGTCGACAGCCGATCAGCCCGACACGATCGACGGCGGTGGACTGAATCCCGGGTTCGCCAACGCCGTTGCCATCCCGCTGCCGATCGGTCCGGTTTCGTCGAACAGCGTGGCTACCCCGGTGGCGACGCCTGCATGGCTGTAGTGCGTCACCGAGGCCAATCCGATGTATACGCCTTCCGGCAGGCGACTGAGCGTGATCGTGTAGTCGGCGTTGATGAACTGCAATCCCTCAGTGCCCCAATGGGTTAGCGAGCTGGTGACGTCACCGGCCATGACGGCGCGGGTGAAGGGCGACAGTGGTTCGTCGTCGACAAGAAACTTCGTCTCCCGCATCCAGGCGAACTTCTGCCCGTGGTGTTGCCACTCTTGGAGGCCGACACCCGGACTGCCCGTGACCTGATCGCGACCGAACGAGTGGAAAATCATCGGGATATCGTCTGCCAACATGACGGGCTCCGCTGGCACCGCGGGCATGGTGACGGGCGACGTCCATACTGTGTCCTCGGCATGCTCACTGCGGCGAAGGAACAGCGCGCTGGCTCGGGCCACCATCACGTCATTCTGAGTCATGACCGCGTCGACGAGTCGAAGCCGACGGCCGGCACGCATGACCGAGGAATGCACGCGCACGGGTTGCAGCGCCACGGGCCTGAGCAGGTCCACCGTCACGCGGGCGGGCTGAAGGTCGACATCGTCGACTTCTTGCTCGACCGCTCGCCCCAATAACCCGCCGATGTAGTTACCGCTGAGCGACGGACCCCATGGCCCTCTCGCCAAAGGGGTTGGCACATAACCGTCGCCGTCAGTGACGAAGAAGCTGGTATGTGTCATCGGGTGCTCCCTCGCAGTCGGCAGCGCTCGAGAAGTATTCGCGCCAACTGCTCCGGGTGGCTGAACATGACGTCGTGGCAGGCGTCGACGGGGATCACCTCGTGCACGCCGCCGAGCGCGGCGATGCTCGCGCGCTGGGATTTGTGCGACAAGGCCCGGTCGCGGGTGGTCAGCACCCAGGTGCGGGGCACGTCGTCGGGAAACCCGCTGCGATCCACCGGCTCTGCGGGAATCCGCGCCGCTTCGGTGTACAACCGCGACATTGTCAGCCGACGCTGTTGTTTTGTCATGCCGTTGCAGAACGCGTACTGCGCGGCCACGCTGGGAACCTTGAATGGTCTGCCGCCTCGAGCGGCGAACCGCGCGAAGGTTGCCAGCGGACCGGTCAAGGTGTCGACGATCGCCTGTCCTTGACGCGGGACGAATGCGCTGACGAGAACCATCTCGCGGACCCGTGCGGAGCCGAGTT
>JBAWAV010000136.1:0-1950 GCA_049589475.1 Mycobacterium sp.
GTGCTGGGCATCACCCAACAACCCGGCAAAAGCGTGGCCGAGAGCGTGGCCGCCGCCTTGGAGGGCAGAGTGCGGCTGCTGGTGCTCGACAACTGCGAACACGTGCTGGACGCCGCCGCCGATCTGATCGAGGCCATCCTGGCGGCCTCGGCAACGACCAAGATTGTGGCCACCAGCCGCGAAGGACTCGGAATCGCCAACGAGCGACTGTGGCCGGTGCCCTCGCTGGACGTCGGCGCGGGCGTCGACTCGGCCGCGGTGGCCTTGTTTGTCGAACGGGCGCAGAACGTTTCGCCGCGCTTCACGGTAGGCGATGCAGACGCGGTGGTGGAGATCTGCCGCCGCCTGGACGGGATCCCGCTGGCGATCGAACTGGCGGCCTCGCGGATGGCGTCGATGACCGCCAGCGAGGTCCGTGACCGTTTGGATCAGCGGTTCCGGCTGCTGGTGGGCTCCCGGCGCGGCCTGGCACGTCACCAGACGCTGCGGCAGGCAGCGGCGTGGTCTTATGACCTACTCGATGACGCCGAGAAGGCGCTGCTGGATCGGTGTTCGGTCTTCTCTGGTGGCTTCGACCTTCAAAGTGCCTGCACGGTCAGCGGATCCGATGACACCGACGACTACGCCATCCTCGATCTGCTGGATGCCCTGGTGCGCAAGTCGCTGCTGGTCGCCGACAGGTCTTCGGGGCGAACCCGGTTTGCGATGCTGGAAACGATCCGCCAATTCGCCGAGGAACAACTCGTCGCCGGTGGCGAAGTATCCGAGATTCGGGCCGCCCACTCGCGCTACTTCGCGCAGCGCGAAGCCGACATCATGGCCCTGTGGGACAGCCCCCGCCAGCGGGAGGCCTACGACTGGTTCACGATCGAACTGGCCAACCTGCGCACCGCGTTTCGCTGGGCCACCGACCACGGCGACCTCGACATGGCCACCACCATTGCGACGTACGCGGCGTTCCTCGGCATATGGGTCGACAATTACGAGCCGATAGCCTGGGCCGAAGAGATCATCGAGCCCGCCCGCGCCGTCGACCATCCCCGGCTGGCTTCCCTTTACGTGATGGCCTCGCTGTGCTGGATGCCCGGACGGATCGAGGAGGCGGTCGGCTACGGCGACGCCGGCCAGACGGTTATCGGCAATGGCTACGACGAGGTGCCGTTCGGCATCGAGGGCGTGCTGGGCACTGCGTATCTGAACATCGGCCAGCTGGGCCGATGGGTGGAGTGGTGCCGCACCCAGCTGGCACGCGGTCGCGACACCTATCGAATCACCAGGGCATGCATGACCGTCGCACTGGCGATGGCCGGATCCGGTGAGGAGGCGAGGGCCGCGGCGAACGGCCTGATCGACGCCGCCGAAGCCACCCCCAACCCCTTTGTGCTCTCGTTCGCGCTTTGGGCCCACGGCTACGCCTTCCGCGACGCCGATCCCGCCGGAGCGCTGGACGGGCTGCGCCGGGGCCTGGTGATCGCTCAAGGCAGCGGCAACCGCTTCATCGAGACACTCCTGGTGGGCCAGCTGTCCCGCGTCGAGGCCGAACGCGGCGACCCGCTGGCCGCGCTCGATCACGTCACGCTGGCGATCCGCAACTACCACGACGCGGGCAACGCCCTTATCCGCGGCACGCTGGCTATCCTCGCCGCGTTTTTCGACCGGCTCGGACGCTACGAGCCCGCGGCCACCATCGCAGGCTTCGCCGTCAGCCCCATGACCGCAGCGCTCGAACCCGGGCTGAGCACCGCGATCGCCCACCTGCGCGAGGTCCTCGGCGAGGCGACCTACGAATCGCTCGCCCGCAAGGGTGAGACGATGACCACCGCCGCGATGGTGACCTACGCATACGACCACATCGACCAGGCCCGAACAGAACTCGAACACTCTGGTTGAGTTGCGCGAGTCGCGTGTCCAATGTGAGAGCGGCGCAGGGAGCGGTCGCAATCATGCTCG
>JBAWAV010000137.1:0-6769 GCA_049589475.1 Mycobacterium sp.
CGTCGAAGGTCTTCAGTGTGTACGAGGTGTAGTACTTGAACGCGCCGAGGAAGGTCGGGAACCGAAACTTCTTGGCATACGCGCGATCCAGCAGCGTCTTGACGAAGTTGCGCGAGTACTGGTCGAGAACCTCGCGCTCGTAGTAGTTCTCTTTGATCAGGTAGTCGAGCTTCTCGTCCTGATTGTGGAAGAACACGGTGTTCTGGTTGACGTGCTGCAGGAAGTACTGGTTGGCCGCCTCGCGGTCCTTGTCGAACTGAATCTTGCCGTCTGCGTCGTACAGATTCAGCATCGCGTTGAGCGCGTGGTAGTCCGTTTCATCGGGCAACCCATGAGCGCCGGCGGTTACAGGCTCTGCAGCGACGGTTGTTGGCACGTCTGTTCCTTCCAGAAGTCGGCGAGACCGGCGCGGACGGCTTCCACGTCGTCCGGGGTCCCCATCAGTTCAAAGCGGTAGAGGTAGGGCACGCCACATTTGCGGGACACCACGTCGCCCGCGTAGGCGAATTCGGTACCGAAGTTGTTGTTGCCCGCGGCGATGACGCCGCGGATCAACGATCGGTTGTTTTCGTTGTTCAAAAAGGCGATGACCTGTTTGGGGACATAGCCGCCGGCGTTTGATGTTGGGTCGAGGTCCGGGTTGCTACGACCGCCCCCGTAGGTCGGCAGCACCAGCACGTACGGCTGGTCGACCTCGATACGGCCGTGCAGTGGAATCCGTACTGCCGGGATGTCCAGCTTCTGCACGAAGCGGTGGGTGTTCTCCGAGACGCTGGAGAAGTACACCAGGCTGCAGGGCGGCATGGCGATCCCCCTCCTGTCGTGCTGCGTGTCGGCTATGCGCTCAGAACGGCTGCGGCGAGCGACTTGATCCGGTCCGGCCGGAAGCCCGACCAGTGCTCGTTTCCGGCGACCACGACGGGCGCCTGCAGGTATCCCAGGGCCATCACGTAGTCGCGCGCCTCGGAGTCGAGGCTGATGTCGACGATGTCGTAGGCGATGCCTTGCTTGTCCAGCGCCTTGTAGGTGGCGTTGCACTGCACGCAGGCTGGCTTGGTGTAAACGGTGACGCTCATCGGCGGTACGACCCCTCTGTTTCGACGGTGGAACAAGACACGACTGGCAACTACTCGCGTACTGCATATGTACTGCTATTCAGCGAACCGCCACGCCGCAGAATTCCCATCTTGTCGGCCCGCCACAACCGGTTTCCGAAGCCGGCTGGTGCGTTCCGATCGACCAGGTGTGCCTGTGGTCTGTCGGTGTCGGGAACACTACACCTAGTGGGTGACAATAAGTGGGGATACCAGATGTTCTGAAAAACATTCATGGAATTCCCTGGTCGTAAGCCCTGAGATCGGCGCGTCTTCGGCGTGTCGCAGATCACAAAGTGGTCTCGTGGCGGTATAGGGAAAGGTCTACCACCGGGCACCGACAAGCGCCGCAGCCCGGATCCACACAGCAAAGCGCCCCAGCGGCGTCCATACCGCTGGGGCGCTCCCGAGAATCAGCCGACTTCGGCCGCCAGCTTGCCCAGGGCGTCGCTCACGTTTTCAGACACATCCGCATGCTCGCGCGGGTGCTGACCATTCAGCGTCTTGAACGGAACCGACAATTTGATCGCATCAACCACCCGGGCACCGGCAATCCCGAAAGACTTGCGGGTGTCGTCGTGCGCCCATACCCCGCCGTACTGGCCGAAGGAGCCCCCGATCACCGCCAGTGGCTTGCCCATGAGGGCGCCGTCGCCGAATGGCCGGGACAGCCAGTCGATCGCGTTCTTGAGGACGGCCGGGTAGCTGCCGTTGTATTCCGGGGTGACCACCAGTGCGGCGTCGGCTTCGGCCGCAGCGGCGCGCAACCCGGCCACCGGGCCCAACGCCGGAGCCTCGGCGTTCATCACGTCGTCGATCTCCTCGTTGTAGAACGGCAGATCCCCAAGGCCCTCGAAGATCGTGACGGCGACGCCGTCCGGGGCGACCTCGGTGGCCAACTCGGCGATCTGACGGTTGATCGATGCCGCACGCAAGCTTCCTACCAGCGCTAAGACCTTGATCTCGGGCATGACGTGAGTTCCCTTCGGTGGTTGGTGTACATCCTCGCATGGTCTAACCGGACTATGGTCCGTTTTGTTCCGGTGACGCTACAGTAATTTTGTGAACGCCCTCGACCCGGTTCGCGACCTGCCCGTTTCCGCGCCGCACGAGCGCGGGGACGCAGCCCGCAACCGCGCGCTGTTGCTCGACGCGGCGCGCCGGCTGGTCACCGAACGAGGCGCCGACGCGGTCACCATGGACGACATCGCGGCGGCGGCCGGAGTCGGCAAAGGCACGGTGTTCCGGCGGTTCGGCAGCCGGGCCGGCCTGATGATGGTGCTGCTCGACGAAGACGAGCGGATCATGCAGCAGGCCTTCATGTTCGGCCCCCCGCCACTGGGCCCCGACGCGGCGCCGCTGGATCGGCTGTTGGCGTTCGGGCGCGACCGGCTGCGGTTCACGCACACCCACCACGAGCTGTTGTCTGCCGCCAGCCGCAATCCGGCGTCACGCTATGGCGCCGCGGCCGCGGTCCAGCGCACCCACGTGCGGATGCTTCTCACTTCAGCCGGCACCACCGGCGACCTCGACAGCCAGACCGACGCCCTGCTGGCGCTGCTGGAGGCCGACTATGTCGAGTACCAGCTGATCGAACGCGGGCTGACCCTGCAGACACTCGGCACCGCGTGGGAAAGCCTGGCCCGCAAGCTTTGCGGACGATGAAGCCGCGCTGGATCCTGCACGTCGACCTGGATCAGTTCTTGGCCTCTGTGGAATTGGGCCGTCACCCCGAATTGATCGGGCTGCCAGTCATCGTCGGTGGCAGCGGCGACCCGACCGAAGCGCGCAAGGTCGTCACTTGCGCGTCGTATGAGGCCCGCGAGTTCGGCGTGCACGCCGGCATGCCGTTGCGCGTAGCGGCCCGACGCTGCCCTGATGCCACGTTCCTGCCGTCGGATCCCGCGGCGTACGACGCGGCCTCCGAGCAGGTCATGGGATTGCTGCGCGACCTGGGCCACCCGGTGGAGGTGTGGGGCTGGGACGAAGCGTACGTCGGCGCCCAAATCGATGACCCTGGCGAACTCGCCGAGCAGATCCGCACCGTCATCTCATCGGCGACCGGATTGTCCTGCTCGGTGGGTATCAGCGACAACAAGCAGCGCGCCAAGGTTGCCACCGGTTTCGCGAAACCGGCCGGCATCTACATCCTCACCGAGTCGAACTGGATGAGCGTGATGGGCGACCGGCCAGTGGACGCGCTCTGGGGCGTCGGACCTAAGACGACGAAAAAGCTTGCCGCCCTGGATATCACGACGGTATGGCAGCTGGCGCATACTGATGCGGAACTGCTGACCTCGACGTTCGGCCCGCGAACCGGGCTGTGGCTGCTGCTACTGGCCAACGGCGGCGGCGACGACACCGTCAGCTCCGAGCCGTGGGTGCCCCGCTCGCGCAGCCACGTCGTCACCTTCCCGCGGGATCTCACCGACCGGGCCGAGATGGATTCGGCGGTAACCGAATTGGCCGAGCGTGCACTCAGCGAGGTGGTGGCGGCTTCGCGGATCGTCACCCGGGTCGCCGTCACCGTGCGCACCGCGACGTTCTACACCCGCACCAAGATCCGCAAGCTCGACGAGGCCACCACCGACGTCGATGTCATTGTCGCGGCGGCGTTGCGGGTGCTGGATCTATTCGAACTGGACCGCCCGGTGCGGTTGCTGGGGGTTCGCCTGGAGCTCCAGATGTCAAGCGCGGCAACGCCGGAGCAGGCTTGAGCGCCCGGGTGAACACCAGGTTCACCTGGCGCATCGCCACACTGTACGGCCACCAGGCAAGCCGTTTGAACGCGTACAACGCCCGGATGTCCGACGACGTGTAGACCAGGAAACGATTCCTGGCGACGCCGCGAAGGATCTTGTCCGCGGCTTTCTCCGGGGACACGGCGTGGCCGCTGAAGCGCTCCACCCAACGGCTCACCTGCGGGTCTTCGCGGTCCACGCCGGCGATCTCGACCGTATTGACCAGCGGGGTCCGTACCGCACCAGGGACCACCACCGAGACCCCGATGCGATACCGGGCCAGGTCGAAGCGCAACACCTCGGAGAGGCCGCGCACACCGAACTTGCTGGCGCTGTAGGCGGCATGCCACGGCAACCCGATCAGCCCCGCCGCCGAAGACACATTGACCAGATGACCGCCGTGGCGCGCCGCCACCATCGGGGGCACAAAGTTCTCGATGACGTGGATCGGGCCCATCAGGTTGATCGCGATCATCTTGTCCCACTGCTCGTGGCTCAACCGGTCGACGGTTCCCCAGGCCGAGACCCCGGCGATGTTCATGACGACGTCCATGCTGGGGTGACTGGCGTGGATCTGGTCGGCGAACGCGGCGACCTCGTCATAGTTGGCGACGTCCAGAGCGCGATACTCGGGCACGCTGGCGCCGAGCGCGCGAGCGTCTTGCACCGTCTGCTCCAGACCCTCGGCGTTGCGGTCGGTCAGGTACAGCTCGGCCCCCTGACCCGCGAGCCGCAGCGCGGTCGCCCGGCCGATGCCGCTGGCTGCGCCGGTGACAAAACACCGCTTCCCCGCGAACGTCCTCTTCCCCATGGGGAGTGACGATACCGAGGCTGCGATAGCCCGCCTCCTCTTCGCCCCGCTCCGCGGGTCACATCGTCACCGGGCCCGACCGGGATCAGGTCGTGAGCGAGCCGCCCCACAGCGCGTTGAGCCAAAGCGCCTCGAGCACTCGCACACCGCGCTGGACGTCGCCATCCGGGCCGACGAACGCGGTGTCGCCGGAGAGCATCTGCGCAGTGGTCACCGACAGCGTCCGCACCAACGTCGGAATGTCGTCGCTGATGGGGTGGGCGGTGCCCGCCCGGAGCTCTTTTTCGACGACGCCGATGATCTGCTGAACCACGCCTTCGACCTGTTGATCGAGAAGGTCGCGGATCTCGGCGTCGGTGTTGCGCGCCGCGTTGCACGCCGACATCACCGGATCGTTGTGGGCATAGACCGCAGCCGCACTGCCGACCATCCGCCGGGCGAACGCCGCCGGCGATTCATCGGGGCCGCGTGGCGCGAAGTATTCGGTCAGCTCCTCGAGCTCGTGGGTCGCATCGGCGAGGATCTGCGCCAGCACCGCGTATTTCGAGTCGAAGTAGAAGTAGAAGCCGGAGCGGGCCACCCCCGCGCGGTCGCTGATCGTGCTGACCGACAGCTGCGCGAACGGCTTCTCCTCGAGCAGCTCACGGACTGCCTGGACGATGGCGAGCCGCTGCCGGTCACCGCGTCGCCGGGGAATCGGCACGACCGGTGGGTGATCAGCCGCCCGGTCGGCCCCCTGCTCGCTGTGCACCCCACGACCTTGCACCACGCCACGCGCAAAAGGAAACTTGACAGGCGTCAAGTCACGCCTGAGGATGGCAGACGGTGACGTTTGCCACACAGCCGATCCACCCTCTGCGCACGCCCCACAGAAGGAATGCAAAAGTGTCAAAGGCGACCATCAGCACCCCGCAATACCTGCTCGACCAGGCCAAGCGCCGACTGACGCCGTCGTTCAACAACTTTCCCGGAATGGCTGCCGTCGAACACAGGCTGCTGAACACCAATTGGACGCCGAGGAAGCTGGCAGACCCGCCGCCGGGCAGCGGGCTCAAGCCGGTCATCGGCGATCGGGGCCTGCCGGTCCTCGGCCACATCATCGAGATGCTGCGGGGCGGCCCGGACTACCTGCTATTCCTGTACCAAACCAAAGGTCCGGTGATATTCGGGGACTCACCGGTCCTGCCCGGCGTCGCGGCGCTGGGTCCAGACGCGGCCCAGGTCGTCTACTCCAACCGCAACAAGGACTACTCGCAGCAGGGCTGGGTGCCGGTGATCGGGCCGTTCTTCCACCGCGGCCTGATGCTGCTCGACTTCGAAGAGCACATGTTCCATCGGCGGATCATGCAAGAGGCGTTCGTCCGCTCCCGACTGGTCGGCTATGTCGAGCAGATGGACCAGGTCGTCTCGCAGGTCGTGGCCAACGACTGGGTAGTCAACGACCCACGTTTTCTGCTCTACCCGGCAATGAAGGAGCTCACCCTCGACATCGCGTCGATGGTATTCATGGGTCACGAACCCGGTTCCGACCATGAGCTGGTGACCAAGGTGAACAAGGCCTTCACCATCACCACCCGCGCCGGGAACGCGATCATCCGCTCGAGCGTGCCGCCGTTTACCTGGTGGCGCGGTCTCCAGGCGCGAGAGCTGCTGGAGAACTACTTCCGTGAGCGCGTCAAGGAGCGCCGCGGCAAGGAGGGCAACGACCTACTAACCGTTCTTTGCCACACCGAGGATGAGGACGGCAACAGCTTCTCCGACGAGGACATCGTCAACCACATGATCTTCCTCATGATGGCCGCGCATGACACCTCGACGTCGACTACGACGACGATGGCCTACCACCTGGCCGCCAACCCCGAGTGGCAGGAGCGCTGCCGCGACGAATCGGATCGGCTGGGCGACGGTCCGCTGGACATCGAGTCACTGGAGAAGCTGGAATCGCTCGATTTGGTGATGAACGAGGCGATCCGGCTGGTGACACCGGTGCAGTGGGCGATGCGCCGGACTGTGCGCGACACCGAGTTGCTGGGCTACTACCTGCCTGCGGGCACGAACGTGATCGCTTACCCCGGGATGAACCATCGCCTGCCGGAGATCTGGACGGATCCGCTGAAATTCGA
>JBAWAV010000138.1:0-3195 GCA_049589475.1 Mycobacterium sp.
TCATCACCCGCGACAACGTCAGTGTCGACGTCTCCGCGGTGGCCTACTTCAAGGTCGTCGACGCGGTGAAGTCAGTGGTGGCGATCGAGAACGTCTACTCCGCGATCGATCAGATCGCCCAAACGACGCTGCGCAAGGTCGTCGGACAGCACACCCTGGACGAGACGCTCTCGGAGACCGACAAGATCAACCTCGATATCCGCGCGATCCTCGACGTCACCACCATCGAATGGGGTGTACAAGTCACCCTGGTGGAGCTCAAAGACATCCAACTGCCCGACAGCATGAAGCGGGCGATGGCCCGCCAAGCGGAGGCGGAGCGGGAGAAGCGGGCGAAAATCATTGCCGCCGAGGGTGAATCGCTGGCCGCCGCCGCCTTGGGTGACGCCTCAGACACCATGATGGCTCACCCGCTCGCGTTGCAGTTACGCAATCTCCAGACCCTGGTCGAACTCGGCGTCGACAAGAACACCACCGTCGTGTTCCCGGCGCCGTTGATGTCGACAATCGCCGAACTCGGATCCTTCCTGGCCCGGGAAAGCGGCGCAGCAGCGCAGCCCGAGCTCGCGACCACCCTCCTGAAACCGACTGCGGCGGTAACGAATGGGGGCTCGGCTGCGGGGAACCAGCCATGATCATCATCCTGCCGTTTCTCTCGCTCGTGCTGTACAGCTGCTGGATCATGCGCCGCGCGGCGCGGTCGAGGCCGGCGGCCATCAGGCTCGACGACGTCTCCCCGCAATTGCCGGCCAGCGGCGGCTGGACCGCACTGGACGAGCACCAGCTCATCCGGCTGCTCAGGGACTCCGCGCCATGACACCGACAAACCAACGAACTTCTGCCGATAGACCGGAGCAGAGCGCGCGGATTGTGGTCGGTGTGGACGGGTCCCACGGATCATTGAATGCGTTGCGTTGGGCGCTAGGGGAAGCGCGCGCACGCAAGATTCCGGTCCACGTGGTCTTTGCGTGGGAGTACCACCCACCTTGGGTCGACCCTGGGCTGGGCAGCATGCTCCCGATGGCCTATCAACCGGAAGGCGGCGTGCCTGCAGACGAGTTCGCTGACGCAGCTGCTTCGGTGGGAAAGCTGCTGGACGCCGCGATCAGCACGGTCGCCGAATCCGACCCGGACCGCGCCTCGGGTCAGGTTCCACTCACGCGGGAGATGCTGCAGGGCCACGCCGCGCAGGTGCTGCTCAAGAGCGTCAGCGAATGCGACACGCTGGTGGTCGGCTCTCACGGGCACGGCGGATTCATCGGGGCGGTGCTCGGCTCGGTCAGCCAACATGTCGTGTCCCACTCGCGGTGTCCCGTGGTGGTCATCCCCGGCCCGCAGCGGACGCCGAACGACTGAGCAACCTTCCCTTGGGTGGGTGTTCGTAAGCTCGGATGATGGCGGAATCCAAACAAGCGGCCGCGCATCCGGTCGGGCTGTGGGGTGCCGTCGCGATCGGGATCGGTGGCATGGTCGGCGGCGGCATTTTCGCCGTTCTCGGGCTCTCGGTGCAGATCACCAAAGGTGCTGCGCCGCTGGCGTTTCTGCTGGCCGGGCTGGTGGCGTTGTTGACTGCGCGCTCCTATGCGCTGTTGTCGAAGGTCTATCCCAGCCGCGGGGGAACCGTCACGTTCCTCAACCGCACGTTTGGCACCGGTCTGTTCTCGGGCGGGATGAACGTCCTGTTGTGGCTGAGCTACATCGTGATGCTCGCCCTGTATTCCCAGGCGTTCGGCAGCTACGCCGCGAGTTTTCTGCCCCAGTCCGCCCACGCCTTGGGCAAGCATGTGTTCCTCACCGCGGCGATTGTGGTGATCACGGTGGTCAACATCGCGGGCGCGTCTACAGTGGCCCGCGCCGAACGTGTCGTCGTCGCAATCAAGCTCGTGATTCTTGTGTTCTTCGTGGCCGTCGGGGTGGCGGGAGTCTCCAGCGAGCGGCTGGCGCCCGCGCAGTGGAGTTCTCCGGTGTCGGTTGTCGCGGGCGGGATGATCATCTTCCTCGCCTACGAGGGCTTCGAACTGATCGCCAACGCCGCCGAGGACGTTGCCGACCCTGCCCGGGTGCTCACCAGGGCGTACTACATCTCGGTGCTGTTCGTGATCGCGTTGTACGTCTCCGTGGCCATCGTTTCGGTGGGGGCGGTGCCGCTGTCGAGACTGATCAACGCTCGTGACTATGCGCTGGCCGAAGCCGCCCGGCCCGCGCTGGGCGGCTTCGGCTTCGCGATGATCGGTGTAGCGGCGATGCTGTCGACCGCGTCGGCGATCAACGCGACCCTCTACGGATCCGCGCGAATGACTTACACCATCGCAAAATCGCGGGAGCTGCCTGCCCAGCTCGACCGACCGGTCTGGAACCAGCCGTTAGAAGGGCTGCTGATTACCGCAACAGCGACCGTTGTGCTCGCCAACGTGCTGGACCTGGCCAGCATCTCCACCATGGGTAGCGCCGGGTTCCTCATCATCTTCGCCGCCGTCAACCTCGCCGCGGCTCACACGGCGCGAACGCGGGGATCAAGACCGTGGATCTCGGTCGCGGCCGCAGTGGCGTGTGTCGGGGCATTGGCCGCGCTCATCGCCAAGAGCAGCCTCGAGTCCGCCAGTGTCTTGGTCGCGATGATCGCTTTGTCCTTCGGCATCGAGGCGACCTTCCGAAAAGTCAGCGGCAGGCCCATCCACGCATAGGCAAAGCGGCGATCACCACCTGCCTCTAGCAGCGGAAGGTGGGGCACCCTGCCGAATGTGGTGGCAAACTCCGGTCACCATCTGCACGCTGATACTGTTCGTTCCCCGGTGCGCGCGGCCGCCCTGAGCGACGGACTACGAAATGACCAGGAGGCGAAGTTGCCGGCGCACTGGAAACGACTAGCGGACGCAACCCGGGTAAAGCCGGGGTCCAAGGTGGAGTTGGCCAAGGACTTCGATCCCGGCCGGCACGACAAGCAGCTCCGAAAAGACCACGGTGCCGCGGCGCAGGCAGACGCGAAAGCGGCGCTGCTGGATTTGCAGGACCGCTTCTTCGCCCAGGCCAACCGCTCGCTGCTGATCATCCTTCAGGCGATCGACGCAGCCGGTAAGGACGGCACGATCAAGCACGTCATGAGCGGCCTCAACCCCGAGGGCGTCGACGTGTACAGCTTCAAGGCGCCATCAGCGACCGAGCAGGCACATGACTACCTCTGGCGCCACCAAAGGG
>JBAWAV010000139.1:0-2496 GCA_049589475.1 Mycobacterium sp.
CTACCGGTGGTACGCCCGGTATCCGGATGTCGACCGCATGCACATGTGTGCCGTCGTCGAGGTGCAGTGCGCTCCACATCCAATCCATGCTCCACCAATCGCGCACTCCCCACGAGTGGTCCCGCTGGCCGGGCACCGAGTCAACTGTGTAGCTCCGGCCATCGACAGTGACGGAACCCGATACAGTGCACGGTATTTCGTAGCGCGTCGCGATCCGATACTGGTAGGGGGTGCCGTCGGTGGTCCATACCAGGTCCAACGTCACCTCGGCCGGGGTGCCCTGTTCAGCTCGCAACAGGGCGGCCGGGTCGGAGTACGACTGGCCATGGCCGCGCAAGGTGATCCGGTAGGTACGCAGCGGGTCGGCGGCGTTGTGCGTGAAATCGATTGTCTCCGTGTGCACCACCCACGGATCGGTGGGTAGTTCAACCTCGAAGTCGACCACTGCGACCGTGGGCAGGTTCGGGCCGCACAGCAGCGCGTGCAACCACGCCGTCCGCTGGTTGGGGATCAGACCGAGTCGCAACCAGCCGCCGAATCCCTGTGCGGCATCGGCGAAGTCGGCATACCAGCTTTCGTTCCACAGTGGTTCGTCGGTAGCGATGTGGGTCGCCTCGTCGTCGGGCGACGGGCACAGCGCCTCGACGGCGGTCGGCGCGGGCAGGATCGCCAGCGCGTCGGTGTCCAGCACATGCTCACAGTGCCGCTGGAGCATCGTCATGAACATCGCGTCACCGCGGTCGGTGCGTTCCACCAACATCGACGACACGATGGCCATCATCACGCCGAAGAAGCTCTGCCGGCGCACGCCCTCGCGGACATCGGCGAGGGAGATCGGTGCGCCCGGTCCGAGGCCACGGTGGTAGTCGTCCAGCAGTGCGTCGTAATGCTCGCGACGGTCGGCGGCCGGCAACGCGCAACCGAGGAAGTAGGCCAGATCAGTCATCGCCGGGCCCCAGGTGACCGTCTGCCAATCGACCACGGTCAACGGGCGGTCGGCGCCGTCCGCGCCGAACAGCATGTTGTCCAACCGGTAGTCGCCGTGCACCAGACCGAAAATCCCGCCGCCGGCGGCCTCGTCGGCGAGGTAATCGTCGAATGCACCGACCAGCCGTTCACACACCAGGCGGTGCTGCGGCGCGATCCGGCCGCCGTAGCGGTCGACGAAACCCGCGTAGAGCGCGGTGATCAGCGTCTGGTTGATCGGGGCGTCACGATTCAGCCACGGCGTCTCGGCCAGCGTGTTGTCCCCCAGCAACGGGCCCTGCAGACGGGCCAGCTCGGTGACCGCGAGCTGAGCCTGCGCCGTTGTGGCGCCGCGGATTTCGTCGCCGACGACGGCCGGGTTGGCATCGCCGAGCAACACGTCGAAAATTCCGGACGACGCGTCGAATGCGGCGTGGTAACACGGCGCGACCGGACCGTGCAGCCGCGGCGCGATATCGCGGTAGAAGCACACCTCGCGCTCGTAGAGGCCCAGCGTCATGCCGGTCTGGCGGCTCATCGGGTCGGTGGCCGCGACCTTGAGCACAACCGAAGCCGGTTTGTCGTCGCCCGGCGCGGCGTCCGCGTAGGTCAGCGCAATCCGATAGCACTCGCTCATCTGACCCGTGCCGATGCGCTGAGGAGTGAAATCAGTGATGGTTCCTGCGCCGACGGCTGACGTTAGCCAGGTGGCAGTGAGGTCAGTCGGCCGTTCGACGACGGTGTCGATATGGGATGTCATGGCTCGTCCACGAAACCACATCGGCCGTCATCGCACCAGGGAGAAACCCTGCCATGCCAGTCGCCGCTCCGGGTGCGGATCGAACTCGAGACGCGATTTCCGGTCGACGACCATGACCGCGCGGTCGGTGTCGGTATAGGCCGGCCAGTCGTCGCCGGGGATACCGGTACGGCTGAATGACAGCCAGCGCCTTTGTACTTCGTTGGTGACCCGCAACGCGGGCCGCCGGTCGACGGGCGCGGTCAGCAATGCGCCGAACTTGGTCCGATAGATACCAAAAACCGCGAGCAGTTCGGTGGCGTGCGTGGCTCCCAGCCCGGACCAGTGCAGCACGCGGGGTGCGTAGTCGTACCGGTACAGATACGCCGGAGCATGGCGACCGTGGGCTTCGGCCATCTCCCACGCTGCGGAGCTGAACGCAAAGTCCCCGCCGAGCCTGATGCAGGCGGATCGGTCCGGATAGTCCGGATAAGCGCCGGTAATACGTTCCCGCGCGGCCGGATCCACTTCGGCGAGCAGCGCTTCGATCATCGGCTCGGTCGTCGGCAGTAACGGCAGGAAGCGGGTGAACAGCCGGCCCTCGTCGGCATTGGTGCCCACGATCAGTGGGACGCGGTGCGCTCTACCCTCCCGCATCGCCACAACGGGATCCAGTGGCAGGTAGTCGTCACCGAAGACCGGTCCGATCGGGAAGGCGCCCAGCATGTCTCGCACGCCGTCGTCGATCAGCTGGTTCTGCGCAGCCACCAGTTCCGCGGGGGACGCCTTCA
>JBAWAV010000140.1:0-4811 GCA_049589475.1 Mycobacterium sp.
CTGCCCGAGCATCTCGTCATCGTCGGCGGCAGTTACATCGCCCTGGAATTCGCGCAGATGTACCGGCGCTTCGGCGCCAAGGTGACCGTGGTCGAAAAAGGTCCGCGACTGACATCGCGCGAAGACGACGACATCTCGGTCGCCATCAAGGCGATCCTGGAGAATGAAGGCATCGACATCGTCGTCGACGCCACTGATATTCGGATATCTAAGCACGACAACGGATTCGAACTGACGCCGCGAGCCGGTGCGGCACCGATAGCGGGCAGCCACCTGTTGATGGCGGTCGGGCGGCGCCCCAACACCGACGACCTCGGGCTCGAGCGGGCCGGCGTCCGCACCGATGCCCGTGGATACATCGCCGTTGACGACCAACTGAAAACCAGCGTCGACCACATCTGGGCGATGGGCGACTGCAACGGTAAGGGCGCGTTCACCCACACCTCCTACAACGACTTCGAAATCGTCGCGGGCAACCTGCTCGATGATGACCCACGCCGGGTGAGCGACCGGATCACCGCGTACGCGCTCTACATCGACCCGCCACTGGGACGCGCCGGCATGACCGTCGAACAGGTACGCGCAACCGGGCGCCCCGCGCTGATCGGTCAGCGGCCGATGACCAGAGTCGGCCGAGCCGTCGAAAAGGGTGAGACGCAAGGCTTCATGAAGGTTGTGGTCGATGCCGAGACGAAGCAGATTCTGGGAGCGGCGATCCTCGGCGTGGGGGGCGACGAGGCCATCCACACCATCCTCGACGTGATGTCAGCCAAAGCGCCCTACACCACGTTGGCGCGCACCATGCATATCCACCCGACGGTCTGCGAGCTGATTCCCACGATGCTGCAGGAGATGTCGCCGCTGCACTAGCCGCCGCTTAGGCGGCCGGTTCGGCGCTCTGCAGCACCGCGTCCGCGTCGCCCTCGTCGGGAATTTGTGGCCAACCCGGATACGGCGGCGGTGTGCCGCCGAAGACCGGGCAGTGCTCGTGGTGTGCGCACCAGTCGCACAGTCGTGACGGCCGCGGCCGGAAATCGCCTGTCGCACCGGCTGATTGAATGGCGTGCCAGATCGCCATCAACGTCTTCTCGAACCGCAGCAGCTCGGCTTCGTCGGGGGAGTAGTCCAGCAGCTGGCCGTCCGACAGATAGATCAGTCGCAGCCGCGTCGGCAACACGCCCCGCGAGCGTAGGAGCGCGACCGCGTAGAACTTCATCTGGAACATCGCTTTGAACTCAGCAAGGGCCCGCGCTTCGGGTGGGGCCTTGCCGGTTTTGTAATCCACCACCCGCAGCTCGCCGGTGGGCGCGACGTCGATGCGGTCGATGATCCCGCGCAGCAGCGTGCCGTCGGCGAGTTCGACCTCGATGCGCTGCTCGCAGCTCTGCGGGTCGAACCGGGTCGGGTCTTCCAGCCGGTAGTAACCGGACAGCAGCTTGCGTGCCTCGCCCAGGAGTTGGGTCTGCGCTTCGGGGTCCAATTGGTCGGCCAGCTCCGGCTCGCCGGCGATCACCTGTTCCCACGCCGGGTCGACCAGCGCGTCGGCGGCCTGCGGGACGCGCTCGGCGGCGGGCAGGCCGTACAGCTGCTCCAGCGCGGCGTGCACCACCGAGCCGCGGATTTGCGCTGTCGACGGCGGCTCGGGCAGCCGGTCGATGGCCCGGAAGCGGTACAGCAGCGGGCATTGCTTGAAGTCGGCCGCCCGTGACGGTGACAACGCAGGTCTCGACACCGGGCGCGGGCTCCCCGGTTCGCTGTTCATATCCGCAGACTAGAGGCCAGGTCGGACAACCCCGCGCACCGAACTCGGCGCGTCTGCTGGCAGGCTGGTCAGCTGTGCCCGCAACCGGTCCATTCGTCGTCGGCGATCGCGTTCAGCTGACCGACGCCAAGGGGCGGCACTACACGATGCTGCTCAGTCCGGGCGGCGAGTTTCACACTCACCGCGGCGCGATCGCGCACGACGCGGTGATCGGGCAACCGGAAGGCAGCGTGGTCAAGTCGGCCAACGGTGACCAGTTTCTGGTGCTGCGTCCGCTGCTGGTCGACTACGTCATGTCGATGCCGCGCGGGGCTCAGGTGGTCTATCCGAAAGACGCCGCCCAGATCGTCCACGAGGGCGACATCTTCCCGGGCGCCAGGGTATTGGAGGCGGGCGCGGGATCCGGCGCGCTGACCTGTTCGCTGCTGCGCGCGGTCGGGCCGGGCGGGCAGGTGATCTCCTACGACGTGCGGGCAGACCACGCCGAACACGCCCGTCGCAACGTGGAGACGTTCTTCGGCTGCGTTCCCGACAACTGGAGCCTGGTCATCGGCGACGTCAACGACGCCGACCTGCCCGACGGCTCCATCGACCGGGCGGTGCTGGACATGTTGGCGCCGTGGGATGTGCTCGACAGTGTGTCGCGGTTCGTCGTAGCCGGTGGTGTGCTGATCATCTATGTGGCCACCGTGACTCAGCTGTCGAAAGTCGTGGAGGCGCTGCGCGAACAGCAGTGCTGGACCGAGCCGCGCGCCTGGGAGACGATGCAGCGCGGCTGGCATGCCGTCGGTCTGGCGGTGCGTCCGCAACACACCATGCGCGGCCACACGGCGTTCCTGGTATCCGCGCGCCGGCTGGCTCCGGGTGCCGTCACCCCGACGCCGCGGCGTCGGAAACTCGGCTAGTCGTCGCTGCGCTGCAGACCCCGGCGCACCGACAGCAAGTCGATCTCCGGGTGCGCGGCGACCAAACGTTCGGCCGCGTCGAGCACGTCGACGGCGTGTTGGCGGTCGGCCGAGGCCATCGCCACGCCGATGCCCGCCCGCCGATGCAGCTCGTGGGAGCCCGTCTCGGCAGCCGATACGCCGAACTTGCGCTGCAACTCGGCCACGATCGGCCGGACCACCGATCGCTTCTGCTTGAGCGAGTGGACATCCCCGCACAGCAGGTCGAACTCGAGCCAGCCGATCCACACCGCCGGGTCAGCGGCCCGGCGTCGGCGCGGGCGTGGTCGAGTCGTTCCGGAACGCCAGCAGCACCTCGGCTGTCCGCGCCGACAGCTGCCAACCGCCCTGATACGGCTTGAACTCCATCGGGAAGGCGAAGCGGGGGCCGTGTGGATCGGGTGAGCCGACGTTGACGTTGGCGACGACGTCGGCCGGATCGCGGTCCGACCACGCGATGTCGCGGACGTCGAACTTGACCGGCGCATACCCGCCATTGACCAGCGCGTTGGCGAATTGGTCGAAGACAGCGCCGTTTTCGGGTGTGGCGCCCTCGACCAGGTTGAGCTTCTGCAGACCCGGCACCGCGGGATCGGCCAGCCGGTACAGCACCCCGGCCAAGGCGTCAGGGGGCGGCAGCGGCGCGGTCGGCGCGGACACCGTCGGGCTCAGCGACGCTGACGCAGACGGTGGTGTTGTTTGCGGCGACGCGGCCTCGTGCTCGTCATCGGAACACCCCGAAAGCCCGAGTGCCGCAGCGAAAGCGACGGCACTCAAGACCGCGAAGGAGCGTCGGCTCATCCAGCCGCGTCAGTGCGAACGCACTGCCGAGATCAGCGTCATCGCCGAGTCATGGGAGAGCTTCCAGCCGCCCTGGTTGACGAACGTGAGGTTCTCGTACGTCGGGGCAAGGTGCGGGCCCGTCGCGGTGAGGGTTGCCGCCGCGGAACCCGGCCCGGCGGGCGTGATGCTGGTGAAGTTGAACGTCAGCGGCAGGCTGCCCTTGGCGGCCGCCTTCTGTAGTTCATGGTCGGCGAGGGAGGCCGGAACCGGGATGCCGCCCTCGATCAGGTAACCCTTGCTGGCGAACGGCACACTCGGGTCCTGCAGCGTGTTCAGAATGCTGGACAGCTGGTCTGGTGTCGGCACATCGACGCCCGCGACGACCGGGTCCTGCGGCAGCGGGACACCGAAGACCACAGGCTGAACTCGAGGCGACGCACCGGTAACGGGTGCAATGCAGGTCACACCTGCGGCCGCAGCACCGATCGCGGCCACTGCCGCCATGCCTGTGGCTAGGGATTTCACGGTCACTAAGGTCCTCTCGGTAAAGCCAACTCAACATGATGTTAACGCTGATGCCAGTGTGCCCCATTTCGAGTTCCCGCATGAATCGGAAATCGCCGGTAGCGTTGGGGTATCAGCCGCACCACCGCCGGAGGAGCGGGAAAGGAGCGCACCATGGGTGAGTTTGAGCGTGAAGCGTTCGGAAGCCCGCGCGAACCAGACCTCTCCGACGAGGATGCCGCCGAGTTGGAGGAGCTCCGACGCGAGGCCGCGGTGCTGCGTGAACAACTGGAAAACGCCGTCGGTTCGGCGGGCGGCGCGCGCAGTCCGCGCGACGTTCACCAGCTCGAGGCACGGATCGACTCGCTGGCGTCGCGCAACTCCAAGTTGATGGAGACCCTCAAGGAAGCCCGCCAGCAGCTGCTGGCGCTGCGCGAAGAGGTCGACCGGCTCGGACAGCCGCCCAGCGGCTACGGCGTGCTGCTGTCCGCCCACGAGGACGATACCGTCGACGTCTTCACCTCCGGCCGCAAGATGCGCCTGACGTGCTCGCCCAACATCGACGTCCACTCGATGCGGAAAGGGCAGACGGTTCGGCTCAACGAGGCTTTAACTGTCGTCGAGGCCGGCACGTACGAATCGGTCGGCGAGATTTCAACTCTGCGCGAGATCCTCTCGGACGGACACCGCGCGCTGGTGGTCGGTCACGCCGACGAGGAACGCATCGTCTGGCTGGCCGAGCCGTTGGTGGCCGAGGATCTGCCCGACGGCCACCCCGACGCGCTCAACGACGACACCCGGCCGCGCCGGCTGCGTCC
>JBAWAV010000141.1:0-27433 GCA_049589475.1 Mycobacterium sp.
AGGGCGCCCAGGGCGCCGGCGGCCGCGGCGCCCGCCATGGACCAGGTGCCGTGCGCCAGCATCAGGAACCCGAAGCTCGAGGAGACCGCGAGCAACGCGCAGCGCACCCGCGTCCAGCGGGCCGGGCCGGTCAACTGGGTCGACACCAGCAGGCCGACTATCAACGCGACGGTGTGACCGACGTCGGTGAAATCTTCTCCGAGTGCGGCGGCCGCCAGCCCGACCGGCACCCACCAGCCGATCCACGCGGGCCGCCAGCGCGACGGTATCGCCGCCGTCAGCGCGCCCAGCACGGCCACGGCGCCGTAGCTCACCCCGACGTCGCTCGCCCGCGAGATCGACAGCGGCAGCCAGTGCAGCTTGATCGCCGCGGTCAGGCCACCGGCCACCAATAGCGTCGTGCCGATATGGCCGGTCACGAATACGACGGCGAGCCGCCCGCTCCGCCAGATCAGCTCGGCCAAGGCGAGCAGGCACACCAGGCACGGCAGCCAGAAATACATCGGACCGGCGTCGGTGACGAAAGCACTGCCGAGCAGGGTGGCCAGGTGGCCGTGCGCGAGGTTGTGCAGGTTGGTACTCGACTGCGCGATCACCCGTGCGCGTACCCGCGGGCCGAGCTCGACCAGGGCCATGCTGACGCCCACCAGCAAGGCCGCATAGCCCAGGGTGATCCGCACACGCGACAGCCGCGACAGGGTCCGCAATATCATCGCCATCTACTATGCCTGCGGGTCGTCGTCATCCGAACTGTCCAAACCTGACAAGTCCCTGACAGTTTCTCTGGACGGCTTGAGCCGATAGATGGCCAAATCGGGTGGTAGACCTGCGGTTTTAGGCGCGAAAACCGGGCGGTGCACCCGCTTGGCGGCGACGCCGAGTGTGTCCAAGTCGTCTTGTGCAAGGCGGTCCAATGTGGCGCCGGACACCATCACTCCGCCCCGGGTGGCCCGCTCCATCACCCGCGCGGCGATGTTCACGTCCACCCCGAGCCAGTCGGCGGCCATCCGCTGCGGGCGACCGGTGTGAATACCGACCCGCATCCGCGGCTTGTAGCCGTCGACCTCGACCGATTTCAGCGCCCGCTTCGCTTCCAGAACCGCGCCGACGGCGACCAGGGGGTCGCAGAACACCGCCATGGTGCCGTCGCCCATTCGCTTGACGATGTGGCCGCCCGCATCCAGTAGCGGCGGCTCGATGGCGCGTGCCACGCGACGCAGGAGCTTGAGCGTGGCGTCGTCACCGGCATGCAACGACCAGGTCGAAAAGTTCACCAGGTCGGTGAACACCAGCGTGACTTCCGGATTGGCCGGGCGTCGGGAGACCGTTTCGGTCAACGCCTGCCACATCTGCAGCGCGCCCAGGCCGACCTCGCGGGAGGCGCCACCGCGCTCGCCTAGCAGGCGACCGGCCGCACGGGCGGCGGCACGGGGTCCGCCGTCGCCGGCCATCGACAGTGGGTCTCCGAAATCGGGATCACCGGGCAACGCGCGGCGGGCCCGACGCACCAGCTCGATCAGGCCGGGACTCTGGTTGGTGTTGCGCAGCCAGTCCGCCGCGTTACGCAATGACGCCGGCGAACGCTGTCGCGAACCTGACGGATCCGGCGTGGTCGCCGTTGGCTCGGGCTCGCCGGACGCCAGATGGGGCCCGAGTTCCACAACGCCCAGATTAGGTGGTGTTCGGAGCGACCGGCAATGACCGCTGTGGTGGTGTCCGACACTCTGCCCGACGAACCGCCTGATCACGAGGTTACGACGCGCGTATCGACACTCGGTAACAGACGCCGTGGCACGCCCGCAAATCATAGACAACGTGTGTTGTCAACATTATCGTGGTCTCATCATCGCCCATCGTGACCAGGAGGTTGTGATGACAGTGACGACGGTGCCAGTGACGTCAGCGCGGGCTTCGGCTTCGCGCGAGCCGGCCGAACACGCTGACAACATTCCGCACCCGCTGGGCCCGGACTCACTGACCTGGAAGTACTTCGGCGACCTGCGCACCGGGATGATGGGCGTGTGGATCGGCGCGATCCAGAACATGTATCCGGAGTTGGGCGCGGGGGTCGAGGAACATTCGATCCTGTTACGCGAACCGCTGCAACGGGTGGCGCGCTCGGTGTATCCGATCATGGGCGTCGTCTACGACGGCAACAGAGCCGCGGAGACCGGCGCGCAGATCAAGCAGTACCACCACACCATCAAGGGCGTCGACGGTACCGGCCGCCGCTACCACGCGCTGGACCCCGACACGTTCTACTGGGCGCACGCGACGTTCTTCATGCTGGTGATCAAGGTGGCCGAGTATTTCTGCGGGGGTTTGACCGAAGCCGAACAGCGTCAGCTGTTCGACGAACACGTGCAGTGGTACCGGATGTACGGGATGAGCATGCGGCCGGTGCCAGCGTCGTGGGAGGAGTTCCAGGAGTACTGGGAACGGGTCTGTCGCGACGAGCTGGAGATCAATCAGGCCACCCTGGACATCTTCCAAATACGCATCCCGAAGCCGAAATTCGTGATGATGCCCACCCCGGTGTGGGACCAGCTGTTCAAACCGCTGGTGGCCGGACAACGTTGGCTGGCGGCCGGGCTGTTCGAGCCGTCGGTGCGCGAAAAGGCCGGTATGCGTTGGACTCCGGGTGACGAGGTGGTGCTGCGGCTGTTCGGCAAGATGGTGCAGTTGGCGTTCTTGGCAGTTCCTGACGAGATCCGCCTGCATCCCCGTGCACTTGCCGCGTATCGCCGCGCCGAAGGGCGGGCCTCCGCGGACGCGCCGCTGATCGAAGCGCCGAGGTTCACCGCGCCGCCATCGGATCGCCGCGGGCTGCCGATGCATTACTTCCCGCCGCGCAAATCCATCATCGAGCGCGCCGGTTCGCTGGTGCACACCACGTTCTCGTTGGCCGGTCTGCGGTCCGCCTGGGGCCCCAAAAAAGCAGCGTAAGGCCGCCTAGCGATCAGGCCTGAGCCCGCGAGCTCTGGTAGAGGCAGATCGCCGCTGCTGCAGCAACATTCAGGCTTTGCGCGCCACCTGCCATCGGAATGGTCACTCGCGTGTCGGCCTGTTCGGCCAGCTCGGCCGACAGACCGTGCGCCTCGGCGCCGAACAGCCACGCCGTCGGTGCCGCGAGCCCGGCGTCCTCGAGCGACACTTCACCGTCGACGGTGGTGGCCAGAATCTGCAATCCGGCAGCCTGCAGGGCGGTGACTGTCGCACCCGCATCCGGCTCGACGACAACGGGCACCGTGAAAATGCTGCCTGCCGAAGCGCGCAAGCACTTGCCGTTGTACGGGTCGACGCTGTGGCCGGCGAAAACCACTGCGGCGGCGCCCATCGCGTCGGCGATGCGGATCAAGGTGCCGGCATTGCCAGGTTCGCCGATCTCGACGCCGACCGCGACCAGCCGGGGCGCGCGGGCCAGCACGTCCGCCAAGCCAGTCGAGGGTAACTCGCACACCGCGACCAAGCCTGCCGGAGTCACGGTGTCCGACAACGCTTTTGCAGCCCGTTCGGTAATCGGGTGCACCACCGCGGTGTGGCTCGCCAGCAGCGCGGCGAACCTCTGCTCCGCCGCTTCGGTGACGAAAATGTCGCGGACCAGCCCGCGCCGCGAGGCGGCTTCGACCAGGTTGGCGCCCTCCACCAGAAAACGCTGCGAACGGCGCCGGGCGACCTGTCGATGCAGCTTGACGGCCGCAACCACCCGGGCCGATCGTTCGGTGAGCACCGGGTCGCCAGTACGCGCTAGGCGGCCTCTCCGGACGGCGCGTTGACGTCGTCGGGCAGTGCGGCGCGCGCGACCTCAACGAGCGCGGTGAACGCCGCGGGATCACTGATCGCGATTTCGGACAGGTTCTTACGGTCGACCTCGACGCCGGCAGCCTTGAGGCCTTGGATCAGCCGGTTGTAGGTGATGTCATTGGCGCGGGCTGCCGCGTTGATCCTCGAGATCCACAACTTACGGAACTCACCCTTGCGCGCGCGACGGTCGCGGTAGGCGTAGGTCAGTGAATGCAGTTGCTGCTCTTTGGCTTTGCGGTAGAGCCGGGACCGCTGGCCGCGATAGCCTTTGGACGCCTTCAGGATGGTGCGGCGCTTCTTTTGAGCGTTGACTGCCCGCTTTACGCGTGCCATGGGGTGTTCCTATTCGTTCGGGTTTATGTAGTGGTTGTTCCGGCGCTGTGGTGGTCGCCGGTCAGCCGTTCAGCATTTTTTTGATCCGCTTGGTGTCGTTTGCCGCCACGACGGTTCGTCCATCCAGTCGGCGCGTCCGCTTGGTCGGCTTGTGCTCGAGCAGGTGGCGGCGATTGGCCTTCTGACGAACGATCTTCCCAGTTCCGGTGCGACGGAATCGCTTCGACGCTCCGCTGTGGGTCTTGGTCTTCGGCATCTGTTCTCAGTCCTCTGTGTCAGTTCGGCGACGGTTCGGTGTCGCCAGTGGGTGCGGGCTGGTGTGTGGGGCCGCTGGCGTCTTCGGCCGCACGGGCACGTGTCTTCGCGCCGCGGTGCGGTGCGAGCACCATGGTCATGTTGCGTCCGTCCTGCTTGGCCGTGGTCTCGACGAATCCGTAGTCGGCGACGTCGGCGCCCAGGCGTTGCAGCAGCCGGTAACCCAGTTCGGGCCGCGACTGCTCGCGTCCACGGAACATGATGGTCACCTTCACTTTTGCTCCCGCCTCCAGGAACCGGATCACGTGACCCCTTTTGGTCGCATAGTCGTGATCGTCGATCTTGGGTCGTAACTTCTGTTCTTTGACGACGGTCTGCTGCTGGTTCTTGCGGGACTCGCGCTCCTTTTGCGCCGTCTCGTACTTGAACTTGCCGTAGTCCATGATCTTGCAAACCGGTGGTTTGGCATTCGGGGCAACTTCGACAAGGTCGAGATCGGCATCCGCGGCGACGCGAAGGGCGTCTTCGATACGCACGATGCCTACCTGCTCACCCCCTGGTCCGATCAGGCGGACTTCAGGTACGCGGATGCGTTCGTTGACACGGGTCTCAGTGCTGATGGGGCCTCCCTAGGCTCGCTGGCCCGGCCTCGTCGCCGGGCTGTTTCATTCCACAGCTACCGCCACCTGTTCAGTCCGGAGTCAGCGGTGGAGAACACGCCATCAGCAAAAAAGCCCTGCTTAAGCAGGGCCCGGTGCCGACCGATCACGGCAGAAGCCGCCTGCGCAATGCAGAACCGGAACAGTCGATGTTCCGGTGACCGGACCGTTGAGCCGCTCTCGGCCAACGGTGGGAGTGGGTCTCCACTTGCTGTCTCTGGTGTTCACCGGAGACGGTCGCGAAGAGGACTTTACCAGTGATGACGCCATCGCCGGAATTCCAGCCAACGGACGCCGGCGCAGGCGCGGTGCTCGGGCCACCGACACGAGCAATCCCAATGTCAGCCTTGCATAGGCATTCCATAGCAACTGCGAATATCCTCGCGGTCTGTGACCCTCACTGCGTCTCGCCCGCTAAGCCGGTCGAGTTCCCGGCTTCGCTGGGTGCCCGCAGCTGCCGGCTGGACTGTGGGCGTCATCGCCACGCTGTCGCTGATCGCCAGTGTGTCGCCGGTGATCCGGTGGGTCATCAGGGAACCGCGTGAGTTCATCAACGACTACGTCTTCAACTTCCCCGACACCAGCTTCGCGTGGTCGTTCGTGCTGGCGTTGCTGGCCGGCGCGCTCACCGCGCGCAAACGCATCGCCTGGTGGGTGCTGACCCTCAACGTGGTGATCGCCGCGGGGCTGAATGTCGCAGGTCTGACAGCGGATCACGTCAGCCCGGCCAGGGCCTTCGGCGAGACGCTCGGGCTTGGTCTGCATCTGGCTGTGTTGGTGGTGCTGGTCCTGGCGTACCGGGAATTCTGGGCCAAGGTCCGCCAGGGCGCGCTATTCAAGGCTGCCGGGGTGCTGTTGGCCGGATGGGTGGTCGGCATCGCGCTGTCGTGGACTCTGATCGAGATGTTCCCCCGCTCACTGGCCGTCGACGACCGGCTGTTCTATGTGGTGAACCGGGTCGTCGGATTCGCCGTCGTCGCGAATGCGTCGTTCAGTGGCCGACCACCGATCTTCCTCAACGCATTGTTCGGTTTGTTCAGCGCGATGGCATTGATCGCCGCCGCGATCGTGCTGTTCCAGTCACAACGGGCAGAGAACGCGCTCACCGGTGAGGACGAGTCCGCGATCCGCGGACTGCTGGAGTTGTGGGGCAAGAACGACTCGCTCGGCTATTTCGCGACGCGCCGCGACAAGTCGGTGGTTTTCGCGCCGAGCGGCCGCGCGGCGATCACCTACCGCGTCGAGCTCGGAGTCTGTCTGGCCAGTGGGGATCCGATCGGTGACCCACGGGCATGGCGCCAGGCCATCGACGCCTGGCTGGCGCTGTGCAAGTCCTACGGCTGGACGCCGGGCAACATGGGCGCAAGTTCGACCGGGGCCAAGGCATTTCGCGAAGCCGGTCTGAACGCGCTCGAACTCGGTGACGAAGCGATTCTGCACACGTCCCGGTTCGGTCTGTCCGGCAGGGAGATGCGCGGGGTACGCCAGGCGGTGACGCGGGCGCGTCGCGCCGGGCTGACGGTGCGCGTACGACGGCACCATGACATCGAGCCCGGCGAAATGGCGCAGGTGACAGAGCGGGCGGATGCCTGGCGGGACACCGAGTCCGAGCGTGGTTTCTCGATGGCGCTGGGCCGGCTAGGCGATCCGGCCGACGGTGACTGCCTCCTGGTCGAAGCCATTTCCACCGACGAGACGGTGGCGGCGATGTTGTCGCTGGTGCCGTGGGGGCGCAACGGCGTTTCGCTGGACCTGATGCGCCGCTCGCCGCAGTCTCCCAACGGCACGATCGAGCTGATGGTCAGCGAACTCGCGCTGCACGCCGAACGCATCGGCATCAGTCGAATCTCGTTGAACTTCGCCATGTTCCGGTCCGCATTCGAACAGGGCGCCCAACTGGGTGCCGGTCCGGTGGCGCGGCTGTGGCGCGGCTTTCTGCTGTTCTTCTCGCGCTGGTGGCAGCTGGAGACGCTGTACCGCTCGAACATGAAGTATCAGCCCGACTGGGTGCCGCGCTTCGCCTGCTACGAAGACGCCCGCATGGTTCCGCGGGTCGGGGTCGCTTCGTCCATCGCGGAGGGTTTCCTGGTACTGCCGTTCGCGCGGCGCGACGAACAGCACACCGGCCATCACCCGTCGGTGCCGCCGACACTGTTGGCGACCGGGCTGCTGCAGCACGACGGCTCGGCACCGGATGTGTCGGCGCTGCAGGAGGCAGACTTCGGCGAGAGCGACGACCGAGACCGGCGCCTGCCAGAACAGATGCGTGTTCGGCTGTCCAAGTTGAAGACGTTGCAAGACAACGGTATCGACGCCTATCCGGTGGGTCAGCCGCCCAGTCACACGGTCGCCCAGGCGCTCGGCATCGACGACCAAACAACTGTCTCGGTGTCCGGACGGGTGCTGCGGATTCGGGACTTCGGCGGTGTGCTGTTCGCGCAATTGCGCGACTGGTCAGCCGAAGTTCAACTGCTGCTGGAGAATTCGATTCTGGAGCAAGGTCGCGCCGCCGACTTCACCAAGGCCATCGATCTCGGTGACCTGATCGAGGTGACCGGGCGGATGGGATTCAGCAAGACCGGGACCCCGTCGCTGATCGTGCGCAGTTGGCGACTGATCGGCAAGTGCCTGCGCCCGCTGCCGAACAAGTGGAAAGGCTTGACCGACCCCGAAGCCCGGGTGCGCAGCCGCTACGTCGACCTGGCGGTCAACGCCGAGTCGCGCGAGCTCGTCAAGGCCCGCAGCGGCGTCTTGCGGTCCATTCGGGATACCTTGACCGCCAAGGGGTTTCTCGAGGTGGAAACACCGATCCTGCAGCAGGTCCACGGCGGCGCCACTGCCCGCCCGTTCATGACGCACATCAACAGCTACGGCCTCGACCTGTATCTGCGGATCGCGCCCGAGCTCTACCTCAAACGGCTCTGCGTCGGTGGGCTGGAGCGGGTGTTCGAACTCGGCCGGGCCTTCCGCAACGAGGGTGTCGACTTTAGTCACAACCCGGAATTCACGCTGCTGGAGGCGTATCAGGCGCACGCCGACTACAAGACCTGGATCGACGGCTGCCGGGAGCTGATCCAGAACGCCGCCCAGGCCGCCAACGGCGCTCAGGTGGTGATGCGGCCCGGCGCCGGCGGTGAGGACGCTCTGGAGACGGTCGACATCTCCGGTGTCTGGCCGGTGAAGACTGTGCACGACGCGGTATCCGAAGCGCTCGGCGAACACATCGACGCCGAGACCAGCCTGACCAAGCTGCGCAAGATGTCGGACGCCGTGCAAATCCCCTACCTGGCGCGGTGGGACGCCGGCGCGGTGGTGCTGGAGCTCTACGAGCACCTGGTCGAGTCCAGAACCGAGCAACCGACCTTCTACATCGACTTCCCGCTGTCGGTATCACCGCTGACCCGGCCGCACCGCAGCAAGGCCGGCGTCGCCGAACGTTGGGATCTGGTGGCCTGGGGTGTCGAGCTGGGCACGGCGTACAGCGAGCTGACCGATCCCGTCGAGCAGCGCCGCCGCCTCGAGGAGCAATCCGTGCTGGCAGCCGGCGGTGATCTGGAAGCCATGGAACTCGACGAGGACTTCCTGCAGGCGATGGAATACGCGATGCCGCCGACCGGCGGGATGGGGATGGGCGTCGACCGCGTCGTCATGCTCATCACCGGCCGCAGTATCCGCGAGACGCTGCCCTTCCCGCTGGCGAAGCCACGCTGAGCCAGCCGGGGAGAAAAACTCGCCGCGCTTCCGGTGAGTAAAACACGTGCTCACGCCCCGAAAAAAGGCGACAATGAGCGGCGTGACAGGTTCAACGGCGAACCTCGCGATTGCGGTTCTGGTCGACAACCACACGTCCCTGATGCACGGATGGGTCCCCCGTGTGGTTCAGGCCGTCTCGGTGGCTGTGCTGCTGGCGGCTGTCGGTTGGCGATCGCGTTGCTGGCGGCTGCTCTCGCTGCCTGCTGCGGCGCTGCTCGGGGGTTCCCTGGCATGGTGGTCGCACTGGTACATCGACAACCGGGGTCTGGCGGACGACCCCGCCCCGCAACCGTTGTGGTGGTGGATCGCCGTCACCGGTGCCGCCGCCGCGGTCGCGACCCTGGGCTGGCGAAGTGCACGCTGGTGGCGGCGCAGCGCCTCGCTGCTGGCCGTGCCGCTGTGCCTACTCAGCGCCGCACTCACGCTCAACCTGTGGGTCGGCTACTTCCCCACCGTGCAGACGGCATACGACCAGCTCACCGCCGGTCCACTGCCGTACCAGACCGATGCGTCCGGCGTCAGCGCGCTGGCCGCCACCGGTATCCAGCCGGCGCACGGCAGCGTTGTGCCGGTGACGATTCCCGACGATGCGTCGCATTTCAAACATCGCGGTGAGCTGGTCTATCTACCGCCGGCGTGGTTTTCCGCATCGCCAACGGCACATCTACCGACCGTGATGATGATCGGCGGCGAATTCAACACACCCGCCGACTGGTTGCGCGCCGGCAATGCGGTGAAGACCATCGACGACTTGGCCGCCACGCACGGCGGGAACGCGCCGGTATTCGTCTTCGTCGACTCCGGCGGGGCGTTCAACAACGACACCGAGTGCGTCAACGGCATCCGCGGCAACGCCGCCGACCACCTCACCAAAGACGTGGTGCCGTACATGGTCTCAAAGTTCGGTGTCAGCCCTGACGCGGAGAACTGGGGCATCGTCGGGTGGTCCATGGGCGGGACCTGCGCGCTCGACCTCACGGTGATGCATCCGGAGTTGTTCAGCTCATTCGTCGACATCTCCGGCAACATGGGCCCGGAAACCGGCACCAAGGCGCAGACCATCGCCCGACTCTTCGGCGGCAACGCCAATGCGTGGGCCGCGTTCGATCCGGCCACCGTCATCGCCAAACATGGTCGCTACAAAGGGGTTTCAGGCTGGTTCGACATCTCGTCGAGCAATCCGCCGCCGAAGCATCACCGCAGCCTCACGGTGACCGGTACCGGCGAAGTAGGGCTGAGCGGTCAAGACGTCGTCCGCGGCCTCAACGACCAAACCGTCGCGGCCGAGTCGTTGTGTGAACTCGGCCGTGCCAACGGCATCAACTGCACGATCGTCGCGCAGCCCGGAAAGCACGATTGGCCGTTCGCCGCCAATGCCTTTGCCGCGGCGTTGCCCTGGCTTGCCGGCCGACTCGGCACACCCGGGGTGGCACGGACCCCGTTGCCGTCCACCTGGCCACCGGAGTCGGCGCCGACGCGGCACGCCGAACCGGTCGGCAGGTAACGTACAGCTGTGCCTGACGAGCCGGAAGATCCGGGTTACACGACTTCTGGCGTGCCGACGTTTGACTCGGTCCGCGAGAAAATTGAAGGTCGGTACGAGACGTCAATCGGGGCAACCGAATTGGACGCTGAGAGCCCCGAGGGCCGCAGCGTCGATGAGCAGTACGAAGCCCGGCAGCGGGCAGCCGCCGAACGGCTGGCTCAAATCCGCCAGTCGATGCGTGACGACACCGACGGCTAGGCGCTGACTTTGCGGCGCTTGGTCGTTCGACGAGGCGGTGCGGCGGTGCCGACCAGTGTCTCCGCAAGGAACTTGCCGGTGTAGCTCTCCGGTGTTGCCGCGACGTCCTCCGGGGTGCCCTCGGCGACGATGGTGCCACCCCCGGCACCGCCCTCGGGGCCCATGTCGATGATCCAGTCCGAGGTCTTGATCACGTCCAGGTTGTGCTCGATGACGATCACCGTATTGCCTTTGTCGACAAGGCCGTTGATGACGTCCAGCAACTTGCGGATGTCCTCGAAGTGCAGCCCGGTGGTGGGCTCGTCGAGGATGTAGATCGTGCGCCCGGTAGACCGCTTCTGCAGCTCGGATGCCAGCTTCACGCGCTGTGCTTCTCCGCCGGACAGCGTGGGCGCCGGCTGGCCCAGCCGCACATAGCCGAGGCCGACGTCGACCAGCGTCTTGAGATAGCGATGGATGCCGGTGATCGGTTGGAAGAACTCCGCCGCCTCTTCGATCGACATGTCCAACACCTCGGAGATGGTCTTGCCCTTGTAATGCACCTCCAAGGTCTCCCGGTTGTAGCGTGCGCCCTGACAGACCTCGCAGGGCACATACACGTCCGGCAGGAAGTTCATCTCGATCTTGATGGTGCCGTCGCCGGTGCATGCCTCGCAGCGACCGCCCTTGACGTTGAACGAGAACCGGCCCGGCTGGTAGCCGCGGACCTTGGCCTCGGTGGTCGCCGCGAACAGGGTGCGGATCTTGTCGAAGACCCCGGTGTAGGTGGCCGGGTTTGATCGCGGCGTGCGGCCGATCGGCGACTGGTCGACGCGCACCAGCTTGTCCAGGTTGTCCAGCCCGGTCACCCGGGTGTGCCGGCCGGGCACTTGCCGGGCGCCGTTGAGCCGGTTGGCCAGCACAGCGGCCAGGATGTCGTTGACCAGTGTCGACTTGCCCGAACCGGACACCCCGGTCACCGAGGTCAGCACGCCGAGGGGGAACATCACGTCGATGCCGCGGAGGTTGTGCTCGTTCGCGCCGACGACGGTGAGCCGGCGGTTCTTGTTCACCGGACGCCGAATCGACGGCGTGGCAATGCTTTCCTTGCCCGACAGGTAGGCGCCGGTGATCGACTCCTTGTTCGTCAGCAAGTCCGCATAGGTGCCGCTGTGCACGATGTGGCCGCCGTGCTCGCCGGCGCCCGGACCGATGTCGACAATCCAGTCGGCATGCGCGATGGTGTCCTCGTCGTGTTCGACGACGATTAGGGTGTTCCCCAAATTCCTTAAGCGAGTGAGGGTTTCGATGAGCCGACGGTTGTCGCGCTGATGCAGTCCGATCGAGGGCTCGTCGAGCACATAGAGCACGCCGACCAGCCCGGAGCCGATCTGGGTGGCCAACCGGATCCGCTGCGCCTCGCCACCGGATAGCGTGCCCGCGGCTCGGGACAGCGACAGGTATTCCAGCCCGACGTCGAGCAGAAAGCCCAGCCGCGACTGGATTTCCTTGAGAACCTGCCCCGCGATCGCCTGTTCGCGGGTGCCGAGGGTGAGGGCGTTCAAGAAATCCGAGCAGTCCGCGATCGACAGCTCGCAGACCTCGGCGATCGATTTCGCACCGCGCTCACCGGCGGTCAGCGTGACGGCGAGGATTTCCGGCTTGAGCCGGGTTCCCTCACATACCGGGCACGGCACGTCGCGCATGAAGCCCTCGTAGCGCTCCTTCATCAGCTCGGATTCCGTCTGATCCAGCTTGCGTTCCAGAAACGCCAACACGCCTTCGAAGTCGGCGTAATACGACCGGGTGCGGCCGTAGCGGTTGCGGTAGCGGACGTGGACCTGCTCGTCGCAGCCCTCCAGAATCGCCTTGCGCGCCTTGGCCGGAAGTTTGCGCCACGGGGTGTCGACGTCGAAGCCCATCGCCTCGCCGAGGCTGGCCAGCATCCGGGTGAAGTACTCCGAGGTGTGCCCCATCGACCACGGCGCCACCGCGCCCTCCGCGAGCGTGCGATCCGGGTCGGGCACCACCAGTTCGGGGTCGACCTCTTTGCGGATCCCCAATCCGACGCATTCCGGGCACGCGCCGTACGGCGAGTTGAACGAGAACGACCGCGGCTCCAGGTCATCGACGGCCAGCGCGTGCCCGTTGGGGCAGGCCAGCTTCTCGGAGAACCGTTGTTCACGGTTGTGCGAGTCGTGCTCGTGGTCGACGAACTCCAGCACCACGATGCCGTCGGCGAGGTTCAGCGCGGTCTCCACCGAATCGGTGAGTCGCTGCTTGGCACTGGCTTTGACAGTCAAGCGGTCCACCACGACCTCGATGTCGTGTTTCTCCTGCTTCTTCAGCTTCGGCGGATCGGTCAGTGAATGGACCACGCCGTCGACGCGGACCCGGCTGTAGCCCTGGGCGTTGAGCTTCTCGAACAGGTCGGCGAACTCGCCCTTGCGGGTGCGGACCACCGGGGCGAGCACCTGGAAGCGGGTGCCCTCGGGCATCACCAGCACCTGATCGACGATCTGCTGCGGCGTCTGACGCGCGATCCGCTCACCACAGACCGGACAGTGCGGGGTTCCGGCCCGTGCGTACAGCAGTCGCAGGTAGTCGTACACCTCGGTGATGGTCCCGACGGTCGAGCGCGGGTTGCGGTTCGTCGACTTCTGATCGATCGACACCGCCGGCGACAGGCCTTCGATGAAATCGACGTCGGGTTTGTCCATCTGCCCCAAGAATTGGCGGGCGTACGCCGACAGGGATTCGACGTAGCGCCGCTGGCCCTCGGCAAAGATCGTGTCGAAGGCCAGCGAAGACTTTCCGGAGCCGGACAGGCCGGTGAAGACGATCAATGCGTCGCGTGGCAAATCAAGATCGACACTGCGCAGATTGTGCTCGCGAGCACCCTTCACGATCAGGCGGTCAGCCACAGCGTCTCTTTCACGTCTCTATCTCTCGAGCTCGTCACACACCTCATCACCATGCTATGTGCCCCCACCGACAAGCGACGGCCGGCCAGTTACCGTGACTGGTATGACCGTCCTGGATGACAACTACACCGGGCATGTCGATACCGGCACCGCGGCTCGGCGCACACTGCCGGGCGTGACGATCCTCAAGGCGTCGGTGGGCCCCATGGACAACAACGCGTATCTGGTCACCTGTTCCGCGACCGGGGAGACACTGCTGATCGACGCCGCCAATGACGCCGACTTTCTGATCAACCTGGTGCGCAACCACGCCCCGAACGTGTCGCTGATCGTCACCAGCCACCAGCACTTCGACCATTGGCAGGCGCTGGAGGCCGTCGCTCAAGCGACCGGGGCGCCGACCGCCGCGAACGAGATCGACGCCGAGCCGCTGCCGGTCAAGCCGGATCGCTTGCTGGCCGGCGGAGACACCGTGCAGATCGGCGAGCTGACGTTCGACGTCATCCATTTGCGCGGGCACACACCCGGGTCGGTCGCGCTGGCCCTCGACGGCCCGGCCACCGGCGGTGTCACCCAGCTGTTCACCGGCGACTGCCTGTTCCCCGGCGGAGTCGGCAAGACTTGGCAGCCCGGCGATTTCGACCAGCTGCTCGACGACGTCAGCACCCGGGTGTTCGACGTCTACGACGACGCCACCGTCGTCTACCCCGGCCACGGTGACGACACGACTCTCGGTGCCGAGCGGCCGCACCTGGCCGAGTGGCGCGAACGCGGCTGGTGAGACGCGGGACGTAGGACGGCCGGCGCGCGTCAGCCCAGGACGGGGAACCGGCGCCTGCGCGCCAATCCCCACAGCGCCTTCTGCATGATCGACCGTACGCGCCTGTCGATGTGCCCGACCGAGACGTAGTCGCCGAACTCGGCGGCCAGGTCGATCGACGGAAGCACCTGCGTCACGATCTTCGTCGGCAACGGCAGGTTGACCGGCAGCAGCACGCTCAGCCCGAACGGGAAACCCAGCGAGACCGGCAGCATGTCGCTGCGAGTGAACCTGCGACCGATGTCGGCGAGCCCAAGCGCGCGCGACAGCCACCGGCCCCTGGTCAGGTAGAACTGGCTTTCCTGGGCCCCGATGGATACCGACGGGACGATCGGCACCCCGGCCTCGATCGCAGTGCTGACGTAGCCCGTTCGACCGCCGAAGCCGATGACGTTCTCCGACATCGTCGGCCGGTACGCGTCAAAGTCACCGCCCGGGAAGACCAAGACGACTCCGCCGGCCGCCAACGCTTGCGCCGCGTTGTCGCGGGTCGCGCGGATCACCCCGGTGCGCTTGAGCAACCCGGCGGCCGGACCCTTGAACAACAAGTCATGGCCGAGCGCGAAAAGCGGGCGCTGATAACCGAACGTGTCGTAGTAAGCGACCGCGAACACCGACATGTCGGGAGTCACCACGCCGCCCGAATGATTCGACACGACAAGGCAGGCGCCGGCGGGGATGTTTTCCAAACCCCTCACCTCAGAACGGAAGTAGCGTTTGACGATCGGCCGGGTCAACCCGACGACATGTTCGGTCAGGGCGGCGTCCCATTTTTCGACGTCCGTATCGTTCACGGCTGCTCCTCGCGGTGTGCCGATGGTGAAGTATCTGTCGTACCGCACGTTGTGCCCCGCTGGGCAGGGCCCAACAGCAGCAATTGCCGGGACCTTGTTCCCTCGTACTGCCGAATCCGGGTCGGTGATTCGTCGCCGCGAAACGCGGTGCAGCCCCTACGCTTAGCCGATGAAGGTGGGCATCGACTTCGGCACAACCCACACCGTCGCCGCGGTCGTCGATCGTGGCAACTATCCGGTGGTGTCATTCGACGGGGTGGACACCTGGCCGTCGATCATCGCCGCCAACCAAGCCGGCGAATTGCGGTTCGGTCTGGACGCTGCCGCCGTCCGTCACGATCCGGGCTGGTCGGCGCTGCGGTCGTTCAAACGTTTGCTGAACGATGCCGGACCCCGGTCCACGGTCGAGCTCGCGGGGCGCAGCTACCGGCTGGCTGATCTGCTCGCGGGCTTTCTCGCGCAGCTGAAAAGCGATCTGCAGCACCGGTCGAACATCGATCTGCCGGCGGGCGAGCCAGTCGAAGCCGCGATCAGCGTGCCGGCCAACGCGTCCAGCGCGCAGCGCTTCCTGACGCTGGATGCCTTCACACAGGCCGGCTTCGACGTCGTCGCTCTGCTCAACGAGCCGTCGGCGGCGGGTTTCGAATATGCGCACAGATACCGCTCGACGATCACCGCCAAGCGCGAGTACGTGCTGATCTACGACCTCGGTGGCGGGACGTTCGACGCGTCGCTGCTCAAGATGACGGGCCGGTTGAACGAGGTCGTGTTCAGCGAGGGCATCCAGCGACTCGGCGGCGACGACTTCGACGAGGCGATCCTCAAGCTCCTTCGCAAAGACGCCGCCCTGCGCACGCTGCCCGCGGGAACACGCGATCTGCTGCTCGAGGAGTGCGCAAGCCGCAAGGAAGCGGTCGGCCCGAACACCCGTCGTTTCCTGGTCGACCTCGCCGCCGTCGGTAAGTCGCCGTTCTCCTGCCCGATCGACGACGTCTACTCGGCCTGTGTTCCCTTGGTGGACAAGACAATCGCCGCGCTGTCCCGTGTCTTGCAGGACCACGCCGGCGGCGACGTCGCCTGGTCGGATGTTGCCGGCATCTACGTGGTCGGCGGGGCGGGGAGCTTTCCGCTCATCGCCCGCACGCTGCGCACGACGTTCGACGAGAAGCGGGTCAAGCGCTCACTGCACCCGTTCGCAGCGACGGCCATCGGCCTGGCCGTGTTTCTCGATCGGGAGGCAGGATTCGCTCTGTCCGAACGTCTTTCACGGCACTTCGGTGTATTCCGCGAGGCCTGCGCCGGCGAGGACGTGTGTTTCGACCCGATCGTGCCCAAGGGATCCGCGCTGCCCACCGCGGGCCAGCCGCCTTTCGTCGTCACCCGGACCTACCGCGCGGCGCACAACATCGGACACTTTCGCTTCGTCGAGTGCAGCCGGTTACGCGACGGCCATCCCGACGGCGACGTCACGCCGTACGAACCGGTGTTCTTCGCGTTCGATCCCGACCTCAGCGACGACCAGGACTTACCGCGCCGGGCGGTGCGGCGGCGCGACGACGGCCCCGATGTCGAGGAGCGTTACGTCATCACGTCGGGTGGCGCCGTCGAGGTGACCCTCACGACGCGCCCGGACCGGCTGAGCAGGACGTTCCGGCTGGAACGCCACGATCTCGCCAGCGCGTGACCTAGGCGTCGAGGTCCGGCGTCCAGGCCACCCCGTTGATGTGGCTGCCGCCGTCCACGAACAACGTGTTACCGGTCAGGTAACGGCAGCCTTCGCCGGCCAGGAACACCGCGACCGGCGCGATGTCGAGATAGGGGTCCCCGATGCGGCCCATCGGGTTCATCGAATCCGCGAACGCCGCGACGTCCGGATTGTTGTCGAGTGCACGTAGGAACGCTGCGCTCTTGGCCGCCGGGCAGATGGCGTTGACGGTCACGCCGTACGGCGCCCACTCCCTGGCGGCGGTCCGGGTCAGGGCTCGCAGCGCCTCCTTGGCCGCGTTGTATTCCAGGGTGCCCATGTGGGCGTTGACGCCGTTGAGGCTGCACACGTTGATGACCCTGCCCCAGCCGCGTTCCCGCATGTGCGGCAGGGCGGCCCGCATCGCCCAGAACGGGCCGTAGTACGCGACTGCGATGCCGTCGCTGAGTTGCCGATCGGTCTTGTCCTCCACCCGGCTCATCGATCCGCCGCCCCAGGCGTTGTTGACCACGACGTCGATCGAGCCGTACGCCGAAACAGCTTGCGCGACGGCGTTTTCCACTTGGTCGCGCACCACGACATCGACCGGTACGAACAGGCCGCCGATCGCCTCGGCGACGGTCTGGCCTGAACGCTTATCCCGTTCGGCCACAACCACTTTGGCGCCCTCTTCGGCGAACCGACGGGCGATGGCCTCGCCGATGCCCGCTCCCCCGCCGGTGACGAGCGCAACCTTGCCCTCGAGTTCGCTCATACCGATCGCCCGTGCACGCCGGCCGTGAGTAGCACGCGTGCCGCGGCGGAGCCGTTCAACGCGCGGGTGGTGCGCTTGACGATCCGCCAGCCTTCGGCCGTCCGGCGCAGCACGATGTGGTTCGCGCCGGCCCGCCATACCCGGTAGCCGCCGCCCTCGTCGTCGTGGTGCCGAACCACGATCGACTCGCACACCGCGACAGCCTCGTCGCCGTCGACGTCGACACATGCCGGGCCGAGGAAATGGGCGGAGCCGCCGCCGATCAGCCCCTGGTGTGCCGGTGACCGCACCATGTCGGCCACGTCGGCCCGGCTTTGCATGTGCCAGCCTTCCACGTCGTATTCGCCGTCGGGCGCCCACAAGTCCGCGACCGCGTCGGAATCGCCGGCGTCGACCAGCGGTCCATACGCGGCCAGCAGTCGACTGATGGCCAACTCGTCCTCAACCCGGCGCAGCCGCTGTTCCAGCGCCGCGATCCGCTCCTCCGCCGTCATCGGTCATTCCTTTCCGCTGCAACAGCCGCCGCATCGCGCGGTCAGCGGCCAGAACGGCCGTACCCCGATCGGGATCGCTGCGCATGGCCACAATCTGCTCGTTGCCGCTGACAATGTGAACCGGACCGCGCCCGAGCCACTCCAGACCTTCGCGCGCCACGTCGGCGGACTCGGCGACGACGACGCCCGGCGCATCAAAGTTCAGGCCTGCCCGTTCCATCGCCGGCGTCCGGGTCACCCCCAGCACGAGTTCCAGCACGTCGACGTGGTGCTCACGCAGCTCCAACCAGAGACCCTCGGCGAAGATCCTGGTGAACGCCTTGACGCCGCCGTAAACGGTGTGCCGAGCCGATCCGAGGTAGCCGGCCAGCGAGCCGAGCAGCACGATGCCGCCGCGGCGCCGCGCACGCATCGCCTGTCCGTAGTGATGCGCCAGCGCCAGCGGCGTCGACAGATTGAGGTCGATGACCCGTTGGAATTCGGCGAGATCTCCGTCGAGGAACTCGTAGCTGTGCGTATTCGCGCCCGCGACCACGATCAACAGGCCGATCTGCAGCTCAGCCGTCGCCTCGACGATCCGCGCGCAGGCATCGGTGGCGCTCAGGTCGGCTTGGACGGTGCGGATGTCGACGCCGTGCAGGCGGCACTGATCGGCCGTCCGCTGCAGTGAATCGGTCATGCGGGCAACCAGCACCAGGTTCAGGCCCGCCTCGGCCAGGAGCCGGGCGAATTCGGCTCCGACCCCTTCCGAGCCGCCGGCGATCAGCGCCCACGGCCCGTACTTCGCCGCGTCGATCACCAGGTTGACGAGCGGATCAGGTGTCTACGTGGTGGTGTGCACGATCAGCACGTCGACCTTGGCGCGACGTGACACGTTGGCGGGCACCGATCCCAGCAACCGGCCGGCGATCGTGCTCAGGCCGACGTTGCCGACGACCAGCAGATCGGCGCCGACCTCCTCGGCGAGTCCGACCAGCGCGTCGACGGGGGCACCGACGATCGAACGCTCTTCGATGTTCTTGGCGCCCGCAGCGCTGGCCCGGTCCCTCGCCTCGCGCAGGATCGCGTAGATCGGGGCGCTGCCCGATACCTTGTAGCTCTCGTCTTTCAGGGCGTCGGCGGCCCGCGGGTCCTCGTGCTGCGGCAAGTACGCCGTCGCGACGATCAGCTTCGCGTCCGCCCCGGCGATGCTGCCTGCCTTCTCCACCGCGCGTAGCGACGAGTCCGAGCCGTCGGTTCCTACCACCACGGTTCGATAGGCGCTCATTTACCCTCCCAGGTGTCGGTTGGTCCGCCAACCCAAGACAGTAACGCTTCGCCGCAGATGGATGGACGGATTTGGAACACGCCGACTCCAGTGACGAGACCCCGCTCACGGTGCGAACAACGCACTCTCGGGCGTTCGGTGCGTCGACGGACCGGCCGATTGAACTCCGATTTCAGCGAATTCCGTTGATTTGCAATGTTTCTAGGTCGTCGGCTGTGCGGCACGCCGAGGCCCCGAACCTGGTTTCGGCCGCCAAAATGGTTCGTGAGCAGGCCGGACGGGTAAGCAGCTTCACCGGAAGACCCTTACAGTGACTCACATCATGGTTGCCACGACAATCGCTGAACCCACCACCGCCGTCGTCGGGGGTGACTCGCCACCCCGGCGACCCGGCAGGCTGCTGGACCCGCTTGTGGTCGCTGTGCTGGCCGCTGCCATCGGCGCCGCCGGGGCCAGCCACCCGTCGCTGTGGTTCGACGAGAGCGCGACTGTCTCGGCCTCAGCAAGCCGTACCGTGCCTGAGCTCTGGCGGCTGCTGGGGCACATCGACGCCGTGCACGGCCTGTACTACCTGATGATGCACGGCTGGTTCGCCATCTTCCCGGCGACCGAGTTCTGGTCGCGGGTGCCGAGCTGCTTGGCGACGGGCGTCGCGGCCGCCGGGGTCGTGGTCTTCGGCAAACAGTTCCTGCCACGAACCACAGCGGTGTGCGCGGGCGCCGTGTTCGCGATCCTGCCGCGCGTCACATGGGCGGCGGCCGAAGCACGTTCTTATGCGTTCACCGCCGCGGCCGCGGTCTGGTTGACCGTGTTGCTGGTCACCGCGATACGCCGGAACCGATGGTGGCTATGGCTGCTCTACTCGCTGGCGCTGATCGTGTCGGTTCTGCTCAACATCTACCTGGTCTTGCTGGTGCCGGCCTACGCGGTCGTCACTCCGCTGCTGCGGCGGCAGAAGCCCGTCGTGCTGCGGTGGGCGATCACGTCGGCGGTCGCGGTCGGCGCCGTGACGCCGTTGCTGCTGTTCGCGCGCGGTCAGAGCTTTCAGGTCGCCTGGATCTATCCGCTGAATTGGCACAGCGTCCTCGACGTCGTGCAACACCAGTACTTCGACAACAGCGTGCCGTTCGCGGTCGTGGCGGCGGCCATCTTCGTTGCTGCGCTGACGATGCGCGTGACGGGTCGACGGAAGGCGGACGGTGGCACCCGACAGGTGCTGATCATCTGCGCGGCATGGATGGTGGTGCCCACCGCCATCGCGTTGATCTACTCGGCGTTCAGCGATCCGTTCTACTACCCGCGGTATCTGTTCTTCACCACCCCGGCGATGGCGATCGTGCTGGCCGTCTGCGTCGTGGCCGTCGCTCGCAGGCAGCGATGGATCGCCGTCGTGCTGGTCGCGCTGACCGCGGCGGCAGCGCCGAATTACGTTCTCTCGCAACGCCAGCGGTACGCCAAAGAAGGTTGGGATTACAGCGACGTCGCCGACCTCATCAGCAGCCACGCGGCGCCCGGGGATTGTCTGCTGGTCGACAACACGGTCAGCTGGCTGCCCGGGCCGGTCCGCGCGCTGCTGGCCGCGCGTCCAGCGGCCTACCGGCCGTTGGTCGACGTCGGGCGCGGCGTTCCCGCACCGAAGCGGGAGACGCTCTGGGACGGCCATGTGGCGGTCTGGCTGGTCACGGGCCGGCTGTATAAATGCGCCACTCTGTGGACGATCACCACGCACAACACCACGCTGCCGAATCACCAAGTCGGCGCGTCGCTGCGTCCCGGGTGGAAATTCGGACGTGCACCCGCCTACCAGATACCGGATTTGGTCGGGTTCCGGATCGTCGAGCGGTGGCAGTTCCACCGAACCCAGGTGGTCAAGTCGGTCCGCTGACTCCCGCATCGCCGGTCAGCGCGACGTCCGGACGACGCGAAGGCCGGTCAGCGCCCCCAGCACACCCACCGCGGCGAACACGGCGAACAGGGCGCGAGCGGCGACCGCGGTCCCGCCGTGGGCGCTGTTCACCACCACGCCGGCCAGACCGGCGCCGAACGCCCCGGCTATGACCTCGATCATGTTGATCGTCGCGGCGGCGACGGCCCCTTCCTTCTCGTCGTCGACGCACTGCATCGCCCAGGCCGACAGGTGCGGCCAGGCCGCGCCGATGCCGATCCCCGTGATCGTCAGCGCGAGCGCCCAGACGGTGACGAAGGCCGTCGACGCCTCCTCGACCTGGGTGGCCGCGGCCAGCACCAGACCCGCCGCGATGATCAGCGGCGCCGTCACGACCACACGGTTGACTACTTTCGTTCTGCTCAGCGAAGCGCTGAGGATCTCGCTGACTGCCCAGCCGACGGCGAGCGCGGCACCCAGAAACCCGGCCGTGACGGGGACCAGATGCGCCAGCCGTTGCCCGAACAAGGGCACATACATGTCGACCATCGCCGAGGCCATCAGCACCGTCAGGGTCAGATAGATCCACTTCAGCGGGCCGGGGCCAAAGACGCTGAGCGGCAGCACTTTCACCGTTGCCCGTCGGTCGACCAGGACGAACACGACGACCAGGGCCACGCTGACGACGAGCAATCCCGCGGTCGCGGCGATGTGCGTGGGAACCTGGGCGATGCTGATGATCAGCGCCGCCCCGCCGAGCAGCAGTACGGACCACACCGGCACTTTCAGCGACTGCTCAGCGCCTGGATCGACGTGGCCGGCCGGCAACACCACCGGGACCAGCATGGCCATCGCCACGGTGAGCATCGCCATCACGCCGAACGCCCAGCGCCACAGGCCGAATTGGGCGAAGAGGCCGCCCGCCGCCGGGCCCACCACCGTCGCGACGCCCCACATCGCCGACACCAGCGCCGATGCCCTGGTCCACAACGATCGCGGTAGGGCGGTGTTGATCAACGCATAGCCCAGACCGGCCAGCAATCCCCCGGCCGCCCCTTGCAGAGTGCGGCCCACCAGTAGGACCAGCATGCCGGGAGCCGCCGCACAGACCACGCTGCCGGTGCCGAAGACGGCCAGTCCCAACAGGAATGACATCCGCGGTCCGGCGCGCAGCAGCATCGCGTTGACCGTGGAGGCTGCGACAACCGACCCCACCAGATAGAGAGTGGTCACCCACGCATAGAGCCGCTCGCCCCCGATGTCGGCGATCGCGCTCGGCAACAGGCTGACGGTCAGGAATTCGTTGGTCGCGTACAGCGCCACACCGCCGGCGAGCAGCGTCGAGGTGCCCAGAAATCGGGGACCCAGCAGTGCACGCCAACCGTCGAGGGCGTCCGAGTCTCGGGATGAGCTCACTTCAGACCGGCAGCGTCCATTCCGCGCAGTTCCTTTTTGAGGTCGGCGATCTCGTCACGGAACCGGGCGGCCAATTCGAACTGCAGGTCGCGTGCCGCGGCCATCATCTGCGCGGTGAGATCTTTGATCAGGTCGGCCAACTCGGCCCGGGGCATGTTGGCGGTGTCACGCCCCTCGTATACCCCGGCGCTGACGGCCCGACCGGGCTCGCCCTGCGCGCGGCGACCCCGCGACGAGTTACGCCCGGAGCCGCCGATCTCGATGGATTCGGTGTCGTCGGCCTCGCGGTAGACCTGGTCGAGGATGTCGGCGATCTTCTTGCGCAACGGTTGCGGGTCGACGCCGTTGGCCTCGTTGTAGGCGACCTGCTTGGCGCGACGCCGGTCGGTCTCGTCGATCGCCTCTCTCATCGAGTCGGTGATCTTGTCTGCGTACATGTGGACCTCGCCGGACACGTTGCGGGCCGCCCGGCCGATGGTCTGGATCAGGCTGCGCGACGAACGCAGGAAGCCCTCTTTGTCGGCGTCCAGGATCGCGACCAGCGACACCTCCGGCAGGTCCAGCCCCTCGCGCAGCAGGTTGATGCCGACCAGCACGTCGTAGTCGCCCATCCGCAGTTGACGCAGCAACTCCACCCGACGCAGCGTGTCGACTTCGGAGTGCAGGTAGCGGACCCGGATACCGGTCTCGAGCAGGTAGTCGGTGAGATCCTCGGCCATCTTCTTGGTCAGCGTCGTCACCAGCACCCGCTCGTCGGCTGCGGTCCGCTTGCGAATCTCGCCGATCAGGTCGTCGATCTGACCCTTCGTCGGCTTGACCACGACCTTCGGGTCGACCAGTCCGGTCGGGCGGATCACCTGCTCGACGAACTCTCCGGCCGCCTGGCTGAGCTCGTAGGGGCCAGGTGTGGCCGACAGGTACACCGTCTGCCCGATCCGGTTGGCGAACTCTTCCCAGGTCAGTGGCCGGTTGTCGCAGGCCGACGGCAGCCGGAAACCGAACTCGACGAGGTTGCGCTTGCGCGACATGTCACCCTCGTACATGCCGCCGATCTGCGGCACCGTGACGTGGGACTCATCGATGACCATCAGAAAGTCTTCCGGGAAGTAGTCGATCAGCGTCGCCGGCGGCGAGCCGGGTCCGCGGTCGTCGATGTGCCGCGAGTAGTTCTCGATCCCGGAGCAGAACCCGACCTGGCGCATCATCTCGACGTCGTAGTTGGTCCGCATCCGGAGGCGCTGGGCCTCCAGCAGTTTGCCCTGGCCCTCGAGCTCGGCGAGCCGCTGCTCGAGTTCCTGCTCGATGGTCGAGATGGCGTGGGCCATTCGCTCCGGTCCCGCGACGTAATGCGTGGCCGGGAAGACGCGCAGCGAGTCCACCTTGCGGACAACGTCGCCGGTCAGCGGGTGCATGTAGTAGAGCGCTTCGATTTCGTCGCCGAAGTACTCGATGCGTACGGCCAGTTCCTCGTACGACGGGATGATCTCGACGGTGTCGCCGCGCACCCGGAACGTGCCGCGGGTGAACGACATGTCGTTGCGGGTGTACTGCACGTCGACCAACAGCCGCAGGAGCGCGTCACGGGGAACCTCGGTGCCCACCTGCAACTCGACCGAGCGATCGAGGTAGGACTGCGGGGTGCCGAGGCCGTAGATGCAGGACACCGACGCCACCACCACCACGTCGCGACGCGACAGCAGCGACGACGTCGCGGAGTGCCGCAGCCGCTCCACGTCGTCGTTGATCGAGCTGTCCTTCTCGATGTAGGTGTCCGTCTGCGCGATGTACGCCTCGGGCTGATAGTAGTCGTAGTACGAGACGAAGTACTCAACTGCGTTGTGCGGCAACATCTCTCGCAGCTCGTTGGCCAGCTGCGCGGCGAGTGTCTTGTTGGGTGCCATCACCAGCGTCGGCCGCTGCAGTCGCTCGATGAGCCACGCGGTGGTCGCAGACTTTCCGGTACCGGTGGCGCCCAGCAGCACCACGTCGCGCTCCCCCGCCCGAATCCGGCGTTCCAGCTCCTCGATGGCGGCCGGTTGGTCGCCGGCGGGCGCGTGCGGGCTGACCACTTCGAAAGTGCCCCCGGCCCGCACCATGTCTTCGACAGGGCGGTATTCGGAGTGCGCAACCACTGGATGTTCGGTGGCAAAAGCCATGGCTCCAGAGTAGATGCAGGCACCGACAAACCGACGGCTCAGCTGTGCTGGCTGCTCCACACCCGGCTGCCGGGGTTGCATTCGATGAGGTGGCCGTCTTCGGACTTCGACATGGTGAACACCGGGGTATCTGTGCAGGAGGTGCCGACCGGATGCACGCCGGTGGTCGTCGGCGCCTTGTCCCAGGTATTGGCTTCGCAGACGACTTGCTCGTTGGCCGTGGAGTCGTAGGCGACCTTGTCGATATCGGTGCACGGCCCACCCAGCACCGCCGGCGGCGGGGGTCCGACCGGGGTGGCCGCGGTGTTGGCCGCCTGCGCCGGATTGGCCACCGTCACAGCGGGCGGCGCATCACCGGTGCGGGAGGCCACTACCGGGACCCGCAGCGTCGCACCCTGCGAGCCGCACTCGTTGCTCTGCACGGTCTGGGTTTGCACGCCGCGCAGCGTGCCATCCGGCTCCGGGGTCAACGACCACACCACGGTCTCGGATTCGGTGACCGTCGGCGCGCCGCGCGTCTTCTGGCACTGCGCCTGCAGCTGTCGGGGCTCGGACTGCCAATGGCCGTCGACGAAATGCAGCACGCCGGAGTTCGCGCTGCCGGTCGTCCGCGCCATGTGATGGCTGGTGTCGTCCAGCTTGGTGCCGGTCGCCGCGCAGCCCGCTGCGGTGCACGCCGAGGAAAACGCCCACCAGGTGGTGTCCCCGCCGTTGTTGCGGATCACGCCGTTGGATGTCTGCTTCGCCCGGTCGTAGTCGAGCCGATAGCTGCCGTTGAGTGGCGGCGCGGCGAGCGCCGCGGCCGCCGACGAGGTCGCGTGCACCCGAGGCGGCGACGCGAGGTTCGCCTGGGGCTGGTCGTCCCACGAGAAGAACGAGATCGACCAGGTCACGGTTAGCGACAGCAGCGCCACGACCATCGCAACGGCGATCCCGGTCTTCAGGGTCAACTTTCGTCTGCCGGTCTTGACACCGGTATGCCGGCGCCGTCTCGCCCGCGCGCGCCCGGCCGGGACGGCGCCGGCGATGTGTTCATTGAAATCCGCGGCGAACTGTCGGCACCGGTCGAACCGGTCGGCGGGGTCCTTGGCGAGCGCCGTGAAGAACACCTCGTCCAGGTCGGCCAGGTCGGGCCGATACTCGCTGAGCCTGGGTAGCTCGGCGTGCAGGTGTTGCCCGATCACCGCCACCGGGTTGGAGTTCCGGTACGGCGGGGCGCCGGTGAGCAAGTGGAACGCGGACGCGGCGAGCGCGTACTGGTCGGCGCGGCCGTCGATGTTCGAGCCGACGAGCTGCTCGGGCGCGGCGTAGGCGACGGTGCCCACCGCGACGTTGGTTTCGGTGATGCCACTGATGTCGGCGAGCTGACGCGCTACACCGAAGTCCGCCAACAGGATTCGGCGATCGTCCTCGTCAGGATGCGTCAGCAGGATGTTGGCGGGTTTGACGTCGCGGTGCAGCAGCCCGCGGGCGTGGGCGTAGTCGAGCGCTCCCGCGACCGCGGTGACGATCGCCGAGACGTCCTGCTCTGACATGCCGCCGCGGAAACTCTCGCGCATCAGTCGGGCCGCGTCGGTGCCCTCGACGTAGTCCATCGCGATCCAGAGGTGGCCGTCGAATTCGCCACGGTCGTGCACCGCGACGATGTGTGGATGCCACAGCGTGGCGGCCAAATCGGCTTCGCGGTTGAATCGCTCGCGGAATTCGGGATCGGCCGTCGTCCCCTCGGTCAGCACCTTCAGCGCGTCGCGGCGAGGCAACCGGGGATGCTTGGCGAGGTACACGTCGGCCATCCCGCCGGAACCCAGCGGGCGCAGAATCGTGTAGCCGGCGAAGACGGTCGGCGAACTGAGCGCACTGCCCGACACCTCGGGCTCGGCGGGCCGACCGGCATGCGCGGGCTTGTGGTTGGGCAGCGATCTGATCAGCGGCACCCGGGTCAGCAGCCGGGTGATCGCCAGATGCGGCAGCGATTCGTAGCCACGCTGCAGCAGGCCGCGGGAGCGATGCGGCTGCACGGGCCCTGATGGGGCGTCCCAGCGCTGCGTCGCTCGGGTCGCCTCATCCACGAGTTCATCCCCCTCACATCGCGCGTTACCGACTAGACTCTGGAATTAGTTGCGCGCTCGGCGTTTTCGCGACTCCGACGCGCAGCCGAAGTCCAACTGCTGGCTTACTGTTCGCAATCATGCCGCCCGATGCGGTGATCTCGAGCTGTGCCGCTTATGAATGACCTATGAATCGGTGATTCGCCGCAAGACATAGCTGAATCACAGTGCGCCACCAGGAAACTCTGTTGTCGCAGCGTCAATACTGGAGCCGTGAGCCGATCAGCCCCGCCCGCACTGACCATTTGGCACGACAGGTCGCAACGTACCTTCGCGCCAGGTCAGGATGTCGTCGTGGGGCGTGATCTGCGTGCCGATATCCGGATCGCCGATCCCCGGATTTCCCGCGCGCACCTGATCCTGCGCTTTGACCAGGGCAAGTGGGTGGCTATCGACAACGGCTCGGTGAACGGGACGTTCGTGGACGGTTACCGCAGACCGGTGGTCGACATCCACGACGGGCAGAGCATCAATGTCGGCAACGCCGGCGGCCCCCGGCTGACGTTCGAGATCGGGCCGCGCCGCGGAAAAGGCGGCCAGCCGCCCGGACGTGCGCCGGATGCGCAGTCGACCAGGTCCTGGT
>JBAWAV010000142.1:0-8788 GCA_049589475.1 Mycobacterium sp.
TTGTCCCGGGCTTCGAGGCGCCGATCAACCTGGTCTACAGCCAGCGCAACCGTTCGGCGTGTGTGCGTATCCCGATCACCGGTTCCAACCCGAAGGCCAAGCGGCTGGAGTTCCGCTGCCCCGACTCGTCGGGCAACCCGTACCTCGCGTTCGCGGCCATGCTGATGGCTGGCCTGGACGGCATCAAGAACAAGATCGAGCCGCAGACACCTGTCGACAAGGACCTCTACGAGCTACCGCCGGAAGAGGCCGCAAACATCCCGCAGGCCCCGACCCAGTTGTCCGCGGTGATCGACCGGCTGGAAGAAGACCACGAATACCTCACCGAGGGAGGCGTTTTCACGCCCGACTTGATCGAGACGTGGATCAACTTCAAGCGGGAGAACGAGATCCTGCCGGTGCAGATCCGGCCGCACCCGTACGAGTTCGCGCTGTACTACGACGTGTAAATCGGCTTGACGACGCCGCCCGCTCTGCAGTCACACAAGAGCGGGCGGCTTCGTCTGCCGTACACGCTGCGCGCCTAGACTTTCGGTTATGGATTGCGGTTCGCGCCAAGAACACTCAGGTGGTCGTGGACTACTGCAGATCGAAGATTGCCTGGATGCGCATGGCGGCGTCGCGTTGCCTCCGGGTGTCACGCTGATATCTCTGATCGACCGCAACATCGCCAATGTCGGTGACGCGACGGCGTATCGCTACCTCGACTACGGCCACGGGGCGCAGGTGCGCACCGACGAAGTCACGTGGACCCGGTTGGGGGCAAGGATGCAAGCCATCGGTGCGCGCGTCCAACAAGCCGCAAGTCGAGGTGAGCGCGTTGCGATCCTCGCGCCGCAGGGCATCGACTACGTTGCGGGCTTTTACGCGGCCATCAAGGCGGGGACCATCGCGGTGCCGTTGTTCGCCCCCGAATTGCCCGGTCACGCCCAGCGTCTCGACACCGCGCTGCACGATTCGCAGCCCACGCTCGCCCTCACGACCACGGCAGCCAAAGAGTCGGTCGAGGCCTTCTTGGCCGATCTCCCCCACCGTCGGCGGCCCGACGTCGTCGTCATCGACCAGGTCCCCGACGCCGCGGGGGAATCATTCGTCCCGACCGAACTCGGCATGGACGATGTTTCACACCTGCAGTACACCTCGGGGGCAACCCGGTCCCCCGTCGGTGTCGAGGTCACCCATCGCGCGGTGGGCACCAACCTGGTGCAGATGATCCTGTCGATCGACCTGCTGGACCGAAACACCCACGGCGTCAGTTGGTTACCGCTGTACCACGACATGGGCCTGTCGATGATCGGTTTCCCTGCGGTATACGGCGGACATTCCACGCTGATGTCACCGACGGCGTTCATCCGACGGCCGCAGCGCTGGATCCAGGCCTTGTCGGCAGGCTCCCGGCGCGGCCGTGTCGTCACCGCCGCGCCGAACTTCGCCTACGAGTGGACCGCTCAGCGTGGCCTGCCCGCACAGGGTGACGACATCGACTTGCGCAACGTCGTGATGATCATCGGCTCCGAACCGGTCAGCATCGATGCGATCAGAACCTTCACCAAGGCGTTCGCGCCGTACGGGTTACCCCGCACAGCATTCAAGCCCTCCTACGGCATAGCCGAGGCGACACTGCTCGTCGCCACCATCAGTCCGGGTGTTGAGGCGTCGGTGGTGTACTTCGACCGTGAGCAACTGGGCGCCGGTCGTGCGGTACGCGTCCCAGCGGATTCTCCGAACGCCGTGGCGCAGGTGTCGTGCGGTCAGGTGGCTCGCAGCGAGTGGGCCGTGATCGTAGAACCGGATATCGCGAACGAGCTACCCGACAGTGAGGTCGGCGAAATCTGGTTGCAGGGCAAGAACATTGGCCGGGGCTATTGGGGCCTGCCCGACGAGACCCGCTCGACGTTCGGCGCTGAACTGGGATCGCGGCTCGCGGAAGGCAGCCATGCCGACGGGTCGACCATCGAGGGCAGCTGGCTGCGGACCGGTGACCTCGGCGTGTATCTCGACGGCGAGCTCTACGTGACCGGCCGAATCGCGGATCTGGTGAGCATCGATGACCGTAACCACTATCCGCAAGACATCGAAGCCACCACTGCGGAGGCCTCGCCCGTAGTACGTCGTGGCTACGCGACGGCGTTCTGCGCGCCGGCCGATGATGGCAGCCAACAGCTGGTGATCGTCGCCGAGCGTGCTCCAGGCACCAGCCGCGTCGATCCGCAACCGGCGATTGACGCGATCAGGCAGGCCGTGTTGCACCGACACCGCGTCAGCGTTGGCGATGTGCGTTTGCTGCCTGCCGGCGCGATCCCCCGAACCACCAGCGGGAAGCTGGCCCGCCGAGCCTGCCGCGCTCACTACCTCGACGGCGCATTCGGCACGCACTAAATAGCTTTTCGGCGATCGCCGAATTATCCGAGTGAGCGTCGCGGAGAACATCCCCGCGTTACTCTTTGCCGATGATCGCGGGCGAGAAGGCGCCTGACTTCACTCTTTATGACCACACCGGTCGGCCTCGGACATTGACCACGCTGCTGTCCGCAGGGCCGGTTGTGCTGTTCTTCTTCCCGATAGCGTCTTCGCCGATCTGCACAGCCCAGGCTTGTCATTTCCGGAACCTGAGCGACGAATTCGCCAGGGTGGGCGCCCAACGGGTGGGCATCAGCACCGACACCGTCGACAAACAGGCCCACTTCGCCCAACAGCGCTCGTTCGACTATCCGCTGCTCTCCGACACCGACGGCGTGGTGTCCGAGCTGTTCGGGGTGCGCCGAGGCAGGCTCACCGAGCTGCGTGGATCAGTCGTTGCGCGTGAGGCGGCCCGGCGTGGCCGGCACACCCGGCGCCGTGGCCTGCTGGCCCGGCTGCTGCCGGTCAGACGGACCACATTCGTCATCGACACCGACCGCACCATACTCAAGGTCGTCTCCAGCGAGGTGCGCGCATCGGTGCACGCCGACCAGACGTTGTGGTACCTGCAGAACCACAGTTCGCCTTCTGTCCGGGAGACGCACACCGACGCCCATCAGCAGTCGGCGGGCGAGGGCGAACCGATCGGCGACTGGTTCACCGCACCGGAAACCGCAGACGAGCCGAGCTTGGTCCGGCCGTACATGGCACTCGAGGCTCCGGTCGAAGCGCTCGACACCACTGCGATGCCGCCGCGCTGGCGGAGAAATGATGTGCGGGGCCAGATCCTGACGTCGTGCGTGCAAAGCCCCTCGGTCGCAGAGATCGCCGCTCGGCTGTCCTTGCCGATCGGTGCGACGCGGTTCCTGGTCGACGACCTGGTCACGCAGGGTTATCTGCGGGTGCACGCTCCGCTCAATGACGCGATGACGATCGATGAACGACGTGAGCTGATCAGCAGGACCCTGCGCGGTCTGCGAGCACTCTGAGGGGCGGGCCTCCGCTCAGGCCGGAATACGAGTTCGAGTCCGGCTCAGCAGTGGGGGGCCCAGCACCGCTGGTTGGGGCAATAAACCGCACGCGCGATGTTCACCATGGCTCCGACGTCGTGCACATGGATGCTGTCCGGGTCCAGGTTGGCGTGGACGTTGTTGGCAATCTGTTGCGGCGTCCACCCCCACCCGAGATCGTCACAGATGAGGTAAGCCGTTCCGATGAGCGCTGACTCGTGGCCGTCCGGCCACGAGAGGCCCGCGCCGCGCAGTTGATTGAGGTAGTTGTCATCCCTGGGATCGGCAGTCGCGATCGCAGCACTGGTAACCAGGGCGGCGCCCGCGATCATCGGGATGGTGAGTGTGGCCAGCCAGCGACGTGAGGGCATTGTTATTAGGTTCCTTCATTCTCGGCGTTGATGATGCCCTCATTGTGCGAGTTCACGGCGGCAAACACATGTACAACAGCGGAATCTTGGCAGAAGCTTTGTTCGAGCACCTGGAGCAAAGAACTACTGCACCCCACGTGTCTACGGTTGACTTTATCTAGTTCGCATTACCATCTATTGATATCGTCGTCGGCGATGACCTCCATCGATCCCGCCGATGACCACCTCGGTGAGCTGCGAGATGCGTTGGCGCAGACATCTTTTACCCTCATGGCGGTCCTCACCGAAGTCGCGGCCGAGCATGACTTGTCGCTAACTCAACTGCGGGTGCTGGGCATCCTGCGGGACCGCGAACCCACCATGGCCGACCTCGCGACGTTCACCGGACTGGAGCGATCCACGATGAGCGGTCTGATCGACCGGGCCGCGCAGCGGGGCCTGGTCACCAGAACCGCCGATCCGCGCGACGGCCGCTCGGTGCGGGTGACCCTCACCGACTCGGCCCGCAGCCTGGTCCCGCAGCTCACCGCGGCGATCGGCGAACGGATCACGCCGTTGACAGGCCGGTTGAGCACCGGCGAGCAGAAGCGGCTCACGACACTCCTGACCAAAGCGCTCGGCTCGCCGGATGCGTAGTTGACACCCGCCTTGACCGGGCAGCGTCGGCGGTGCTAAGCAGGTGCTCAGCATTCGACGGTGGTGGAAGGGATCAGATGGCGCTGCAGGAACTCTTGGACGACATCCGCAAGCGGCCCGGCTCGGGTGATGTCATCGAGGTCATCAACCCCGCGACCGAAGAGATCATCACCGAGTTCACCGACTGCGGGGCAAAGGCGGTAGACGAGGCAGTCGCAGCGGCGAAGTCCTCCTTCGAGTCCGGCGTCTGGTCACAGCTGCCAGGCCGTGAGCGGGCCAAGGTCATGTGGCGGATCGCGGATCTGATCGACGAGCACGCCGACGAGTTCGCCCAACTGGACTCGCTGAACACCGGCATGCCGCTGATGCAGGCGACCCTGCAGATGTCCACCTGTTCGGAGTTCTTCCGCTACTACGCCGGCTGGTGTTCGAAGCTCAACGGCGTCGCCTACGACGTGCGGACCGACGGCATCGCAACGGATGCCTACGTCAACATGCACGCGTACACGCTGAAAGAGCCCTATGGCGTGGTGGGCCTGATCTTCCCGTGGAACGGCCCGATCTTCAACGCCAGCGCCAAGCTCGCACCGGCGCTGGCTGCGGGCTGCAGCATGGTCGTCAAACCTGCTGAGGAGACTCCTCTTTCGGCTCTGCTGCTCGACCGGTTGATCCACGAGGCCGGTGTGCCCGAGGGTGTGGCCAACCTGTTGACCGGCTACGGCCACACCGCCGGCGCGGCGATCACGGCACACGCCGACGTCGAGAAGGTCGCGTTCACCGGCTCGACCGAAGTCGGCAAGGAGATCGTGCGGGCGTCGGCGGGCAACCTCAAGAAGGTCACGCTCGAACTCGGCGGCAAGTCGCCGGTGCTGATCTTCGACGACGCCGATCTGGACAAGGCCATTCTGATCGCGTCGCTGGGCATCTTCGTGCACTCCGGGCAGGGCTGCGTGTGCGGGTCGCGAATCTTCGTGCAGCGCGGCGTGTTCGACCGCGTCGTCGAAGGCATCTCGATGATGGCCAATACGTTCAAGTACGGCGCTCCCAGCGAGGAAGGCTGTGTCAGCGGCCCGTTGATCAGCCAGAAGCAACTCACCCGCGTGATGGGCTTCATCGACGAGGGCAAGCGCGATGGCGTCGACGTGGTCACCGGCGGCTACCGGCTGGACCGCAAGGGTTACTTCGTGCACCCGACCGTGCTGACCAACGTCGACCCGGGAATGCGGCTTTTTCAGCAGGAGATCTTCGGGCCGGTGGTCAGCATCCTGCCGTTCGACGACGAGGACGAGGCGGTAGCACTGGCCAACGACACCACGTACGGGCTGGCCGCTACTGCCTACACCGAGAACCTGGGCCGGGCCCACCGGATCGTCAAGCGGTTGCAGGCCGGCAGCGTGCAAGTCAACTGCCAGTTGGTCTTTGACCACGACGTGCCGTTCGGTGGACACAAGCAGTCCGGCTGGGGACATGAATTCGGCAAAGAAGGCATCGACATGTACATGAAGACGAAGTCGGTCTGGGCCCAGCTGTGACCACGTAGGGTCGGCCTATGGCACGCAGTCTGGAAGCTCGGCTGAATTCGAATTGGCCTGTCGCCCTTGCGGTGTTCCGAGTGATGTTCGGGCTGCTGTTCCTGTCCCACGGGTTGTCGACGGTGTTCGGCTGGCCCGCCGATCACACTGTGCCGGTGGATGAATGGCCGGGTTACTACGCGGGCCTGATCGAACTCGTAACCGGGTTACTGATCACCGCGGGGCTGTTCACCCGGGCCGCGGCGTTTGTGGCGAGCGGTGAGATGGCGTTCGCTTATTTCACCGTTCACCTGCCGCATCACCTCTCCTCGATTGACGACGCCTTCCCGATCAACAACGACGGCGAAGCCTCGGTGATGTACTGCTTCGCCTTCTTGCTGCTCGTCTTCGCCGGCGGCGGCGCGTATGCGCTCGATGACCGGAAACGGCGCTAACGCACCGTGGCGAAGAACGCGCGGACGTCGTCGACGAACAACTCCGGCTGCTCGAAGGCGGCGAAATGGCCGCCGCGCGGCATCGTCGTCCAGTGCGTGATGTTGTAGGCCGCATCGCACCAGCTTCGCGGGGTGCGCAGGATTTCCTTCGGGAACGAGGCGACTCCGGTGGGTAAGTCCACGTGGCCATCGCTGACAAAGTTGTTGAAGCTCTCCCAGTAGAGGCGGGCTGACGATGCGCCGGTGCCGTTCGCCCAGTACAACATCACGTTGTCGAGCAATTCGTCACGGCTGAGCACATTTTCGGGGTGCCCGTCGCAGTCCGTCCACGCCCAGAACTTCTCGACGATCCAGGCGAGTTGCCCGGTGGGCGAATCGACAAGTCCATAGCCGAGCGTTTGGGGCCGGGTGGACTGCTGCTTGGAATAGCCGGTGCCCCACTTCCGGTGTTCCGCGTATGCGGCCAAGGCGTGCTGGTCGTCCTCGGTGAATTCGCCTGACCCAGCGACGGGTTTCGCGATCGGCATGTTCAGGTGGATGCCCGCGCAACGACCTCCGTTACGGCCGATCTGGGTGGTCACCGCCGCGCCCCAGTCGCCGCCCTGCGCGCCGTACCGCTCGTAGCCGAGCCTGCCAACCAGCGTCTCCCACGCGTCGGCGATCTTCTCCACACCCCATCCGGTGTGGGTGGGCCGGCCGGAGAATCCGTACCCGGGCAGCGACGGGCAGATGACGTGAAAGGCGTCTTCGGGCCGCCCAGACGGCGGGTTGACCAGCGGCTCGATCACTTTGTGGAACTCCACCACCGAGCCCGGCCAGCCGTGCGTGATCAGCAGCGGCAGCGCATCGTCATGCGGCGAGCGCTGGTGGATGAAATGGATGTCCAGGCCGTCGATTTCGGTGAGGTAGTGATCGAAGCGGTTCAGTGCGGCTTCCCTGGCGCGCCAGTCATAGTCGTTGGCCCAGTAGTGGGCCAATTCGCGGGTGTAGGCCAGTGGAATGCCCTGGCTCCAGTCGTCGACGGTTTCGGCTTCCGGCCATCGGGTCCGTGCCAACCGTTGCGTGAGGTCGTCGAGGACGGCAGCGGGGACGTCGATGCGGTACGGCCGGATGTCGGGCATAGCTCTCATCATGCAGCCACCCGCTCAGCCGTCGAGGTCGAGGTCCTTGCGGAACCTCTTCATGCCGTCGACCTTGTCGGCCAGCGTCGCATCCGGTCCGGAGTAGAACATCCACGGCATGGTGAGGATTCCGGTGATGCCGGCATCCTCGGCGCGTTGGTAGTCGGCGATGGTGAACGCATCGGTCAACGGCGTGAGAATAGTGAACTCCTGTGTTGCCAAACCGTTTTCGGATCTCAGCTCGCGCAGCCGGGAGGCCGCCGCGATGGCGCGCTCGGTGGTGATCAGGTCACCGATCCACCCGTCGTAGCGGGCGGCGCGGCGCAGAGCGATATCGCTGAGCCCGCCGACGTAGATCGGTATCCGCGGCGGCGTCGGCTGCATCTCCAGCCTCGGCGTCTGATAGAACTCGCCGTCGAACTCCGTCCAGTCCGGCGCCCACAGCGCACGCATCAATGCGAGCATCTCGTCGGTGCGCTTGCCCCGGCCGGCGAAGCGTTGCTCCATCAGGGCGAATTCCTCGGCACACCATCCGACTCCGACACCGAGTTCCACCCGCCCCTCGGCCAGATACGAGGCGGTGCCAATGGCTTTGGCCGCCGAGTACGGATTGCGCATGGCTGGGATGTAGACCGTGGTGACGAACCGCAGCCGCGTGGTGACCTGCGCGAGCGCGCCGACCAGAACCCACGGGTCGGGCCATTCGGTGAACGGTTGCCAGCGCCGCTCGCCGTCTTTGGTGTACGGGTACGGGGTGTTCAGCGTTTCCAGGTTGACGATGTGGTCCGGAATCGCGATGCCGTCGTAGCCGAGATCGTCGGCGGCCTTGGCGACTTCGATGATCTCGCGAGTGTCGAGAAACGCACTGCTGACGTAGAACTTCATTCGGCTTCCCGCGCCCACGCCGGCCGGATGAAGATTCCCTCCGCTTCGGCGGTGACCCCTTCGGCGTCGGAAAGATGGCCGGAGACAAAGGATTTGACGCCTTCGGTGCGTTCGACCGCGGCCTCGGCGCGAAGCCGGCCCAGCGGAGTGCCCCGCACATAACGAATGGTGATGGTCCCGGTGAACAGCGGCTTGGTCAGGCCTTCGCTGGCGGCCTCGCCGAGCACGTGATCGAGCACCAGCGCACACACTCCCCCGTGCACCAGGCCGGGCGGGCCCTCGTAGGCGGCGTTCAGGGTGAACTCGCTCCAGCAACTGGTGCCGTCGTCACCGTGCTGGATGGTCAGTGGCGGGGCGATCGCGTTGCGCAGACCGATCACTGCGTTGTTCCAGACCAGT
>JBAWAV010000143.1:0-9127 GCA_049589475.1 Mycobacterium sp.
CCCCCGCGCCCGCCCTGGCCTGCCCAGCCGCCGCCCGCACAGGCACCGCCCGACTTCGCGCCGGCCTCGCCGCCGGCAACGCGCAAACGCGCTGTGGCCGTCCAGCGGCTCACCGGGGCAGCGCGAAAACTGTTGCCGCAGAAGACCGAAGCCCGGCCGCACGAAGTCGCACCCACCACGTCGCTGCCCCAACCAGATGTCGAGGAAGCTGAATCGACATCGGCGATCGCTGCGAGCAAGCGCGATGCGGCCGTCCAGCGGCTCACCGGGGCAGCGCGAAAGCTATTGCCGCAGAAGGCGCAAGATCAGCAGAGCGAAGTCGCGCCCACCACGTCGCTGCCCCAACCAGATGGTCAGGAGCCGGGCCCCGCGACCATCGACGGCCCGCTGGAAGTGCGCCGGCTGCGGTTCAGCGTGGACGGTGACCAGGCGCTGGCGGATGTGTCCTTTACCGCGGCGCCGGGCACACTCACCGCAGTCATCGGGCTCTCCGAGGCAAGCACCTCCGCTCTGGCCGACGTGCTGGGCGGCGCGGTGCAACCGAGTGTCGGCACAGTCGATTTCGGCGGCCACGCCGTCGCCGCCGACTATGTGCGTCCGCGCGTCGCAGTGGTGCCGCGCCACGATCTGCTGCATCCACAGCTGACCGTCGAACAGGCGTTGCGCTATGCCGCCGAATTTCGTTTCACGCCAGGCACTTCCGCTGATCACCGCGAGGAGGTGGTGCGCTCGGCGCTGGACGACTCGGAGCTCACGCCGCTGCGTACCGTTCAGGTGAGAAATCTCACGGCCGAGCAGCGCAAGCAGGCGTCGTTGGCGGCGGAACTGCTGACCAGTCCGGCGCTGCTCGTCCTCGACGAACCCACCGCCGGGCTCGAACCGACAGCGCAGCAGCAGCTTCGGTCGACGCTGCGACGGCTCGCCGACGACGGACGTGTCGTCGTGGTCGCGACCACTGCACCCGACGACCTCGACGGGTGCGATCAGGTACTGATACTCACGCCGACGGGTATCCCGGTATTCGCGGGCGCACCGACGCACATCGCCGAGGAGTTCGGCACCAGCGACTGGACCGAGATCGTCGCGCGCGTCAGCGCGGATCCGTACGGCGCACACGACGAGTACCTCGCTCGTCGGCACGAGGAGCCGGTCGCCGAGCCCACGCCTTCGGCTGCGGTGGAAAACGAGAGCCCGCCGACGTACCCGAAGCTACGGCGTCAGATTCTCATCGCGATCCGTCGGCAGCTCTGGCTGTTGGTCGCCGACCAGCGGTACCTCGTCTTCCTCGCGATTCTGCCGTTGCTCTTCGGCGCGATCGCGCTCCTGGTGCCCGGCGACGCCGGTCTGGGCCCGGCAAGCCCGTATGGCAACAGTCCCGACGAGGCCGTGGAGATTCTCGCCGTGCTCAATATCGGCGCGATCGTGATGGGTACGGCCCTCGGCGTCCGCGGCCTGTTCGGCGAACGCCGCATCTTCCGGCGCGAACAGGCCCACGGCCTGTCAGCGTCGGCATTCCTGACCGCCAAGGTCGCCGTCTACAGCCTGGTCGCCGTCGTGCAGAGCGGCGTCATCACCATCGCCGCGGCTGTCGGCAAGGGCGCACCCACGCACGGCGCCGTCCTGCTCGGCAACGCGACGTTCGAGTTGTTCGTGATACTGGCCGTGACGACGATCGTCTCGGCGATGGTCGCGCTGGCTCTCTCGGCGCCGGCGTCCTACGCCGAGCAGGTCCTGCTGATCGCCGTGCTGATCGTGTTGGCCTCGCTGGTGTTGGCCGGGGCGATGTTCCCGGTGGCAGGCCGGTTCGGCCTGGGGCAGCTCGCATGGTTCGTGCCGGCCAGGTGGAGTTTCGCCGCGCTGGCTTCCACCGTCAATGTGCACGCGGTGAATCTTCTTGCCGCGACCGATGATTCGTGGAGACACGCGTCCGGTCCGTGGCTGCTCGACATGGGAATGCTGATCGGGCTGGGCCTGGTCGCCGGCACAGCACTGCGCTGGTGGCTGCGACGGCCGGTCCGCCGCTCCGCGGCAGCCGAGATCAGCCAGACGCCGTGATCTCCGACCACAGCGCCTTGTAGCACAGCGCCGCGGCGCTGTCCGGCGCGAAAGCCGTTACCGGCGCCCGTCGTTCGGCCATCTGCTCGATGATCGACAGCGAGGGAATTGCGCTGGCGAGAATTCCCGGCCGTTCGGCGGACAGCTGCTGCACCAGTTCGCGGTGTAGCCGCTTGCGCTGGTCCACCATCGAGAAGAACGCGCGGACCTGCGGACGGCGGCCCTCGAAATCACCGACGAACTCGGTCAACTGGTCGAATGTGCGAACTGACAATGTCGCCGGGATCATCGGCACCAGCAGCGTGTCGACGGCGTGCAGGACGTTTTCCGACAACAACGAGATACTCGGCGGGCAATCGAGGAACACCACGTCGTACTGTCCGTCGAGCGGCCGTAGCAACTGGCGAATCCGTCGGGTGGGCCGCTTCACCTCGTCGAGCTGAACGTCGAGGTTGCGATAGCGGAAGTCCGATGGCACCAGGTCCAGCCCGTCGAAGTCGGTGGCCTTGATCGCATCGTCCAGCGACCGCGTGCCGTCCACCAGTGCCCGTCCGCCACCCTTCACCTTGGGCCGCACCCGGAAGAAGTATGTGGCCGCGCCCTGCGGGTCGAGATCCCACAGCAGCACGTTGTAGCCGCTGCTCGCCGCCAGATGCGCCAGGTTGACCGCGGCCGACGTCTTGCCGACACCGCCCTTGATGTTGTACGTCGCGTACACCTTCATCGGCGGACCAGCGCCTTCACCAGGGAACGGTTCGCGTCAGCCAGGAACGGCTCCAACCTGCCCGGCAGCGCGGCCCGCGCATGCTGTTGGTGCGCGTCGAGTTGGGCGGCCAACTCCCCCATCGCCAGGACCGTCGCCGGAGGCGCCGCCCCCTGCGCCATCATCGCCGCGGCGAATTCGTGGATGGCTTCTCGCTGGACTTCGCCATCCTGGAATTCTCCCAACACGTCCTGCAACGCTTTGAGTTCTTTGAGTAGCCGACGGTGTGGGGCGCGGGCGCATACCGGCCGGAACACCTCGAGCAGGTAACGCAGCTCTTTGCAGCGCTTACGCAGTGCGTGCACGTCTTCGCTGGGCGAGTCGGCGTTGATGCGCTTTCCGCGCCGCACCGCGTTGCGGTAGGCCCGCCCGATCCGTTGGCGGGCCAGCGCCGCGACGGTCGGCGCGCGGTTGGTGTCGGCGGCGACCTCCGCCAGCGCGCCGCGCCACTCGCTCATCAACTCTTGAAAGCGCCGCGACCGCAGCCCGCGCACCAGACGACGACGCTCGGCGGCCCGGTGCCGCACCAGAAACGATCGGAATGGATCGAGTTCGCTGGGGTCCGCCGAGTTCAGCCGGCCCGCCATGGTGTCGAGTTCGAGCAGGTACACATCCAGGTCGCGGACGGGCGTGGTCAGATCGCCCAGCCATTTGAATTCCGGGCTGAACCGCTCGGCCAGACCGCCCGGCAGCACGTCACCGGCAAGTTTGAGAATCGAGCGCGTGCGTCGCACCGCGACCCGTAAGTCGTGCAGGAATTCGGTGTCGATCGCCGCGATCGTGCCCGGCACGTTCTCTTCGATGGCCGCCGCGAACCGCTCCAGCATCTCGGCAATCGCCACTGCCGCAGACATTTCTGGACGCAGCGACTCCGCGTCGTCCGCCTGGCCGCCGGGCCTGCGACTCGCACTGGTCAGGGCCAAGTCGTACGGTGTCGTCGTCACAGCCGTCAACCCGTCGATGCCGGCCAACAACCGCGCGATGCGATCACCGGCGTCGTCATAGCCACGCAGCGGCTGGATCCGCAGTTGGCCGGCGCCGTCGCCGACGCTCTCGGTCACCAGCCGGGCGACGGTTTTCTCGTCGGAGTTGAGCACCCGGCTCTCCCGGGTCAGGCAACGCACCGTGACGACGGGCAATAGCGCGCGCGGCGCGACGATCGGAGTCAGCGCATCGCGCAGCCGTCCGTCGGGAAGCGTGTGGGGATGAGCCGGCCACTTCACCGCGGCCCGCGGGGCCTGCAGCCGCGTTCCGTCCGCCAACTGCATGATCAGCGGGCCGTCATCGACGAATTCCAAACAGACCCCGGCGGAGTGCAGCCGCCAGTCGAAGGTGTCCAGCCAGGTGTGTGTCGTCTCACTCTCCGGTCCGGAGGCCAGGCTGAACGTGGGCTGCAGGGCCGATTCGACGACCTCCAACTCAACCGCGCCCTTCGTGCTGAAAGCGCGGGAAATTGTGCCCATCACTTACCTTCCGTTGGCCGCATGGCTGCGGCCGCGCGACAGACTATAGCCACCTTTGGTTAACGGACCGTTCATCTACGGGTGAGCCATGAAAATGTCGGCTGACCTCGGGGAGCTTACCGCCGCGTCACGATCGTGATCGGTTACCGTCGGGTATGACCACTACTGCGGACCACATACGCAACTCGCTCGACGGACGTTGGCGCGACGTGAAGAACGAGATGCGACAGCGGTTGACCGGCGAGATCTTCCGCCCGCACTACACCCCGAACACCGTCATCGCCCGTACCAAGGTGGCCGAGCAGATGAGCATCATGGCCGCCGACGGCGCAGCCGACGACGGCTTCCGCAAAGAGCACGGCGGCAACGGCAACGTCGGTGCCGCGGTCACGATGATCGAGATGCTCGCGATGTCGGACCTATCGCTGATGGTGAAGGCCGGCGTGCAATGGGGCCTGTTCGGCGGGGCTGTGGAGAACCTCGGCACCGAACGCCACCACGAGGCGTATGTGAAGAAGATCATCAACCTCGAACTGCGCGGGTGTTTCGCGATGACCGAGACCGGACACGGCAGCGATGTTCAGTCGCTGGAGACGACCGCGACCTACGACCCGGCCACCGAAGAGTTCGTGATCCACTCGGAGACTCCGAACGCGCGCAAGGACTACATCGGCGGCGCAGCCGAGACCGCCACCATCGCATCGGTATTCGCGCAACTCATCACAGGAGAGAACGGCGAACAGGTCAACCACGGGGTGCACTGCTTCCTGGTCCCGATCCGCGACGACGAGGGCAACGACCTGCCCGGTGTGACGACGTCGGACTGTCAGTACAAGGGCGGTCTGCCGGGCGTCGACAACGGTCGCATCGTGTTCGACCACGTCCGCGTTCCGCGGGTCAACCTGCTCAACAAATACGGTGACGTGGCGGCCGACGGTTCCTACAGCTCACCGATCGAGAACGCCAACCGCCGTTTCTTCACCATGATCGGCACCCTGATCCGCGGGCGGATCACGGTCGGCGGCAGCGCGGGCAACGCGGCGCGGGTGGCTTTGGACATCGCGACCCGATATGCCCTGCAGCGCAAGCAGTTCAGCGCACCCGACGACGGCGGCGAAGTGCTGATCATGGACTACCTCGTGCATCAGCGCCGGCTCTTCCCGCTGATCGCGAAGTCATACGCGTTGCAGTTCGCGCAGAACGAGTTGGTGGCCGGGTGCCACGATCTGCAGACCTCCGACTCACCCGACGCCGAGGAGCAACGCGAGCTGGAATCCCGGGCCGCCGGGCTGAAAGCCGCGAACACCTGGCATGCATCCACCTCCATCCAGGAGGCCCGCGAAGCGTGCGGCGGCGCGGGCTATATGGCCGACAACAGGTTGATCGCGCTACGCGCCGACACCGACGTGTTCACCACCTTCGAAGGCGACAACCACGTGTTGACACAGCTGGTGGCCAAGGAACTGCTGACCGCCTACGCAGACGACATCAAGGGCATGAGCCCGGTCGAGTGGGTTCGGTTCGCGGCCAACTTCGCCGGCGAGCGGGTACTGAAACGCACTGCGGCCGAGACGATCATCCAGACGATCATCGACGCGCGACAGGACAACGAAGAAGAGGGCAGCCTGTTCAACCGCGGCACCCAGGTTCAGATGTTCGAAGACCGCGAGCAATACATCATCGCTTCGGTCGCACGCCGGCTGCAGGCCAAGTCGAAAGAGATGTCGGCATTCGACGCGTTCAACTCCGTGCAGGATCACGTGCTGCACGCCGCGAGGGCGCACATCGACCGAATTGTGTTGGAAGCATTCGTCGCCGGCATCGATTCCTGCGAAGACGACGACGCCCGCGAGATCCTCGGGCTGGTCTGCGACCTCTATGCGCTGACCGTGATCGAAGAGGACAAGGCGTGGTATGTCGAGCATCGCTTCTTGTCGACTGAGCGCGCCAAGGCGGTCACCCGCGGCATCAACGACCGGTGCCGGTTGCTGCGGCCCCACGCCGAAACCCTGGTGGACGGGTTCGGCATTCCCGAACCGCTGCGCTACGCCGACATGCTGCACCCGGAGAAGCTCCCCGAGCCCGGCGCCGCGGAGGACGGGTCTACTGATTCGGCACTGCTCCACGGGTGACGAGTTTCCCGCTGGGCCCGATCTGGTACTGCACGGTGCCGACCCCGGTCGGGCAACACACCGAATCGCCCGCGACCTGCCACCGGTATTGAACGCTGACCACATCGTCGCTTGACGACAGCACGGTCGTGTGGGGCTTGGGATTTGGCGTGGGTGTGCCCAACGGACTGCTGTGGTCGAAGAACAATAACTGCGCCGGGCTGACGGCGGTCGCCGTCGTGGGCTTGACCTGCACCCAGTACAGCCGGCAGTTGCGGGTGTGCCCGCGGGAGTCCTCGGTCCACCCGGAGCCGGGCGTCGCCAACGGCAAAGTGGCGATGGCCAGGCGCACAGTGCCTGCCGTCGGCCCGTCGGCGTCGGTGCAGGTGTCTGGTCGTTGCGTCGTCCAGGGCGGTTTCCATCCGCACGACGAGGCCACCAGACTCAGCAGCGTCAGCGCTGCGATCAATCGGCGCACGCGGCAAGCTTAGTGAGAGCGCACAATCATTCACGGCGATTCAAAGGTCCTCACCATCGCGCCGACGGGGTATGCGACCCAGAACCTGTTCGCTATCACGGGAGTTGACCATGACCGTCCTTGGTGCTCGGCAGCGTCGCATTCCCACGACTCAAAGGGCTGGCCGCGGCGGTCGGCGGCGGTCTGACCTACGCCGCCGTCTCCAACACCTGCGCGATCGGCACCGCATTGTCGAAGCTTCCGTACAACCGCGGTGCGACGTCGGATGCTCGGACGGTCCTGTCGCGGCTCGCGGCGCCCTCGAGCGACCGCCGTTAAAATCACCGCAAGTCTTGCCCGGACCTCCCGCGGGGCAGGTTCGACGGGTCATCGGCACCGCAGCGCGATAGGCTCTGAGCAGGCTTACAACGGAGGGCTAGTCAGATGAATCCGAATCCGGACTACGACGCCAGCGACGAACTGGAGTACGGCATCGCTTCCTACGCGTGGCTTCTGCGCGGCGTCTACCCTCCGCCGTCCTACGCCCCGGACCTCGGCAACGCCGGCGGATAGTTACTGCGGGGGCGGCACGTAGCTGCCCGCTGAGTTCCGCAGCTGCCATAGCTGGGCAGGGCAATAGATGTTCACCGCGTTCGAGATCAGGTAGTTGGCTGAGTACTCGTCGTTGGGCTGTACATCGTTCTTCACGTCGCCGATGACCTGGGCGTAGCCGGCGCCGCCGGTGACCTTGTCGCAGATCCGGTGCGCGTAGCTGATGGCGTCGGCCGTGTTCGCGAAACTGTATTGCTTGCGCACGGTGGTGTCATAGATGAATTCGATGTCGGGCGCTGGGACGGCGTGCGCCGCAGGCGCCGCTCCGCCTAATGCGGCGGCGACGATCAGCGCGGCCAGCCCTGTGGATGTGGAGCTCATCGTCATGCCGGTTGTCCATACACGGCGACCAGGACGCTGCGGTCGAAGCTGTTCTCGGACCACACCCCGATCTGGGTGTTGGCGCAGTTCGACATGATCGCCATGTAGTCGGGGCGGTAATACCAATTGCCCATCACGTCAAGGTCATTGATGGCCAGTGAGTTGTTGATCGCCACGGTCTCGGCCACGGTTCCGCGGTAGCCCGCGTCGCGGGCCCGGTCCTGGACCGTCGACCCGTCCGACCCGATGTCGGCGTCGATATTTCGGTTGTTGAGCACGTCGACGGCGTGGCGCTGCGCGGCGGCCTGCAGCTGCGGGTTCTTCAGCAACTTGGTGGTGCAGCCGGCCTGACTCTTGATGGTGTCGACGTTGACCACGATGCCGTTGTTGAGCCGGTCGTTGTTGCCGGGAACCCCGGGCGCGGCGGACGCGGTAGCGCCCACGCTCGAGGCGACGAGCCCGACGGCCACCGGTATCGACAGCGCCGATTCGAGGCGGCGAATGCGCTTGTCAGTCATGCCATCTCATCCCTTGTGAGTCGCTTAGCGGATGTTCGCGGCGAGATCGCCGGACATGGCGCTCAGCTGTCGCCCCCAGGTGGGCCAGTCGTTGCCGCCGCCGCGGCCCAGGTCGAAGTGGCCGTTGGTGCCGCCGACATCGCGGTAGTGCGAGTAGAACGTCGCGTTGGTGCCTTGGGAGATGTCGCCGAAGTCGGCCATCGCGCCCTGGTCGGTCGGCGCTCCGCTGCCGGGGCTGTAGATCCAGAGCCGGGCGTTGTTGTCGACCAGCTGCTGGATGTTCTGGTTCGGCGAATGCCATTTCCAGCGTCCCAATTGCGGCGCGCCCCACATGCGATCGCTGTCGGCGCCGCCTTGCCTGAGTGCGGCGGTGATTGTCCCGTCCACGCCGGTGCGTTCGGGCGCAAGGAATCCCGACAGCGATCCGGCATAGCGGAACCGGTCAGGGTGAAAGGTCACCAGCGCCGCGGCCGCGTATCCGCCTTGCGAGACTCCGACGACGCCGTGTCCGCCCGGCGCCAGGCCTTTGTTGGCGGCCAACCAGTCCGGCAACTCGGTGGACAGGAACGTGTCCCACTGTTTGCTGCCGTCCTGCTCCCAGTTGGTGTACATGCTGTAGGCGCCACCGGCCGGCGCAACCACCGAAATCCCCTTGCCCGCAAGGGTGTTGAATCCATTGCCGGCAGTCACCCAGTTGCTCACGTCGGGACCGGCGTTGAACCCGTCCAACAGGTACGCCGCGTGCGGGCCACCGGCCAGGAAGGCCACCGGAATGTCACGACCCATCGACGGCGACGGCACCAGCAGGCTCTCGAAGCCGGCCGCCT
>JBAWAV010000144.1:0-9819 GCA_049589475.1 Mycobacterium sp.
CCGCGCAAGAACATCGACACCGGCATGGGCGTGGAGCGGATCGCGTTGGTGCTGCAGAACGTGCACAACGTCTACGAGACCGACCTGCTGCGGCCCGTAATCGACTTGGTGGAGTCGCGTGCCCCGCGCCGGTATGACGTCGGCAACCACGCCGACGACGTGCGCTACCGCATCATCGCCGACCACAGCCGCACCGCCGCGATCCTGATCGGCGACGGGGTGAGCCCCGGCAACGACGGCCGCGGCTACGTGCTGCGCCGTCTGCTGCGCCGGGTCATCCGGTCGGCCAAGCTGCTGGGCATCGACGAGCCGATCGTCGGAGCTTTGATGGCCACCGTCCGCGACGCGATGGGCCCGTCGTATCCGGAGTTGGTCGTCGACTTCGACCGGATCAACCGCATCGCGGTCGCCGAGGAGACGGCGTTCAACCGCACGCTGGCCTCGGGCTCCAAACTGTTCGAGGACGTCGCCGGCGCCACCAGATCGTCGGGGGCAGCGGTGGTTTCCGGCTCGGACGCCTTCACACTGCACGACACCTACGGGTTCCCGATCGAGCTCACCCTGGAGATGGCCGCCGAGGAAGGTCTGACTGTCGACCAGGCCGGCTTTCACGAGCTGATGTTGCAGCAGCGACAGCGTGCGAAGGCCGACGCCGCCGCGCGCAAGCACGCCCACGCCGACCTCACCGCCTACCGTGAACTGGTCGATGCCGGCCCCACCGAGTTCACCGGTTTTGACGAATTAGTCTCCGAAGCAAGGATTCTCGGGATTTTCGTGGACGGCAAGCGGGTGCCGGTGGTCGCGCACGCCGCGCACGGGGAGGCCGCCATCGCCGACCGGGTGGAGCTGGTGTTGGACCGCACCCCGCTGTACGCCGAGTCCGGCGGCCAGCTCGCCGACGTGGGCACCGTCACCGGCACCGGGTCCGGCGAGAGCGCCCGGGCCGCCGTGACCGACGTCCAGAAGATCGCCAAAAGCCTGTACGTACATCGGGTCAACGTCGAATCGGGCGAATTCGTCGAGGGCGACAGCGTCGTCGCTGCCGTCGACGCGGGCTGGCGTAAAGGTGCCACGCAGGGCCACTCGGGCACCCACATGGTGCATGCCGCGTTGCGGCAAGTGTTGGGGCCCAACGCCGTTCAGGCGGGTTCGCTGAACAGGCCGGGGTATTTGCGGTTCGACTTCAACTGGCAGGGCCCACTGAGCGAGCAGCAGCGCGCCGACATCGAAGAGGTGACCAACCAGGCGGTGCAGGCCGACTATGAGGTGCACACCTTCGTCGAGGAGTTCGAGAAGGCCAAGACGATGGGCGCGATGGCGCTGTTCGGCGAGAGCTACCCCGAAGAGGTACGGGTCGTGGAGATCGGCGGCCCGTTCTCCCTGGAACTCTGCGGTGGCACGCATGTGCACAACTCGGCGCAGATCGGGCCGGTCACCCTGCTCGGCGAGTCGTCGGTGGGGTCCGGGGTGCGGCGAGTCGAGGCCTACGTCGGGCTTGAGTCGTTCAAACACCTGGCCAAGGAGCGGGCACTGATGGCCGGGCTGGCCTCGTCGCTGAAGGTGCCGTCCGACGAGGTGCCGGCCAGGGTGGCGAACCTGGTGGAGCGGTTGAAAGCCGCGGAAAAGGAAATCGAACGTAACCGGTTGGCGAACGCGCGGGCCGGCGCGGCAAACGCCGCCGCAGGAGCCCAGCACATCGGTAACGTCCGTGTGGTGGCGCAGCGGATGTCAGCCGGAATGACGGCCGCCGATCTGCGTTCGCTGGTCGGTGACATCCGCGGAAAGCTCGGCAACGATCCGGCGGTGGTCGCGCTGATCGCCGAAGGTGACGGCGGCGCCGTGCCGTATGCGGTCGCCGCCAACCCCGCCGCCCAAGACCTGGGCCTGCGGGCCAACGACTTGGTGAAGCAACTCGCCGGCGCGGTCGACGGCCGTGGGGGCGGAAAGGCCGACCTCGCGCAGGGCTCAGGGAAGGACTCCTCCGGCATCGACGCGGCGCTGGACGCCCTACGAGCTGAGATTGCGCGGGTCAGCTGAGTGGACTCCTCGCACCGCGTACCGGATCGGCCCGGTGGAGACGATCCGGGACCCGGGCGACGGCTTGGCATCGACGTCGGCACCGTGCGTATCGGCGTGGCGATCAGCGACCCGGACGGCATCCTGGCCACCCCCGTCGAGACGGTCCGCCGCGAGAGATCCGGCAAGCATCTGCGGCGACTGGCCGCGCTGGTCGCGGAGATGCGGGCCGTCGAGGTGGTCGTCGGCCTGCCTCGCACCCTGGCCGACCGCATCGGCCCGTCAGCCGTGGACGCGATCGAGCTGGCCGAGGCGCTGGCCGGCCGCATCCCGCCGATTCCGGTGCGGCTGGCCGACGAGCGGCTGACCACGGTCAGTGCGCAGCGCTCGCTGCGGCAGGCCGGTATCCGGGCCAAGGGTCAGCGTAGGGTCATCGACCAGGCGGCGGCGGTGGCGATCCTGCAGGGATGGCTCGACGAACGCCGTGCCATGTTGCCCGGGGAGGTCAACGGTGTCTGACGGCCGGGAGCGAGCTCAACCGGTGGCGGTCGGGCCGTCGCGGCGAGGGCGCTCGCGCGCCGAGCGGCTTCGCGCCGAGCGGGGCCGCCGGCGGAAGCGGATGATCCGGGGACTCGCCGTCGGCTTCCTCATCGCCGTGGTCCTGGCGGTGGTGTTCGTCGGCTCGAAGATGTGGCACAGCCTGGGCTCGCAGAACGACTACGCCGGCGACGGCAAGAATGACTTGGTGGTCCAGGTCCACTCTGGCGATTCGACCACGGCGATCGGCGAGACGTTGCACAAGCAGGACGTCATCAAGACCGTCAAGGTGTTCCTCGAGGCCGCCCAGGGCAACGAGGCGATTTCGGCGATCCAGCCCGGTTATTACCGATTGCGCACCGAGATCCCGGCGGACTCGGCGGTGAAGCGGCTGGCCGACCCGCAGAACCGGGTCGGCAAGGTGGTGATCCCGGAAGGTCAGCAGCTCGACGACACCACTGACGTCAAGACCAACGACACCACTCCCGGCATCTTCACCATGATCTCCAAGGCCAGCTGCGTCGAGCTGGACGGGAACAAGCACTGCGTCGCCGCGGCCGATCTGCGCACCGCGGCCGACAAGACCCCGCTGGCTTCGCTTTCCGTGCCGACCTGGGCCGTCGGCTCGGCGACCGCGATGGGTGAGGATCATCGCCGGCTCGAAGGTTTGATCGCGCCGGGAACATTCAACGTCAACCCTTCCGCGGACCCGCAGACGATTCTGGAGTCGCTGATCAGCGCCAGCACCGAGCAGTACGTGAAGTCGGGTCTGCTGGACACCGCGACGGCGATGAACATGTCGCCGTACAACGTCCTGGTGGTCGCGTCGCTGGTGCAGCGGGAGGCCAAGCCGCAGGACTTCCCGAAGGTGGCGCGGGTCATCTACAACCGGCTGGCCGAGCACCGCACACTCGAGTTCGACTCGACGGTGAACTATCCGCTGGATCGCCGCGAGGTAGCCACCACCGACGGCGACCGCGCGCAGATAACGCCGTGGAACACCTACCTGTCCGAGGGGCTGCCCGCGACGCCGATCTGCTCGCCGGGCACCGATGCGCTCAAAGCGGCCGAGCATCCCGAAGACGGCGACTGGCTGTACTTCGTCACGATCGACGCGCAGGGTACGACGCTGTTCACCCGCGACTATCAGCAGCATCTGGCGAACATCGAGTTGGCCAAGCGCAACGGTGTCCTTGATAGTGCGAGGTAGTCGGGCGCCTAGAAAAGCAGCTGTCCTGGGCTCGCCGATCGCCCATTCGCGTTCACCGCAACTGCACCTGGCCGCCTACCGGGCCTTGGGCCTGACCGCCTGGACCTACGAGCGGATCGAATGCGGCGCCGAGGACCTGCCCGGCGTGGTCAGTGGTTTCGGACCGGAATGGGTTGGGGTGTCGGTGACGATGCCGGGCAAATTCGCCGCCCTGCGGTTCGCCGACGTCCGCACCGACCGGGCCGAGTTGATCGGGGCGGCCAACACATTGCTGCGAACACCGGACGGTTGGCGGGCCGACAACACCGACGTCGACGGAGTCGCGGGAGCGTTGGGCGCAGAAGGCGTGATGACCGGCGCCGCGGTGGTGTCGGGGTCGGGCGGTACCGCGCCGGCCGCGGTTGTCGGTCTGGCCGAACTCGGCGTCACCGACATCACCATCGCCGCACGCAACCCGGACAAGGCCGCCGGGCTGATCGAGCTGGCCGGCCGGGTCGGCGTCGCGGCCCGATTCTGCGATCTCAACGGTGACGCGGTGCGCGACGCCGTCGCTGCGGCGGGAGTTCTGGTCAGCACGTTGCCCGCCGATGTCGCGGCGGGATACGCCGAGGTCTTCGGCGGCACGCCGGTGCTGCTGGACGCGATCTACGACCCGTGGCCCACGCCGCTGGCCGCCGCGGTCGCCGCGGCCGGCGGCCAGGTCATCAGCGGTCTGCAGATGCTGCTGCATCAGGCCTTCGCACAAGTCGAACAATTCACAGGGCTACCGGCTCCGCGAGCTGCGATGGCGGCCGCGCTGCAATAGCTTCTCGCGCATGCCGATTGCGGTGGCGCTGTTCTGGATGGGCGCGCTCAGTGCCTACGACATCCGCCACCGTCGACTGCCCAATTGGCTCACCCTCCCGGGATTCGCGGTCATCCTGCTGTGTGCGGCCGTGGTGGGCCACGGCGCGGCGGCACTGCTCGGCGCCGGGGCGCTGAGCGCCGCCTACCTGCTGGTGCACCTGTTGTCGCCGACGGCGATGGGCGGCGGTGACGTGAAGCTCGCGCTCGGTCTCGGCGCCTTGACCGGGTGCTTCGGCGGCGACGTGTGGCTGCTGGCCGCACTCGGTGCGCCGCTGCTGACCGGGGCAACGGCGGTGGTCGCGGTGCTGAGCCGCGCGGGTCCGTCGGTGCCGCACGGTCCGTCGATGTGTCTGGCCAGCGCCGCGGCGATCAGCCTGGCTGTGCTGCCATGACCGATTGGCAGCGTCTGGCAGTGCCGTTACTGGAGTCGGCAGTGTGTCCGGCCGGACGATCAGGGCATGACAAGCACAACAGTTTCACGCCACACCGACTCCGCGCGCCGACAATCCATCCGCGCCGACCTCGTCTTCTGGACCGCCGCTGGTGCGGTCGTCGCTGCACTCAGCGAACCAGTGGCTCACTGGTGGCAGGCGCCCCGCGCAGTGCTGCTCGACGTCGGATTGACCTTCGCCGTTCTCGGGCCGCTCTTGCTGCTCGGCCTCTACCGGATGCGCCGGGTGTCGCGTGGGCTGGTGGCCAGTTTCGTGGTAACCAACTTGCTGCTGGCACCGCTTACCGCGGCGGCGGCATGGTTCGACTGGCTGGGATTGAGCGCCGCCGGCAACTGGGCACTGGCCGACGCGGCAGCGGTCATGCTGGTGCTCGGTGTGTGGCAGTTCGCCGCTGTGCGGCGGGGCTAGGCCGCCACGACGCTGCGGCCTTTCAGCGCGCTGCGCAATCCGTACCGCCGACCCTGGATTTCCTGTGGCTCTGTGTCGGGAAACTTCTTCTCAGAATGGGTTTCCGGTGCGTCGTCGGGCGTGCCACGCAGCCAGTTATTCGGCACGGCGAGTTTGAGGATGGTCCAGAACGATTGCCAGTATTGGCGCAGCAGCGGCCCGGTCGTATACGGCAGGTCGTACTTTTCGCACAGCGCGCGGACGCGGACGCTGATCTCGGCGTACCGGTTACTCGGTAGGTCGGGGAACAGGTGGTGTTCGATCTGGTAGCACAGGTTCCCACTCATGAACGCCATGATCGGGCCGGCGTTGAAGTTGGCCGAGCCCAGCATCTGACGCAGATACCACTCGCCGCGGGTCTCGTCTTCGAAGCTCTCCTTGGTGAATTTCTCTGCGCCGTCAGGGAAGTGGCCGCAGAAGATCACCATGTACGCCCAGTAGTTCCGGATCAGGTTGGCGATAGCGTTCGCCTTGAGCGTGTGCTTCCAGTTGGTGCCGGCCAGGGCCGGGTAGACGATGTAGTCCTTGCCCGCCTGTTTGCCCATCTTCTTGCCCATGATGCGCAGGTCTTTTCGCGCCTCGGCCCAGGTTTTTTCTTTCTTCCGGATCTTCGCGGACTCGATATGGTGCAGCGCGACGCCCCACTGGAACAGCGTCCCCAATAGCAGGTTGTACACGGGGTTGCCGATCATCCACGGGGCCCACGGTTCGTCCCGCGTCACGCGCATGATGCCGTAGCCGACATCGCTGTCCAAACCCACCACGTTGGTGTACTTGTGGTGCACGAAGTTGTGCGAGTGCTTCCACTGCGACGAGGGGCAGGCGGTGTCCCATTCCCACTCGGTGGAGTGGACTTCGGGATCGTTCATCCAGTCCCACTGGCCGTGAATGATGTTGTGCCCCAACTCCATGTTCTCGATGATCTTGGCGGAAGCCAAGGTGGTGATACCTGCCAGGCGCGCGATCCTGCTGCTGCTGGCGAACAACGCGAGACGCCCGAAGGCAGCGAGTCCGCGCTGCAACTGGATTGCCCGGCGGATATAGCGCGCATCGCGTTCGCCCCGTGATTCTTCGATGTCGGCTCGGATAGCGTCGAGCTCCGCAGCCAGATCCTCGACGTCCTGCGGACTCAGGTGGGCGTACGCCTTGATATCAGTGATAGCCATGTGACCGGTTTCCTCTCAAACCTTGATGGTGCAGTTGCCGGATGCCGTTGAAATGCATGCCTGTATCCGATCGCCGGCGCCATGCTCTTGACCCGAGCGAACGTCGCGTACGTGGCCCTCTTCCAGCGGCAGTACGCACGTCTGACAAATTCCCATTCGGCAGCCGAACGGCATCTGGATGCCTTCTTTCTCCCCGGCCTCCAAAATGGATGTCGCGCCGTCGATCTCGATCGTCTTGTCGGAAATGGCGAACGTCACCGTGCCGCCTTCGCCGCCTTTGTCGGTCGCGGCGATGTTGAACCGTTCCATGTGCAGGGCGTCTTCGACGTCGTTGTCCTGCCAGACTTTCTCGACCGCGTCGAGCATGGCCGCGGGCCCGCAGGCCCACGCCGAACGATCCCGCCAGTCGGCGACGATGTCGTCCAGCTCGTCGAAGTCGACTTTGCCGTGGGTTTCGGTGAGCTGAAGATGCAGCCGGTAACCGCGCTGCTCCTGTTCGATCTCACGCAACTCGTCGTAGAAGATCACCGCATCCTGCGACCCCGCCGAGTGCACGTGCACGATGTCGGGGAACTGGCCTCGGGTCCGCAACGATCGGAGCATGCCCATCACCGGGGTGATGCCACTGCCGGCGGTGATGAACAGCACTGACGACGGCGGTGGGTTCGGCAGCGCGAAGTCCCCCTTGGGCGATGCCAGCCGGATGATGGTGCCCGGTTCGACGCCGTTGACCAGATGGGCCGACAAGAAACCCTCTGGGGTGGCCTTCACTGTGATCGAGATGTTCTCGTCGCCACGTTCGGGAACCGAGGTCAACGAATACGACCGCCAATGCCATTTGCCGTCGACGCGCAGACCGATGCCGACGTACTGGCCCGGAGAGTAGTCGCCCGAGAAGCCCCAGCCCGGTCGGATGATCACCGTCGCCGAGTCTTCGGTTTCGGGCTTGACCGCGACGATCTCGCCGCGCAGTTCGCGAGCCGACCACAGCGGGTTGAGCAACGACAGATAGTCGTCGGGCAGCAGCGGCGTCGTCGCCCGCGCGGCCACCCCGCGCACCATGTTCACCCATGAGCCGGAGGCAGAGTCCACATCTCTAGCTGGGGATCTGGCCCATCGCACCAAGTTCTTCAAGGGCGTAGTCATGAACCGCCTTTCGTTTCCGCTCGTTCAGCGCTTGAGCGCCGCTGTGATCGTGGTCACGAAGAGGGCTACCCTACTCACGAGTAAGTAAACCCCGGGCGACGTGTCTATCGGCTGAACGAGCTTGACGCTTTTCTTCGTCGACGCCGGTCATGGGAAGATGGGACTCGTGTTGCGATGGACCACTGCTGGTGAATCCCACGGCCGCGCGTTGGTGGCCGTGGTCGAAGGCATGGTCGCAGGGCTGACCGTCACGTCCGACGACATCGCCGACCAGCTGGCCCGCCGTCGCCTCGGCTACGGCCGCGGCGCCCGGATGAAGTTCGAGCGCGACCAGGTCACCGTGCTGGCCGGGCTGCGCCACGGCGTCACGCTGGGCGGGCCGATCGCCATCGAGATCGGTAACACCGAATGGCCGAAATGGGAAACCGTGATGGCCCCGGATCCCGTGGACGCCGCCGAACTGGAGGTGGCGCGCAATGCGCCGCTGACCCGGCCACGGCCCGGCCACGCCGACTACGCCGGCATGCTCAAATACGAGTTCGACGACGCCCGCCCGGTGCTCGAGCGGGCCAGTGCCCGCGAGACCGCGGCCCGCGTCGCCGCCGGCACCATCGCCCGTGAGTTCCTCCGCCAAGCCCTCGGCGTCGAGGTGCTCTCCCACGTCATCTCGATCGGGGAGTCGACGCCGTACGACGGCCCGCCGCCGCAGGCCGGCGACTTGGCGGCGATCGACGACAGCCCGGTGCGGGCGTTCGACAAGGCGGCCGAGGCGTCGATGATCGCCGAGATCGAAGCGGCCAAGAAGGACGGCGACACCCTCGGCGGCGTCGTCGAAGCGGTAGCGGTGGGTCTGCCGGTCGGGCTCGGGTCGTTCATCAGCGGCGACAGTCGGCTGGACAGCCAGCTCGCCGCCGCCGTGATGGGCATCCAGGCGATCAAGGGCGTCGAGATCGGCGACGGCTTCACCACTGCACGCCGACGCGGCAGCCGCGCCCACGACGAGATGTACCCCGGCCCCGACGGTGTTGTGCGCTCGACCAATCGGGCCGGTGGCCTCGAAGGTGGCATGACCAACGGCCAGCCGCTGCGGGTCCGCGCCGCGATGAAGCCGATCTCCACCGTGCCCCGCGCGCTGGCCACCGTGGACATGAGCACCGGCGAGGAAGCCGTGGCGATCAACCAGCGCTCCGATGTCTGCGCGGTGCCGGCCGCCGGTGTCGTGGTCGAGACCATGGTGGCGCTGGTGCTGGCGCGTGCGGCACTGGAGAAGTTCGGCGGCGATTCGCTGACCGAGACGCGCCGCAACATCGAGTCGTATCTGCGGTCGGTGGCCGAGCGCCAGCCGGTCAGCGAAGTTCGGGCATCCGGGTAATCGTCATGGCACCGAAAGCCGTGCTGGTGGGATTGCCGGGATCCGGTAAGTCCACCATCGGCCGGCGCCTGGCCAAGGCGCTCGACGTCGACATGCTCGACTCCGACGCGGCGATCGAGCAGCAAACCGGACGGCGCATCGCCGACATCTTCGCTGCCGACGGGGAGCAGGAATTCCGGCGCATCGAAGAAGGCGTGATCCGGGCGGCACTGGCCGACCACGACGGCGTCCTGTCGCTCGGCGGCGGCGCCGTCACCACTTCCGGTGTGCGCGACGCCTTGGCCGGCCACACCGTCGTCTACTTGGAAATCAGTGCGGCCGAAGGGATTCGGCGTACCGGCGGCAACACGGTGCGGCCGCTGCTGGCCGGCCCGGACCGCGCCGAGAAGTTTCGCGCGCTGATGTCCCAGCGGGTACCGCTGTACCGGAAGGTCGCCACCATCCGGGTCAACACCAACCGCCGCAACCCCGGGGCCGTCGTGCGTCACATCGTCTGCCGCCTGCAAGACCCAAAGCTCGGCAGCGCCACGCGTAACCGCCGCCGACCGCCGTGGCGCCGTGGATCCGCACCGCAGGCGTCGGCTGCCCCTGAGCCGCGGACCGGCCCGCCGCCCACCCCCGCCACAC
>JBAWAV010000145.1:0-1826 GCA_049589475.1 Mycobacterium sp.
TCGTCGATCTCGTCGGCGCGCGGCTGATATTGGATCAGCTCGTAGATCCGGTTCCGTCGCACAACCTTTCCGGATGTGGCGGCGATGGTTTCGCCGATGCGGTAGGCCGACTGATCGACGCTACTCGGCAACTTGGTGGGTAAGCGGAGATCGGCGACAAGGTTGTCCACGCCGGCACGCAGGCTCCCGCCGCCGGTGTCAATGAACTCCTTCCAGAAAGCCGGGTTCGTCAGCGGATTGTTGGTCGGCGCCGCCGCAGCCAGAACGTTGTCGATGAACAGCCGAAGCCGTTCCCTGGTGCGCCAGTCGACATCGGCATCGTCGAGCGCGCCTTCGACGGTGTCGCAGCAGGCCAGGTAGGACAGTGCCACGCCGTTCAGCAACGAGTTGTCCGCCCAGGCGCGGTCTCTGAAGCGGCTGTCCAACCTGCCCGGCGCCTGCGCTGGTTTGCCGCGTCCGATCCCGGCCAGCTGCGTCGCGAGCCGCCCGATCCGCGATGCGACCGGTATCGGGTGTCGGACCACCGACCACGCGAACCGGGTCAGCTCGGGCAGCGGAAGCACCCCGCCGATTCCGGCGGAGGCTGCGTTCGCCATCACAGCCTCAAGCCCGGCGCCGGCGCTGCTGTAGGCGAGGATGTCCTCGGTAGTAGCTGCTGCGTTGGTGTCCGTCATCGCAGGTTAGCGGTCCCGGTGCAAAGGGAATGGAGCGGACCCTCTGTCACGCATATCTGACAGCGGTGCGCTGGGTGCCGAGGTCGATGGCACCGTCGTTGGTTGCAATTGAGACTTCCAAGATGTCGCCGTGCTGTAGGTACTTCGGGTTGCCGGCCTCGCGCTTCAAGAAGGCCTTTAGCTCTTGCGGTTTGGGGGGCGCGCCCAGAGCTGTCCCGACCGGCGTGCCGGTCATGATCAGATCACCGGTGCCCAACGGCTGGAATCGTGCCAGTGACTGCAACGCCTGCAGCGGTGGGTAGATCATGTCGCCGTGGACGAGCATGTTTTGTCTCACTTCCCCGTTGACCTGCAATTCGAGGCGCAGATCGGCGAAACGGTTGAGTTCCTCGGCGTCGAGAAGTACCAAGGCAGGGCCGACCGGGGTGAATGTTGGATACGACTTGGCTTCATAGAACTGGGTTTTCATCAACTGAACGTCCCGGGCCGAGACATCGTTGGTCACGACAAGACCGGCGATGAAATCGGCCAGGTTCGACTCGGTAATCTCGGTGCCGACTGGAATATCCCGGCCGATGACCAGACCGATCTCGACCTCGTAGTCGAGGAGCTCGACATGCGGGGGCTTGAGAATCGTGCCATAGGGCCCATTAATCGAACCAGATGTCTTGCGAAAGAAGGTGAGCGGAACCGTCTTTGGATCCATGCCTGCGCCCTTGACGTGGGATGCGAAGTTCGTCATTTGCGCCACCACGCGGCAGGGAGCGGTCACCGGGGAGATCAGGCGAAGGCTGTTGATGCGAACGGTGTGGGCGGTGTGGGCGGCGGCTTCGATGGCCGTGCGCTGGGTCAGCAGCTCACCAGTGGTAGTTGCAGGTGTAGCGATTGCTGCTGCGACGTCGGCAGTTTGGACCCACCAGCCGTCTGCGGTTCGAAGGATTGAGGTGGTCATGAGTTGCCTACTTTCCGGGTGGCGACCCAGTCTCAGTTGCTAGTCCCAAGGGAGCCCTTGCTGCCGGAGGTCCCCCTTGAACTGTGTCGACTCCCCGGTTCAGGGTGGAAGCGAACGCATCACGGTCGGTCGAAGTGCTCGACTACGAAACGGTTCCGGAGTTGCGTTGGTAGGTCGCATTGAGGTCACTGGAATGTCAG
>JBAWAV010000146.1:0-3261 GCA_049589475.1 Mycobacterium sp.
CGTGATCGGGGGCTTCACCGGCGGTGCCGACGACCTCCTCGTGGCCCTCGTGGCCGATAAGCAGGATGTCGTAGTCGTCGCGGGCGAAGCGCTTGGCCTCGTTGTGCACCTTGGTGACCAGCGGGCAGGTGGCATCGATGACCTTCAGCTGCCGCTCTGCCGCAGTCGTGTGCACGGTCGGTGCGACGCCGTGGGCGGAGAACACCACGATCGAGCCTTCCGGCACTTCGTCGTTGTCCTCGACGAACAGCGCGCCGGCCTTGGCCAGCGTCTCGACAACGTGGCGGTTGTGCACGATCTCGTGCCGGACGTAGACCGGTGCGCCGTGCTTTTCCAGCGCACGCTCGACGGTTTCGACGGCGCGGTCGACGCCCGCGCAGTATCCGCGCGGCTCGGCCAGCAGCACCCGCTTGCCGGTGACCGGCTCGGCCACCGCAGCAGTCGCGCCCGGGATCCCCATGTTCACGGTCGGTGGCATGCCAACCAGCGTACTTTCCGCCGATACCAGAGTGCTCATCTCATGGGCACATCTCGCCCGCTCGGCTTGGAGTTGACCGCGGGTTAAGGCAGGCTGGACCGCATGGCTACTGCACCATATGGGGTCCGGCTGCTGGTGGGCGCGGCGACGATGGCCGTCGAAGAGACCATCAGACTGCCGAAAACGATCCTGATGTATCCGATGACGCTGGCCAGCACGGCCGCAGCCGTGGTGATGCGGTTCCAGCAGAACGTGGCGGAGCTGGTGATCAAGGGCGATTCCACCCTGGAGCACATCTTCCCGCCCAAGGACGAGCAGCCGGAGTGGGCCACGTTCGACGAGGATCTGTCCGACGACAGCGACGACGACACCCCAGGAGCCTCAGACACTGAGCGTCGCGGTGAAGGGCGGTTCGCCCTGTACACCTCCGCCGATCCAGCCGCGGGCGCGCCCGCGAAGAAGTCCACCGGCAAGCAGGCCGCGCCTGCACCCGCGGTGGTTGAGGAGCTGGACTACGAGCAGCTGACGCTGGCGCAGCTGCGGGCCCGGTTGCAGTCACTCGACCTCGACGAGCTCGAATCCCTGCTGGCCTACGAAGAGGCCACCAAGGGACGTGCGCCGTTCCAGACGCTGCTCGCCAACAGGATCACGCGCGCGACGGCGAAGTGACCGCCAACGCCAACTCGGCTGCCGCCCAAACCAATTCGGCTGAGAACCCGTATCCTGTTCGCGCGGTTGCGATCCGGATCGCCGGCTGGATCGAGAAGTTGGGCACGGTCTGGGTGGAGGGCCAGCTGGCCCAGATCAACATCCGGCCGGGCGCCAAGACCGTCTTCATGGTGTTGCGAGATCCGGCCGCCGACATGTCGTTGACGGTGACCGCTCCGCGCGATCTGGTGGAGCGCGCGCCCGTCAAGCTCTCTGAAGGCGTCCAGGTGGTGGTCTGCGGCAAGCCAAACTTCTTCACCGGCCGTGGCACACTCACGTTGCGGCTCAGCGAGATTCGTGCCGTGGGCATCGGCGAACTGCTGGCCCGGATCGAGCGGCTGCGCCGGCTGCTCGAGGCCGAAGGGCTGTTCGATCCACGGCTCAAGCGGCCGATCCCGTTCCTGCCCAACACCGTTGGACTGATCACCGGCCGCGCCAGCGCGGCTGAGCGCGACGTGACGACTGTCGCCGCAGCGCGTTGGCCCGGGGTGCGGTTCGCCGTCCGCAACACCGCGGTTCAGGGTCCGACCGCGGTGTCCCAGATCGTCACTGCGCTCAAGGAATTGGATGCCGACGCCGATGTCGACGTGATCGTGCTGGCCCGCGGTGGCGGCAGCGTGGAGGATCTGCTGCCGTTTTCCGACGAGACGCTGTGCCGCGCGATCGCCGCGTGCCGCACACCGGTGGTCAGCGCGGTCGGTCATGAGCCCGACAACCCGCTGTGCGACCTGGTCGCCGACGTCCGCGCCGCCACGCCCACCGACGCCGCCAAACGGATCGTCCCGGACACCGCGGCCGAACAGCGCTTACTCGACGACTTGCGCCGACGCAGCGCTCAGGCGCTGCGCAACTGGGTGACGCGCGAGGAGCGGATGCTCGCCCAACTGCGCAGCCGCCCGGTGTTGGCCGAACCGCTGGCGGCGCTGACGGCGCGCGCCGACGAAATTCACCGCGCCCGGTCTGCGGTCCGACGGGACATCACCCGGATCATCGACGTGGAGACCGAGCGCGTCGGACACCTGTCGGCGCGGCTGGCTACGTTGGGGCCGGCGGCCACCCTCGCCCGCGGTTATGCCGTGGTGCAGGCGGTGACGCCCGAGGGTCGGTCGGCGGTGCTGCGCAGCACGGCCGAAGCGCCGGCCGGGACGGCGCTGCGGGTGCGGGTCGGCGACGGCGCGATCGCGGCGGTGAGCGAAGGACCTGCCGATGTCGAGTGACGACGCTACGCCTATTAGTCAGCTCGGGTATGAAAAATGCCGCGACGAGCTGATCGAAGTCGTACGGCTGCTGGAGCAGGGCGGACTCGATCTCGATGCGTCGCTGACACTCTGGGAAAGAGGCGAGCAGCTGGTGAAACGCTGCGAGGAGCACTTAGCTGGCGCCCGCAAGCGGATCTCCGACGCGCTGGCCGCCGGCGACCCGGAAAATTCTTGACATCGCAACCATTTCGCGGGCATCTGTTCGAAACTGGAACACGTTTCAGTTATTCTCTTGCCCATGGTTGAGAACTCTGGACAATCGCCGACCGCCCAACTGGGCCGAGTGCTGGTTACCGGCGGCTCGGGATTCGTCGGCGCCAACCTGGTCACCACGCTGCTCGACCGCGGCTACCACGTGCGGTCCTTCGACCGTGCACCCTCAACGCTGCCCGCCCAGCCCGGACTCGAGGTGCTCCACGGCGACGTCTGCGACCGCGACATCGTCGCGGGCGCGGTCGACGACATCGACACCGTCTTCCATACCGCTGCCCTGATTGAGCTGATGGGCGGCGCATCGGTCACCGAGGAGTACCGGCAGCGCAGCTTCGCCGTCAACGTCGAGGGGACCAAGAACCTGGTGCATGCCGCGCAGCGTGCCGGGGTGAAGCGGTTCGTCTACACGGCGTCCAACAGCGTGGTGATGGGCGGCAAGTGCATCGCCGGTGGCGACGAGACGCTGCCGTACACCGACCGATTCAACGACCTCTACACCGAGACGAAGGTGGTCGCTGAGCGATTTGTGCTGTCCCAGAACGGGGTTGACGGTCTGCTGACCTGCTCGATACGCCCGAGCGGAATCTGGGGCCGCGGCGATCA
>JBAWAV010000147.1:0-1756 GCA_049589475.1 Mycobacterium sp.
GTTATCAGGCGTGGCAGGCGCAGTGGAATCAGGCGATGGAGCAGTTGGTGCTGTCGTATCGTGCGATGGCCGGCACGCACGAGAACAACACCACCTCGATGCTGGCCCGCGATCAGGCCGAAGGCGCGAAGTGGGGCGGCTAGTCCGCTCCACGGCACGGGTTGCAGGACGGCTCATGGCGCACAACGTGGCGGGCGGGTCCGCAGGGTAGATGACTGCCAAGCCCAACGCCGTCGAGCTCACTGTCGATCAGGCGTGGTTCATCGCTGAAACCGTGGGAGCGGGAACGTTCCCATGGGTTTTGGCGATCACCACGCCATACAGTGATGCCGCGGAGCGGGCTGCGTTTCTCGATCGGCAGAACGCAGAACTGACTCGGATGAAGATGATCTCGGCCGATGGCGCCGTCAACGCGCAGGTGGCCGACTGGATCCGGGTGATCTGCTTCCCGGAGCGGTGGCTGGATCTGCGCTTCGTGGGGCCGGCCGCCGCCGACGGTCGTGACGAGCTGTTGCGCGGAATCATCGCGCAGCGCGGCGGTAAAACCGTTGTGGCCCTTCGTAACGCGCAGCTGGTGACATTCACGGTGATGGACATCCACGACGCCCGCGCTCTGGTGCCGGTGCTCGGCGTCGGGCTGGCGCAGCGCCCACCTGCGCGCTTCAACGAATTCAGCCTGCCCGCCCAGGTCGGCGCGCGGGCCGACGAGCGACTGCGCACCGGCGCACCGCTCACCGAAGTCCTCGACTACCTGGGCATCCCGAAGTCTGGGCGTGCTGTGGTCGAGTCGGTCTTCACCGGACCGCGCAGCTACGTGGAGATCGTCGCCGGCTGTCGTCACGACGGCCGGCACACCAGTACCGAAGTGGGCATGAGCATCGTCGACACCACGGCGGGCCGAGTTCTGGTCAGCCCATCGCGCGCGTTCGACGGCGAATGGATCTCCACGTTCACTCCCGGAACTTCGTTCGCCATCGGCGTCGCCGTCGAGCAGCTCACCGGGCAGTTACCGGACGGCCAGTGGTTCGAGGGGAACCGGCTGTCCAGAGATTTCACAACGCAGCCCAATCCGCAGGCCGTGTAACCCCGCCCAGAACATCAGCAATTCACCAAGAGAAAGAGAAGCAATGTCGCGCAGAAGCTCGAGGAGTCAGTGATGTCCAGCGCCGTGATACCCATCGTGCGGGTCGCGATCCTCGCCGACAGTCGGCTGACCGAAATAGCGCTGCCCGCCGATCTTCCGCTGCGCGACATCCTGCCCGCAGTGGAGCGTCTCGTCGTTCCCGCCGTCTCCGACGACGTCGCCAACGGCAGCGCGACCACCGACCCGACGACACCCGTGCGGCTCAGCCTCGCGCCGATCGGCGGTGCGCCGTTCAGCCTTGACGCCAGTCTGGGAACGGTCGGCGTCGTCGACGGCGATCTGCTGGCGCTGCAACCCGTCCCGGTCGGGCCTGCCGCCCCGGGCATCGTCGAGGACATCGCCGACGCGGCGGTCATCTTCTCGACGTCGCGGTTGAAGCCGTGGGGGTCTGCGCACATCCAGCGTGGCGCAATTGCGGGACTCGTCGGTTTAATCTGGACGGGAACGGGTCTCGGCGTTGCCCATCGGCTGATCACTGGTTCGCCGATCGGGCTTTTCGCCGTCGCAGCGCTCGCAGTGCTCACCGTGGTCGCCGGCTTCGCCTCGCGGTCACCGCGTGCCGGCGCGGCGCTGTCCGCCGCCGCGTTGGTCCCGGTCGCCGCGGCGTTGGCC
>JBAWAV010000148.1:0-2938 GCA_049589475.1 Mycobacterium sp.
ACCCGAACAAGGCGCCGTCCTGGAACATCACACCGAACAGCGTGCGGATGTCGTAAAGCTCTTTGGCCGAGCACTCGGTGATGTCGGTGCCGTCGACCAGGATCGAGCCGCGCTCCGGGCGCAGCAGACCGATCAGCGACTTCAGGAAGACGGACTTACCCGTACCTGACGGGCCCAGCAGAACGCTGACCTCGCCCTCCGGGATCTCCAACGTGACATCTTCCCAGATTCGCTGGGACCCGAAGGACTTCGTCAGACCTTCAACCTCGATACCGATACCCATGCAAAACTTTCTTCTCGACGTCGCTTGCTGGTCTGTGGCTTCGGTCGCTTCTGCCTTCCCGAGTTTCGTTGTGTCAACGGCAACCGAAAACTGATCAGTTGTCGGCAAGTGAAATTTGACCAGCTTGGGTTCATTGGTCGTCGGCCGTGACGGTGGGGACGCGGCCGAGGTCTCGGTCTTTGATGCGGTAGCTGTCTCCTTTGAGTGCGATGACTTCGGCGTGGTGGACGAGGCGGTCGATCATGGCTGCGGCGACGACGTCGTCGCCGAAGACTTCGCCCCACCGGCCGAACGGCTTGTTGGAGGTGACGATGAGGCTGGCTCGTTCGTAGCGCGAGGACACCAGTTGGAAGAACAGGTTGGCGGCTTCGGGTTCGAACGGTATGTATCCCACTTCGTCGATGACGAGCAGTGGGTAGCGGGCCAGGCGGACGAGTTCGGCCTGCAGCGTGCCGCCGTGGTGGGCGGCGGCCAGGCGGTCGACCCATTGCGAGGCGGTGGCGAACAGGACTCGGTGCCCGGCCTGACACGCCCGGATGGCGATCCCGATCGCCAAGTGCGTCTTCCCGGTTCCTGGTGGGCCCAGGAACACGACGTTGTCTTTGGCGGTGACGAAGTCCAGCGTGCCCAGATGGGCGATGAGATCGCGTTTGAGGCCACGAGCGTGGTCGAAGTCGAACTCCTCCAACGACTTTCGTGATGGGAAGCGGGCTGCCCGGATGCGTCCTTCACCACCGTGGGATTCGCGGGCGGACACTTCACGCTGCAGACACGCCGCCAGGAACTCTTCATGCGTCCAGCTCTCGGCACGGGCCCGCTCGGCGAGCCGGTCGACGGCCTCACGCAGAGTCGGGGCTTTCAAGGCCCGGGTCAGATACGCCAGCTCGGCAGTCACATCCCGGCTGCTGGTGGTCTTGGCCGCCATCACGCCACCGGCCCATCGAGCCCGAGGGCGGCGTCGTAATCAGCAAGACGTCGTTGCTCGACGTGCACATGAGCCGGCTGCCCGATGATGTCGAAGTGCTTGCGGCGTAATATCTTTGCAGCCTCGACGTGGTCGGGATCAGAGATCGTCTGATGTTTGGCCCAGACCCGGTCATGGTCGGCGACCAGGTTCCCGCCGCACCACACCCGGACCCGTTCCAGGCCAGCGGTGACTTCGATGCGCCGCCCGACCGCCACCGGATGCACCGAGTAGTCGTTGCCGTCCAACCGCACGTAGTGATCGCGCGGAAGCCGGGTCGAGCTCCGCCAGCCAACGCTGGGCCCGAACGGCGGCAACGCCAGCATCGCCTCCTTGTCGGCCTCGATCCGATCGGCCGGGCGACACCCGAGCACGCGGTGCTGGCGGTGGTTGGCCCGCACCAACCAGTCGGCCAACTGAGTGTTGAAATCCGCCGGCGAGCCGAACACCCGACCCGGTAGGAACGCCCGCTCCAGATAGTCGTGAAAGCGCTCCACCAACCCCTTGGCCTCGGGGTCGCCCGGTTTGCAGATCAGCACCTTGGCCGCCAGCGTCCCGCGAAACGCCTGGCACGCCCCAGTGAGTTCGGGTTGGCGAGCCCGCCACCGCCCGACCGCACCCTCACCGTCCCACACCAGCACCCGTGGCGTAGCACCCAGAGTTGAAAGATGCTGCCACCAACCGGAATACAAGTCTTCGGCCGTCCGGGTCGGGATCAACACCGCCGAGGCCCACCGCGAATACCCACACACCATCGTCAACACCGGAAGTGAGGTGGCGGTGCGCGTTTGGCCGTACCCGACCGGCACCACCACATCAGGGAACCAGAAGTCGCACTGCGCGATCTCACCGGCCACATAGCTCGTGCGCGACGCCGGATCCGGCGGCAGATACACCGGCCGCAACTCCCGCACCCGCGCACTGAGCGTCCGGATCGAATACGACCACCCGATCCGCTCAGCGATCACCGTCGCCGGCATCCGCGGATAGGTCGCCAACAACTCCCGGATCCGCGGCTCGGCCTCATCGACCACCGACCCGGCCGGCGCACGCTGATACTTCGGCGGACCATCAGAGGCCAACGCCGCCTTCACCGTGTTCCGCGAAATCCCCAACACCCGCGCGATCTCCGAAATCGGCAACCGCTCCGCCCGACGCAACCGCCGGATCTCCGCCCAGTCCTCCACGTTCAACACTCGCTTCCTCCCTGGCCCATAGCCAAGGTTCTCCAGGAAGCTGGTCAATTTTCAGTTGCCGCGCAGTGGTCAGTATTCAGTTGCCGCCGACACGTTGCAGGAGGTCTGAATAACTCAGCGTGGCCGTTTCATGGCGACGGATCCTTTGATCATCCGACGACGGGAAACCGACGTTCCCGCGCCATTTCGTCGAGAGCTGCCTGCATTAGCTTTCGGATGTGAGCGTCCACCACCCGTGGGTCTGGATCGTCCCCAAACTCGGCCCGCACGTTCACCGGCTCCAGGACTCGGGTAATGATCTTCGTGGGAAGAGGGATGTTGGGCGGAATTCCCAGTACGCTAAGCCCCCAAGGAAACCCGAAGCTGATCGGCAGTGTCGCGAGCCTGGTGAGTTGGGGAAGCCGTAGAAGCCGAGCCAGCGCGGCGCCTCGAGCAAGGTGTAGCTGGTTCTCCTGGCCGCCGATTGACACCATCGGCACAATCGGTACGCCAGCC